>JAHBWE010000002.1:0-304948 GCA_019637155.1 Labilithrix sp. | reverse complement strand
GCCCCGCGAACAAGCCGCCGAAGAAGCGCGCCCTCGAGGTCCTCCGCCGCTGGGTCGAAGAGCAAGGCCTGACCTTGAGTCGCTCGCTCGCGCGCGGCTAACGCGCGAAGACGCGCTGGAACATCTCCTTCGCGCGATGGAGCTCGTCGAGCGGGACCCACTCGTCGGGGCCGTGGGCCTGCGCGATGTCGCCGGGGCCGATCACGACGGCGTCGACGCCGGCCTGCGCGAGGAGGGCGGCCTCGGTCCAGAAGCCGAGGTCGATCGGCGCCTTCGCCGCGTCGCCGACGAGCTCGACGAACGACGCAGGGTCGCGCGTCGCGAAGGGGACGTTCTCGCGCAGGAACGTGAACGTGGCCTCCGGCACGAGCTGCTCTTGGAGCGCGCGGAGCTCCGCGCCGATCGCGGCGGAGTCGACGCCCGGCGGCACGCGGATCGACGCGAGGAGGCGGCCTTGCGGCGGGATCACGTTGAAGGCGACGCCGCCGTCGAGCTTCGCGACGTTCATGCACATGCCGGGGAAGCCCTCCGGGCCCTTTCCTTTGTGCTGCGCGGCCCAGTCGTCGAACGCCGTCGCGAGGCGCGCGAGGCGCGCGAGCGGCGCGTAGGTCGTGTCCGCGCGCGACGAGTGGCCGCCCGGTCCCTCCACCGTGACCTCGAACGCGTGGAAGCCGCGGTGCCGCGTGCCGACGCGGAGGTTCGTCGGCTCGCACACGATCGCGCGCTCGAGCCCTTCGCGATGCGGGCTCTTCACGAACCAACGCATCACGACGCTGCTGAACTCCTCGTCGCCGGAGAAGAGCACGCCCACGTCCTTCGGCTTCGACTGCGTCTCGGCGAGGGCGGCGAGGATCGCCGCCGCCGCGCCCTTCGTGTCGCACGCGCCGAGCGCGTAGAGCTTGCCGTCGGCGACGCGCGGCGTGAACGGGTCGGCGCTCCACTCGCTGTTCGGGGGCACGGTGTCGAGGTGCGCGTTGACGAGGACCTTCGGCGCTCCATAACGCGCGTAGACCCACGACGCGGTCTTCCCGTTCGGACGGGGGACGTCGCCCACCGTCACCTCGTCGGGTCCTCGGTCGGGTCCGAGCCCGCGGAACAGCTCCGCGAGGTGCTCCGCGATCGGACGCTCCTCGCCGCCGACCACGTCCGAGCGGTAGGCCACGAGCTTCGAGAGGATCGCGACGGGGTCCGACATACCCTCGAATTTGCCCGTAATTCCGGCCGCGGTGTGGCTTTTCCACGGGTAGGCAAGAATCGCACATTAGGACACCTTTGAGACGCGTCGTTCAGGGAAGGTGGGCCAGGATGCAGCCGATGAAACGGCTCCGTCTCCTTGCGGGCGCTCTCCTTGCCGGCGCGGGGGCTGTGCTCGCGGGCTGCGCGACGACGGCAGGGGACGAGAGCGCGAGCCCGGCGGCGGTGAACGTGGACGACGACGGCCTCGTGACGCTGCCGAGCGAAGCGGCGGCGACGGTGAAGGCGACGGCGGGCCTCGACGCGACGCGCGGCCGGCCGATCTACGAGCCGGACGGCGACGCGCCGGCGTACTTCGAGATCGCGACCGCGAGCGGGTGGGCGGTCGTCACGGCGAGCGGCCCCGCGCGCGTGGTCGAGTACGGCACGACGGGTCGCAGCCCGAGCGCGCGGCTCGAGCTCGGAGTGCGGTCGGCGATGACGCGCGTGTACCGCCTCGACGCCGCGGTGTACGTCGCGGCCGACGGGCTCGGCAACGCGCTCGGCCGCTCGACGCGCTCGCTCCTCCGCATCGATCGCTCCGGTGAGGAGGCGACGTTCGTGCCGGTGTCGACGGAGGAGGCGATGCGCACGTGGCGCGCCGCGCGCACGGAGCTCCTCGAGGCGCACGTGAAGAACGCGAAGAGCCTCCGCACGCAAGACTCGCCGCTCTTCGGAGGCACGGCGCCGGAGAGGACCTGCATGGTGAAGGGCGAGGTCCCTTCGTACGATCAGCTCTCGCCCGGCGAGGGGCCGAACACGACCGCGTGCATGAGCGGCTGCGGGCCGACCGCGTGGGCGACGCTCTTCGGCTGGGGCAGCCGTCGCGCGGCGGCCGATCCGGCGAACGACGGCGCGTTCGCGGGTCTCCTCCCGAACGCGCCGCTCGCGATGAACGCGGACGTCTCGAACCTGATGATGCAGATCAACCGCGTCGTGCGGACGTCGTGCATCGAGGGCCAGGGCATGACGACGCCGTGGGCGATGGGCGACGTCGGCGGCTTCATCACCGCGCGCGCGCCGGGCGTGACGTTCGATGCACGTTACAACTTCCTGATGATCGCCGACAACGGCGTGCGCGACGCGATGCTCGACGCGCTCTGCGACGGCCGCCCCGCGATCGTCGGCACGGGCTCGCTCTTCGGCGGCGACGGCCACTACCCGATCGCGAAGGGCTACTCGAACGGCCGCTTCGAGCTGGAGATGGGCTGGGGCGGCGACGGCAACGGCTGGTACGACGCCAACACCTGGTACTCGGCCGCGCTCCGTCACTGAACCTGCGGCCGGAAGGGCCCGGCCTGGAGCGCGACGATCTGGCGATCGATCCACTTCGTCACCTCGGGGTGCGGGATGAGCCCCTTCCCGTCGGCGACGTAGTCGAGGTCCTTCAGCACCTCCTTGTACGGACCGAACCCCTGCACGCGGAACGGGATCACGATCGCCTTCCCGCCTTCGTTCTTGGCGCGCTCGACATAGGCGCGGATGCGCTGCTCCGCGGGCGCGCGCTTGTCGGGCCAGTCCTCGCGCAGCGTCTCGACCTGCACGCGGCGGAAGGGCGCCCGCTTCTTGATCGTGTCGGCGCGCGAGCCGAGCTTCGTGAGCCACCGCTCGTTCTCGCCGTCGTCCTCGGGCCCGTGGGCGAGGATGAGCACGTCCTCCTTCGCGGGCTCCTTGCTCAGCGCGGCGGCGCGATCGGCGAGGACGACCCCCATCTCGGGGACATCGGAGAGCCCCTCCGTCGTGAACGCATACGACGCGACGCTCGGCACGCGAAAGAACGCCATCGAGTGCCCGCCGTGCCCGCCACCGTGATGCGCAGCATGCGGGTCCGACGCGCCGCCGTCGGCCGGCGCGCCGGGCTTCGTGCCGAAGATCTGCTCCGTCCGCTCGAACCAGCTCTCGCCGCTGACGAAGAGCCGCACGACGGCGACGCGCTTCGCGCCGCGCGCCTCGATCTTCTGCGCGGCGTCTTTCATCGTCGTCGCGTCGGCCATCCCGAACGCGATCTCGATCGGATACTTCGCCCGCAGCGGCTCGACGCTGTCGATGACCCCTTGGTTCCACTCCGGCGACCCACCGTGCGCCATGACGATCACGCCGAACCCCGACCCCGCCGCGGCGGTCGCCGACGTCGCAGGCGCCGCCGACGTCTCCGGCGCGCTCGCCGACGCCCCACCGCACCCAACGACGACCCCCACCACCGACACGATCCCGAGCTTCAACCAGCGCATGACCTCACCTCTACTGCACCTGAGCGCCCGCACCACACGCCACGACCACTACGACTCCGTGACGCACCCACGCCGCTCGCAACTGCCGGCACCATATTGCAAGTGAAAGTCATTTTCAATTCAGGAAGGGTAGGCGCTCCCAGCAGACGTGACCGGCCTCGGGAAACGCCCGCGTGCGGGCGAGTGGTATCGTACGACCGTGAGCGCCACGACCTCGCGAGCCGTGCGCATGGGGGCCACTGAATACCTCGCGTGGGAGCGAGCGCAGCTGGGCAAGCATCAGCTCCTTCGCGGAGAGGTCTTCGCGATGGCCGGCGGGAGCCCCCGTCACAACCGGTTGAGCGCGAACGTGCTGGCCGCGCTTCGTGAGGCGCTCCGCGGAGGTCCGCGCGGACCATTTTCGTCGGATCAAAAGGTCCACGTCCCCGCGACGGGGGACTTCGTCTACCCCGACGGTACGGTGGTCTGCGGGCCGGTCGTGCTCCACCCCGGGACGACGGACGTAATCGAGAACCCGCGCGTCGTGGTCGAGGTCCTCTCGCAAGGCACGGAGAAGCACGATCGTGGCGACAAATGGGAGGACTACCAGAGCATCGCGTCGCTCACGGACTACGTCCTCGTCTCGCAGCGGAGCGCGCGGCTCGAACACTTCGCGCGGGCGACCAACGGCACGTGGACCTACCGCGTCGTCGGCCAAGGTGCGCGGCTCGAGCTGACCGACGGGACCGTCCTCGTGGTGGACGATCTCTACGAAGGCGCGCTCGACCTCCCGGGAGACGATTGAGCGGAGCGGGTCAGGCGAGGCGCTGTTCGAGGAGCTCCTTCACCAGCTTCGCGTTGGCGCGGCCGCCGCTCTTCTTCATGACCATGCCGACGAGGGCGCCGACGACGTTCGCGTTGCCCGCCTTGTAGCGGCCGACCGCGTCCGCGTTCGCGGCGAGGACCTCGTCGACGACCGGGAGGAGCGCGTCCGCGTTCGCGATCTGCGCGAGGCCCTTCTCCGCGACGACGGCGCGCGGGGTCTTGTCCGGCGTCACGAAGAGGACCGCGAGGACCTCCTTCGTCTGCGCGCTCGAGATGATGCCCTCCTTCAGGAGCGCCGCGAGCTCGAGCGCCGCCGCCGGCCCGAAGGGGACCGCGTCCAGCTTCCTCGCGCGGAGCTCGCCGAGGACGTCGTTGGCCAGCATCGTCGCGATCGGCTTCGCCGCCGCCTTCCCCTCCGCGGTCGCCACGACCGCCAGGAACATCGACGCCAGCGCCGGCTCGCCCGCGATCGCGCGCGCGATGTCCGGCGCGAGACCGTGCGCGTCACGAAGCGCGATCGCCTCCGGTGACAGCTCCGCCACCTTGCTCTCCTTCGGCGCCCGCGGCGCGCCCGCGGCCGGCGCCGCCGCCGCCGGCCGCCCCGAAGGAGCCGACGCCGCCGCGACGACCTTCTGCCACGAGTCCTTCAGCGCCACGGTGCGGTTCAAGGCGACCGGCCCCTGCGCGGTGTCTTCGTCGACGACGAAGAACCCCACCCGCTCCAGCTGATAGTGCTCCCCTGCCCTCGCGGTCGCGAGGGACGGCTCCGCCTTCGCCTTCACGACGGTGAGCGACCTCGGGTTCAGCTGCGTGACGAAGTCGGCGTCGCCGTCGCCCGGGTTCTCCACCGTGAAGAGGCGATCGTAGATGCGCGCGTCGACGTCGACCGCGTGCGAGGCCGAGACCCAGTGGATCGTGCCGTCGACCTTCTCTCCCGCGCGCGCGGTGCCGCCGCGCGTGTCGGGATCGTGCGCGCAGTGAATACGGACGACGTTGCCTGCCGCGTCCTTCTCCACGCTCGTGCACGTCACGATGTAGCCGTGGCGGAGGCGCACCTTCTTGCCGATCGCGAGGCGGTGCCAGCCCTTCGGGGGGTCCTCCGCGAAGTCGTCGCGCTCGACGTAGAGGACGCGTGAGAACGGGAGCGTGCGGCTCCCCGTGCGCGCCGCCCCCGCCGCCGGCTCGGTGCCCGCCGGCCAGTAGCCGGCCTCGAGCTCGTCGGTCGTGTCGCCCGCCCACGTGTCGACGACGAGCTCGACCGGGTTCAGCACCGCCATCACCCGCGGCGAGCGGCGGTCGAGGTCCTCGCGGATCGTGTGCTCGAGGAGCGCGATGTCGACGGTGGAGATGTTCTTCGCGACGCCGATGCGCGCGCAGAAGGTGCGGAGCGCCTCCGGCGTGACGCCGCGACGGCGCAGGCCCGCGATGGTGGGCATGCGCGGATCGTCCCAGCCGCTCACGTGCTTCTGCTCGACGAGCTGGAGGAGCTTGCGCTTGCTCATCACCGTGTACGTGATGTTGAGCCGCGCGAACTCCGTCTGCTTCGGGACGTGCGGGACCTCCGTCGCCTGGATGACCCAGTCGTAGAGCTCGCGCGCGCTCTCGAACTCGAGCGTGCAGAGCGAGTGCGTCACGCCCTCGAAGGAGTCCTCGAGGCAGTGCGCGTAGTCGTAGAGCGGGTAGATGCACCACGCGTCGCCGGTGCGGAAGTGGTGCGCGTGCTTGATGCGGACGAGCGGCGGGTCGCGCATCTTCATGTTGGGGGAGGCCATGTCGATGCGCGCGCGCAGCACGCGCTCGCCGTCCTTGAACTCGCCCTCCTTCATCCGGCGGAAGAGGTCGAGGTTCTCCTCGACGCTGCGCGACGCGAACGGGCTCACCTTGCCGGGCTCGGTGATCGTGCCGCGGTAGCTCTTCGAGAACTCCTCCTCCGAGAGGTCGCACACGTACGCGCGGCCGCGCTCGATGAGGAGCCGGCCGAGCTCGTAGAAGCGCGCGAAGTAATCGGATGCATAGTACATGTGCTCGCCCCAGTCGAAGCCGAGCCACTTCACGTCGCGCTGGATGGCGCGGACGTAGTCCATGTCCTCGGTCGTGGGGTTCGTGTCGTCCATGCGGAGGTGGCAGCGGCCGCCGAACTCCTGCGCGACGCCGAAGTCGATGCAGATCGCCTTCGCGTGGCCGATGTGGAGCCAGCCGTTCGGCTCGGGCGGGAACCGCGTCACGACCTTTCCGCCGTGTTTCCCCGCCGCCACGTCGGCGCGAATCATCTCTCGGATGAAGTCCTTCGCTTCGCCTTCCATAGGTGGGAGAAACTTAGATGAAGGCGCGCCGTTCCGCGAGGAGGTAACCTCCGTCCATCGCATGTCGAGACGGGGTTGGATCGCCGCGCTCCTCGCGCTCGCCCTCGCCTGCGGCGCGTGCTCGCTCGCGACGAGCCTCGACGGACTGAGCGGCGGCGACGCGAACGCGAACGCCGCGCCGGGCGACGACGCCGGCGCGACGGCGACGCCGCCCGCGACCGACGGCGGCGAGCCTCCGCCGGACGCCGGCGACGACCCGCTCGACCCGTACGGTCGCGAGGTGAGCGCCGACGCTCCGTCGTCGTGGTGGCGCTTCGAGGAAGAAGCCGGCGCGAGCACCGTCGCCGACGCGCGCGGCGGCCACGCGGGGACGCCGAGCCAGGAGATGGTCCTCGGCGTCCCCGGCGCGATCGGCAAGGGCGCGCGCTTCGCTCCGTGGGGCGGCCTCGACGTCGGCGACGTCTACGACTTCGCCGGCGCGAGCAGCTTCACGCTGGAGGTCTGGGCGGCGGACGAGCCCAACGGCAAGGACCGCTGGATCTTCTCGAAGCGCGACGAGGACGTCGACCCCTTCCAGGGTTGGATCATGTACGCGCGCGGCTCGGACAGCCACGTCCACTTCGAGTTCTGGGGCCAGGGCGTCGACCTCAGCACGCAGACGAGGGACCGGCTCGCGAGCGGCTTCGTCCACCTCGTGCTGACGGTCGCGGCGGAGCCGAGCGGACGCGCCGTCTCGACGATGTACGTCGACGGCGTGCCGCAAGGCGGCGGCACGATCGATCCGAAGATCGATGCCCCGAACACCGGCGAGCACCTCACGATCGGCGCCTCGTTCACCGGCGTCCTCGACGAGGTCGCGATCTACGAGAGGGCCCTCCCGCGCGAGCGCATCGTCGCTCACTTCGAAGCGGGTCGCGCGTCCGCCGGCCGCTGATGCGCCGCGCGCTCAGACCGGGATGATGCCGCGCTTCTTGTGCGCGCGCTCGACCTTCTTGTGGCGGGAGAGCTCGAGGCCCCACGCGATCGCCTTGCGCGTGTCGCGCGGGTCGATGACCTCGTCGACGAGGGCCCAGCCCGCGACCTTGTAGATGTCGATGTTCTTCCTGATCTGCTCGACGATCGCGGCCTTCGCCTCCGGCGGCGCGTCGCCGTTCGGGAACAGCTTGCGCGCGGCGATGCCGACCATGCCCTCCGCGCCCATCACCGAGATCTCGCCGGTGGGCCACGAGAGCAAGAGGTCCGGCTCGTACGCGCGCCCGCACATCACGTAGTAGCCCGCGCCGTAGGCCTTGCGCACGACGCAGGTGATCTTCGGCACCGTCGCGGCGCTCATCACGTGCAGCATCTTCGCGCCGTGGCGGATGATGCCGGCGTGCTCCACCTTCGAGCCGACCATGAAGCCGGGCACGTCCTGGAGGAACACGAGCGGCACGTTGAACGCGTCGCAGATCTGCATGAAGCGCGCGGCCTTGTCGGCGGAGTCGTTCTCGAGGATGCCGCCGAGCCAGTTCGGCTGGTTCGCGACGATGCCGACGCTCTTGCCGCCGATGCGCGCGAGACAGGTGATGATGCTGCGCGCGAACCGCGGCTTGATGTCGAGGATCTCGCCGTGATCGACGATGGCGCGGATCAGCTTGTACATGTCGTACGGCTTCCGCGCGGAGTCGGGGAGCAGATCGAGGAGCGACTCCTCGCGTCGATCGATCGGGTCCGTCACCGGCAGCTCGGGCGGGAGCTCGTCGCAGGACGACGGCATGAAGGAGAGGTACTTCTTCGTCGCCGCGATCGCGTCGGCGTCGCTCTCGTATTCGCCGTCGCCGACGCCGCTCGTCTCGGAGTGCACCTTCGAGCCGCCGAGCTCCTGCTCGGTGATGTCCTGCCCCGTCACCGCCTTCACGAGCGGCGGTCCCGCGAGCGCGAGGGAGCCGACGTTCTTCACCATCGGCACGAAGTCGGCGAGGCCGGGGATGTACGCCGTGCCGGCCGCGCCGGGGCCGACCATTGCCGCGACCTGCGGGACGACGCCGCTCATGTGGACCTGCTCGCGGAACAGGTGCCCCGAGCCGGCGAAGAGCGAGATCATGTCGGGGTGGTTCGAGCCCGGATCGATGCGCGCGCCGCCCGAGTCGATGAACCACACCATCGGCCAGCGGCCCTTGAGGCTCATCGAGCGGAGGCGCGTGACCTTCTCTTCGCCGGTGTAGCTCACGGTGCCGCCCTTCACCGTGAAGTCGTAGGCGGCGCAGCACACCATGCGCCCGTCGACCTTGCCGAACGCGCAGACGACCGCGTCGGCGGGCGGCTTGTCCTTGCCGTCGGGCCCGGCGGCGAGGCCCATCTGCGTGCCGTGCGCGCCGACCTCGAAGTAGACGCCGTCGTCGAAGAGCGCCGCGACGCGCTCGCGCGCGGTGAGCTTTCCGCGCTCGTGTTGCTTCTTGACCTTCTCCGCCCCGCCCATCTCGCGGATCTGCGCGCGGCGGGCCTCGAGATCGGCGACGAGCTCTCGCATGTTCGGCATGGGATGGCCGAGATATTTCGCACACGAAATATCTCCTGACAAGGGGTCGCTGCTACGCTCTGCCGGATGCGTTGGGGTCGGCGGTTGCTCTTCGGTGGCGCGGCGCTCACGACCGCGTACGCCTGCTCGACGCCGTTCGGCGTGGAGGCGCTCGACGCTCCTCCCGACTCGAGCGAGGTGAACGAGGCGGGAACGACCTCGAGCGAGGACGGCGCATCCGAGGCCCACGAGGACGCGGCGGGCGACGCGACGTCCTCGTTGCCGCCCGGCTGCGTGGACGATCCGGCGGTCACCGACGCCGCGTGCGCGGGGAAGGCGGCGCTGAGCTGCGGGTCGTCCTTCTCGGGGTACACGGGCGGGGCCAACGACCTCGTCGACTGTGTCAACAAGTGCGTGCATCGCTGCGCGAGCGGCTGCCTCGTCATGCCGTTCGGGGAAAACGATATATGCGATGATTGCGCTGGAAAGCCCAACGGCACGTACTGCATCGCGACCTTCCGCGACTACGAGCCGGCGACGAATCAGCAGCTCGTCGTCGAGTGCAAGGGCGGTAGGGGCACCAAGGTCGCCAGCTGCGGAGACGGCGTCAGCGGCATCTGCCAGCAGGAGTGCAAGCGCACGAGCCCTCCGCCCGTGTTCCCGGCTTGCTGCAACGCC
Organism: Labilithrix sp.; assembly: GCA_019637155.1. Taxonomy (NCBI): domain Bacteria; kingdom Pseudomonadati; phylum Myxococcota; order Polyangiales; family Labilitrichaceae; genus Labilithrix; species Labilithrix sp. Next base: position 295,202 of record JAHBWE010000002.1, on the reverse strand, counting down.
GCCCCGTAGGCTGGTACGCTCTGCCCGATGCGCTCGTCGCGGATCCCGCTCCTCGTCCTCGCTCACCTCGGAGTGGGCGGGGCGTTCGCTTCGTGCGCGTCGCAAGGACCGGTCGTCGAGGCGGAGGTGATCCCGATCGGCAGCGTCACGCCGACGAGCACGACGACGGAGGGCCCGTTCATCCTCGGGCACGAGCCCGGCCCGGTCGGGTCCACGCTCGCGCCGATCTCCTCGGCGGCGTCGTCGGCGGCGGCATCGTCGAGGCCGTCGCCATCCGGCATGACGAGCTTCCGGCCGCCGCCGCGCCCGGTCCTCTCGATCGGCCGCCCGCCGCCGCCTTCGCGTCCGCCGCCCACGCCGCGCGGGAACGTGCGCGTGATCAAGGGCCGCCCGCTCGTGGTCGAGGGCGTCACGTACGTCGCCCCGCACGCGGCGCTCGGGGACGACGAGACCGCCGCGCTCGTTCGCGCCGCGCACGACGAGCACGCGAGCATCGCCGCGTTCGCGCGCACCGTCTGCGAGCTGATGGCGCTCGGCGCGCCGCTCGCGCTCGTCCACGAGACGCAAGCCGCGCTCGCGGACGAGATCCGTCACACCGAGATGACGCTCGCGCTCCTCGAGCGGGCCGGTCGTCCGCTCCGCATCGCCGCGCTCGAAGCCGCGACGCTCCCGCTCCGCCGCGACGTCGCCGATTTCTTCCGCGACGTCCTCCGCGGCGGCGCGGTCGGCGAGACGCTCGCCGCCGCCGACGCCGACGAGCGCCGCGAGCACGCGCGCGACCCCGAGCTCGCCGCGTACTACGCGACGATCGCAGACGACGAAGCCCGCCACGCCGCCCTCGCCTACAAGACGCTGCGCTGGCTCCTCGACGCCCACCCCACCCTCGCAGCCACGCTCACAGAGGAACGCGCCCGCCTCAACGCCGACGAGCACCTCCTCACCGCCCCCCTCTTCGACGCCATCGCCCCATAGGACGCCCCCCTTCTGCGGGAGTCCGAGGGCGGCGAGCGCGCCCCCTCTGCGGAGTCCAGGGGCGGCAGCGCGCCCCCCTCTGCGGGGGTCCGGGGGCGGCGTAGCGCGCCCCGCGCGCGAAGCATCCCCCGGCGGGGAGAGCACGAGAGGGGCAGCGCCCCTCTCGTCAGAAAAAAACAGGGTTCGAGACCGCGAAGGCGTTGCGGCCTGGATGCACCGGCGCGAGGTCGCCGTCGCCCTTTGCGTGGAAGACGACCCAGTGTTGCGGCTTGCTCTGCGACGGCGCGACGTCGACCTCGAGCGTGTAACGATGGCCCGGGCCCGGGCCGCCCGTGGTCGGGTCGATCGCGATCGTCTGCGCGGTCGTGCCGTCGACGATGACCTCCAGCGAGGTGGTGTCGACCCAGCTCGGCGAGGCGACGACGACCTTGTACTTCCCCGCCGTGGTCGTGCCGCCGGGGCCGACGCCGTTCGGGCCCTCCACCGTCATGAAGAGGCCGCCGCTGATCGTCGACGCGCCCGCCGCGAGCGCGTCGCGGACGAGGCCGGGGTTGAGCTGGGTGGGATCGTCGTGGCCGAAGCGCATGCACGTGCGCGGGTAGCCGACCGGCCGCGAGCGGAGCGAGTGGCTGTCGCTGCTCCCGACCGCGGGCATCTTCCTGCCGGCGTTGAGGAACGCGAACCAGTCCGCGACGACGCGCTCACGCTCGCGCTCGAAGTCGCTGTCGTTGAAGACCTCGAGCGCGCCGAACACGTCGCTCCAGACCTCCTTGTTCGAGCCGGTGAGCGTCGCGCGATCGAAGCCCGCGACCTCGAAGTAGCCCTGGTTGAGCGCCGCGGAGCGCGGATGGTTGACGATGAAGAGCGGGTCGTCGGGGCGCGCCGCGATCTGCGGGAAGAGCACCGGCGGGTACTCCTTCGTCGAGTCGATCGCGCCGTTGTTCGTCGCTTCGGGATCCACCGAGAGCGGGAAGACGCCGAAGTGGCCCCACTTGAACGTCGTGAGCTCCTCGGCGGAGAGCCCGAACGCCCACTTCGTGAGGCCGAGCTTTTGGATCACCGGCTGGAAGTCGATGACGTACTCGTGCTCGGTCGAGACCGGGATCTCGAGGCCGTCCGCGATCGCGCCGCGCACCTTGAGCTCCACCGGATCGGAGGAGTCGACCGAGTACATCGAGTGGATGTGGAAGTCTCCGCACATGACGCCGGTCGAGTCGACGGAGTGCTTCAGCGCGACGGAGACCTGCGTCGTCTTGCCGGCCTCGGCGGTGACGACCTCGTCGTGGAGCTCGTACTCGTAGCCGCGCGAGACGATGACGCGGTGCTCGCCCGGCGGCACCGGGAGCGTGGCCTCGCCGCTCATCACGTACTCGCGGTAGAGGAGGCCGTCGCCTTCGCTCTCGACGCCGAACGAGCGGTCCGCCTCCGGCACCGCCGCGGCGGGGATGACCTGCACGCGGACCGGGAGCCGCTCCCTCGTGTCGGCGTCGATCGCCGTCACCGCGATCGACGCGCGGCGCGGGAGGACGAGGTCGACGACGCCGGCGCCGGGCGTGAGCGGGCTCGGCGCGGGGACGGGCCAGCCCTTCAACGTGGGGGTGAAGTCGACGGGCTGATCGATCGGGACGTGGAGCGAGAACCCGCCGTCCTGGTCCGTGATCGCGCGCATGACGTAGGCGCCGTTCGAGCGCACGTGCACGAGCGCGCCCGCGAGGCCGGTGCCGCCGGTCTCGCGCACGCTGCCGCGGACGACGCGCCACGCCTTCTCGCCGTACGTCACGCGCTTCGCCTCGAGCACGTCGTCGAGCCCGCGGCCGGCGAGGACGTCGATGTAGTCGACGGTCTTGTGCTCGCACGGCGCGAGCGGGAACGCGGGTGTGTTCAGGACCTCCATCCCCGCGACCGTGAGCGCGGGGGCCATCGGACCGAGCGGCGAGCGGTAGAGCCACGCCGACGACGGGCCGTTGTCCCACGCGACGAACGGCTGCTCGCCGCGGATCGGTCCGAAGCCGCCTCCCTCGTGGAACGTCTGCGAGCGCGAGCCCTGGAACGTCGCGAGGTGGAGCTTGTTCGTGAGGTCGACCGGCGCGTTCGTCGCGTTCGCGACGCTGATGCGGGTCGCGACCTTCATCGCGCCCGGCTCGAGGACGTAGTCGATCGCGACCGGGAAGTCGTATTTGTCGGGGAAGACGTTGCTGAAGAAATCGAGCGACGCGACCGTCTTCAGCGTGCCCTGCGCGCGCACGATCGCGGCCTTGCCGTCGCTGCCGTCGGCGAGGACGGAGACCTTCTCCGGCGCGATCGTCTGGAGGCCGAAGAACATCACCGCCTCGCCGAAGGTGGAGAGGCCCGCCGGGCGCCCGTCGACGCCGATCACGTCGATCGCGAGGATCTCGCCGCCGAACGCGAAGTAGCCGTCGCTCTCGTGCGCGCCGTTCTCTGCTTCGATGTAGACTGCAATCTTGTCGTTCGCGAGCACGAAGTCGCCGAGCCGCGCCTTGTGCCGCGCCTCCACCGACTGGACGACGTCGCTCGCGCGCGTGATCTTGCCCGCGCGGGCCTGGCGCGCGGCGGCGGCGCCGAGCGGATCGGCGTGCCCGTCGCCGCCGTTCGGGAAGCGGAACCGAGGGTCCTCGCAGACGTTCGCGACCGGCGGCGGCGCGGCGGGCACGCCGCCGTCGTCGGAGGAGCATCCGCCGACCGTAGCGACGCCGGCGAGAACGAAGAAGAAGACCGTGCACGCGAGGCGCATGTCTCGCGTATGCGCCTGTTACGACGCGGACGCCAGCTCTCAGAAGTAGATCGGGTTCGACACCGCGAAGGGCTTACGGCCGGGGTGGAGCGGCGCGAGGTCGCCGTCGCCCTTCACGTGGAAGACGACCCAGTGGCGCGGGCGGCTCTCGACCGGCGCGACCGGGATCGAGAGCTCCCAGCGCTTGCCGGGGCCGGAGCCCGCCGCGTTCGGATCGAGCGCGATCGTCTGCGTCGTCTTGCCGTCGACGATGACCTCGACGCTCGAGGGACGGATCCAGCTCGGCGACGAGACCGAGACCTTGTACGCGCCGGCGGTGGAGTCGCCGCCGGGCGTCGTGCCGTCGGGCCCCTCTGCCGCGAGCGTGATGCCGCCGTTGACGACCGCGGCGCCGTTGCGGAGCGCGTCGCGGATCGCGTTCGCGGTGAGCTGTCGCGGATCGTCGTGGCCGAAGCGGAGGCAGGTGCTCGGGTAGCCCACCGGGTTCGTGCTGAGGTGGTGCGAGTCGCTCGCGCCGGTCGCCGCCATCTTGCGGCCCGCGTTCAGCATCCCGAACCAGTCGGCGACGGTGCTCTCGCGGCTCGCCTCGAAGTCGCTGTCGTTGAAGACCTCGAGCGCGTGGAACGCGTCGCTCCAGAGGCCGTCCTGGCCCTTGCCGCGCGCAGGATCGTAGCCGGCCTGATCGAGGTAGCCCATGCTCCCGCGCGGGTGGTTCACGATGAGGAGCGGCTTCGAGGCGAGCTCTTCGACGCTCGGGAGGATGGTGGCCGGCGTCTGGTAGGTCCAGTCGATCGCGCCGTTGTTCGTCTGGTCGGGCTGCGGCACGAGCGGGAAGACGCCGAAGTGACCGTACTTGAACGTCGTGAGCTCCTCCGACGGGACGCCGAAGGCCCACTTCGTCATGCCGAGCTGCTCGATGATCGGCTGGAAATCGATGATGTACTCGTGCTCGCTCGAGACCGGGATCTCGAGGCCGTCCGCGAGCGAGGCCTCGACCTTGCGGAGCACCGGATCGTCGGAGTCGACCGAATACGCCGAGTGGATGTGGAAGTCGGCGCACATCGAGTCGGGCGTCGCGACGGAGTGCCGGAGCTTCGCGGTGACCGTCGCGGTCTTCCCTTCCTCGGCGAGGACTGGCGCGTCGAAGAGCTCGTACTCGAAGCCGCGCGTGACGACGACGCGGTAGCCGCCGGGCGGCACCGGGACGCTGAGCTTCCCGCTGATCGCGTACTCGCGGTAGAGCCGATCGTCGGGCTCGTCGGCCTTGAGCCCGAACGACGCGGGCGCCTTCGCGTACGGCGCGTCGGGGATGATCTGGATGCGGACCGGGAGCGCCTCGTCGGTGTCGGCGTCGGTCGTCGTGACCTCGATCGTCGCGCGCTTCGGCAACGTGAGGTCGACGTCGCTCTCGGTCGCGGCGAGCGGACGCGCGCTCGGGACCGCCCAGCCCTTCGCGGTGGCGGTGAGGTTCACCGCGCCGGTCGGCGGCACGTGGATCGTGTACTTGCCCTCCGCGTCCGCGACCGCGCGCGTGAGGTAGCCGGTGTTGCCGGTCGCGTGGACCATCGCGCCGGCGAGCGGGCCGCCGCCGTTCTCGCGCACGACGCCGTGCACCTCGCGCCACGGCGCCTCTCCGAACGCCGCGCGCTTGGCCTCGAGGAGGCCGTCGATGCCGGGGCCGCCGATCACGAGATCGGCGTACTCGACCGTCTTCTTCTCGCAGGCCTGGAGCGGGATCGTGGGGGCCTGGTAGGCCTCGAGCCCGTTCGTCGCGAGGAACGTCTGGAGCTTTCCGTTGCGCGGCCGCACGAGGAACGACGCGTCGCCCTGCTCCCACGCGATGAAGGGCTTCTGGCCGGTGACCTTCCCGAAGCCGCCGTTCTCGGCGAAGGTCTGCGACCACGAAGACTGGAACACGCCGAGGTGCGAGCGCGTCGTGAAGCTCACCGCCTGGTTGCGCGAGTTCGCGACGCTGTAGCGGAGCGTGACCTTCGACGCTCCCGGCTCGAGGATGTAGTCGACCGCGGCGGCGAAGCCGTACTGGTCGGGGAAGAGCATGAGGAACGCGTCGAGCGAGGGGATGAGCTTCAGGATGCCCGACGCGCGCACGATCGCGGGCCCGCCGTCGCTGCCGTCGGCGAGCACGGTCACCTTGTCCGGCGCGATCGTCTGGAGCCCGAACATGAGGACGGTCTCGCCGTAGTGGGAGAGCCCCTGCGGCCGGCCGTTCGCGCCGATCTTGTCGAGGCTCAGGATCTCGCCGCCGAACGGGAAGTACCCGTCGGAGCGGCCGACGTCTTCGATGTAGACTGCAACTTTGTCGTTCGCGAGGACGAAGTCGCCGGGCCGGACCTTGTGCCGCGCGTCCGCGGCCTGCACGATGTCGCCGGCCTTCACGCGGCCCGCGCGCGCCTGGTGCGCCGCCACCGCGCCGAGCGGATCGGCGTGCCCGTCGTCGTCGCCATGCGAGAACCGGAACGTGTCGGGGCTCACGTCGGCGCACGCCCCGACCTCGGAGGTGGCCTCGCCGGTGTCCTCGTCGGCGCCGGAGCAACCGGTGACGGCGAACGTGCCCGCGAGCGTGGAACCAAGAAGGAGAAGAGCAGCAGTGCGCATTGGCGTTCGTGTCCCCGTGCGAAACAGGGGCTCTTTATATGAGGGACCACATCCCCTCACGCCACCACATGTCATGAAATAGCCCACTGCGTCATCACTTTTGCGGCCCCCACACCGGAAATTTCCGTGGATAGTGGAGACGTGGGCTCCTCGTCGCCGCGCCAGCATCCGCCCGTCTCCCTCGCCGCTGTCGGCATGCCGACGGCCCGGTCGGGTGGCCCTCGCGCCGCTGTCGGCACTTGGACAGCGCTCGTGGCGCTCGCCGTCGCGGGCGCGGCGTGCGGCGACGATGACGCGCCGGCGCCGGTCGCGGACGCGGGGGCCGACGTGACGCCGCCCGCGCCGACGTCGACGACGACCGCGACGGGTGGGTCCGGCGGGCCGCCGTCGCCGGCGCCGATCCCGGTCGACTGCGCGCTCGGGACCACGGTCGAGACCGAGGCGAACGACACGCCCGCGGAGGCGAACAAGGTGAACGGGCTCGCGTTCTGCGGGACCATCTCGCCCGGCGCCGACGTCGACTACGCGACGTTCGAGACGCCGGCCGGGAAGAAGCTCACCGTGTTCCAGGCGGTGATCGAAGGCCAGGTCGACTTCGATCTCCTCGTGAACGACAAGACTCTGAAGGCCACCGACGTGAAGAGCTTCGAGGCCGGGGCCTACGTCGTGAAGGTGTTCACGAAGGACGCGAAGCCCGGCAAGTATCGCTTCCGCATCCAGTTCGAGCCTTGAGCACCATGTCGCTGAGGAAGAAGCTCGCGCTCGCGAGCGCCGCCGTCGTCGCGCTCGGCGCGATCGCCGGCGCCGTCGTCACGCGCAAGAAGACGCGCCTCCGCCTCGCGTACCCCGCCGGAGAGGTCACCGTCACGCGCGACGTCACGTACGTCGAAGGCAGCACGAACCCGAAGCACCGCCTCGACGTCTACGCGCCGAAGGACGCGCGCGGCGCGCCGGTCGTGCACTTCGTCCACGGCGGCTACTGGAAGCAGGGCGACAAGAGCTACTACGCCCTCGCGACCGGCCTCTACGGCTCCGTCGGCGAGGCCCTCGCGCGGCGCGGCATCGTCACGGTGGTGCAGAGCTACCGCCTCACGCCCGAGGTCGCGATCGACGGCATCCTCGACGACGTCCTCGCCGCGATGCGCTGGACGACGGCGCACGCCGAGGAGTACGGCGGCGATCCGAAGCGCCTCTACACGATGGGGCACTCCGCCGGCGGCCACCTCGTCGCGCTCATCGGCACCGACGAGGCGCTCGCGCGCGACGTGCGCGGCACGATCGTCCTCTCCGGCGTCTGGGACGTCGAGCACATGAGCGAGGACCTCAGCGCCGACTTCAACGCGAAGGTCACGCACCGGACGTTCGGGACCGACCGCGCGGAGTGGAAGAAGCGATCGCCGATCGAGCGACTGCATCCTGGGATGGCGCCGTACTTCGTCGTCGTCGGCGAGCGCGACTACGAGTACATGATCCCGCAGGCCCGCCGCGCGCGCGAGGAGCTCACCGCGCTCGGGATGCCGCCGAAGTACGTCGAGCTGAGAGACACCGACCACGCCGGCGTCGTCCTCGCGTTCGGCGCGCGGAACGATCCGCTCAGCGACGAGGTCGCCGCCTTCGTCAGCGGCCCTTCCACACCGGGGCGCGCTTCTGGAGGAACGCCGCCAGACCCTCCTGCGCGTCCTCCGTCGCGAGCGCCTCCGTGAGCTTGCCACGCAGCATCGGCAGCGCCTCCGCGAGCGCCATGTCGTCCTGCTCCGCGAACGCGCGGAGGCCGAGCGCGATCGTGATCGGGCTCTTCGCCGCGAGCGCGTCGGTGACGCGCGCCACCGCCGCGTCGAGGTCGGCGGCGGGGTGCACCGCGTTCACGAGGCCGATCGCGTGCGCCTCGGCCGCGGTCAGCTTCCGGCCCATCAGCATCATGTCGAGGAGCGCGCGGCGCGGGACGAGGCGCGCGAGGACCGCCATGATCATCATCGGGAAGAGGCCGACGTCGATCTCCGGCGTCCCGAGCTTCGCGTTCGTCTCCGCGATCGCGAACGTCGACGCCGCGACGAGGCCGAGCCCGCCGCCCATCGCGTGGCCGTTCACGCGCGCGACGATCGGCTTTTCTGCCCGCGTCATCGCGAGGAGGAGATCGGCGTAGTCGCCCTTGTGCGCGAGGCCGCTCTCGTCGTTCATCGACGTGAAGTCGCCGCCCGCGCAGAACGCGCTCCCCTCCCCCGTGAGGACGATGACGCGCACGCCCGCGTCCGCGTGCGCCGCCTCGAGCGCGTGGAGCAGCTCGTTCACCATCTGCGGCCCGATCGCGTTGCGGCGCTCGGGGTTGTTCAGCGTGAGCACGCGCACCCCGCGCTCGTCCGCGACTCTCAGCTTGCCGAAGGTCATGCGTTCCTCTCCGTTAGCAAGATCTGCCGCGCCTGCTCGACGGTGGCGACCTTGCGGCCGCAATCACGGACCATGCGCGCCGCGACCTCGATGAGGTCCCCGTTCGAGCGCGCCATCTCGCCGCTCGGGAGGTACAGGTTGTCCTCGAGGCCGGCGCGGACGTTCCCGCCGAGCGCGAGGGCGGCGCCGATCATGCGCCAGCCGCTCTTCGAGATGCCGATCACCTCCCACTCGCTGCCGGGCGGCATGATCTTCGTCTGGAGCTGGAGGCTCTCCACGAGCGGAGGGATCCCGCCGAGCACGTTCACGATGAACGAGAACTGGAGCGGCTTCTTCAGGACGCCCATGTCGAGGAGCGGCCAGATGCCGTGGGTGTGGCCGGTGTCGAAGCACTCGAGCTCCGGCTTCACGCCGGCGTCGTTCATCGCGGTCAGGAGCTTGATGATCTTCTCGTAGGTGTTCGGAAACACCATGTCGAAGACGAAGGCCTTCCGGTTCTCGGAGTACTTCGCGTAGTTCATCGTGCCCATGTTGAGGGCGGCGATCTCGGGCTTGCTCTCCGTGATGTACGCGCACTGCTCCGACACGTCGTCGAGGATGGTGCCGGTCGAGAAGTTGAGGAGGATCGGGCACCGCTTCCGGATCTCCTCCTTGATCCGCGCGAACGTCGCCGGATCGAACGTGGGCGAGCCGTCGTCGCGCCGCGCGTGGATGTGCACGACCGACGCGCCGGCGTCGTACGCGCGCCGCGCCTCCTCCGCGATCTCCTCCGGCGTGTAGGGGATGTGCGGGCACTGCTTGCGGTTCGCAAGCACGCCCGTCACCGCGCAGGTGATGACGCAGAGGTCGGGATCGCGATCGGGCGCGGTCATGTCGCGGTCTCGCGCTGCACGGCCTGCCGCACGCGCTTCGCGACCTTGCCGAGGATCTTCACGAGGTCGCGCACCTCGTTCGCGGTGAGGGTCTCGAGCGCGCCGCGGAAGATCTCCATCGGCTCGATCGGGATCTCCTCCGCGAGCTTCTTCCCCTTCGCGGTGAGGCGGATGTACACGACGCGGCGATCCTCCTTCGAGCGCTCGCGCGTGACGAGCCCCTCGCGCACCATCCGGTCGATGATGCCGGTCACGGTGCTGTTCTGCGCGCGGATGCGCTCGGAGAGCTCCGAGAGCGAGAGGTCGCCGATCTGCTCGAGCATCTTCACGACCGTGAGCTGCGGTCCGGTGAGGTCGGCGCGCCGCGCCATCTCCTTCGTGAGGCGGCGGCTCTCCGTATAGAGGTAGACGATCGCCTCGATCACCTCGTCCACGTCCGTCTTGATCTCGGGGTTGAGGGCAGCCGGCATATTATTTCGTGTACGAAATATCCACGGGAAGCCCGCCGCCGTCAACGGCGCTACGCTCGAGGAGAGGAGGAGAGATGGACTCCGGCCCGTCACTACGCACGCCGCGGCTGATCCTCGAGCCGATCACGCTCGCGCAGGTCGAGGCGACGTTCGCGGGCGATCGCGCCGCGCTCGAGGACCTCGCGCGCGCGCGGGTGCCGGAGGCGTGGCCCGGCCGCGCCCTCGTCGAGCGCGCGTTCTGCGCCTCGCTCGACGCGATCCGCGCCGACCCCGCGACCCGCCTCTGGGGCGATCGCCTCGTGATCGCGACCGAGGCCGACGGCGGCCGCTACGTCGTGGGGAGCGTCGTCTTCCACGGCCGCCCGGCCGACGGCGTCGCCGAGGTCGGCTACGGGGTGGAGGAGCGGTGGCAACGGCAGGGCTACGCGAGCGAGGCGACGCGTGCCTGCGTCGAGTGGGCGCTCGTGCAGGAGGGGATCCTCGCCGTGACCGCGACCACGCCGCCGTGGCACGCCGCGTCGATCCGCGTGCTCGAGCGCTCCGGCCTCGTCCGTAGCGGCGTGGAAGAGCACGAGTCCCTCGGCGAGGTCCTCCGCTTCGAACGGCGACGCTGAACGCCGCAGGATCGCGCGTATTTCTTGGTGACTGCTGACACCTCAGCTACAGCGTTGTAGGGAGGCTCAGCCGTGACCGTAGTACGCCGTTCCCTCATCGCCGCCCCGTTCCTCTGTCTGCTCGGCGCCACCGCGCTCCCTGCGCGTAGCGAAGAGCCCAAGCCCGCCGAGCCGAAGGAGTCCGTCGGCAAGCCGAAGGAGTCCGCGGCCGAAGCCGCGCTCCCCGCCGCCGCGAACAAGCTCACGATCGAGCTCGACGGAAAGAAGGTCGCCTGCCGCGAGCAGGGCGTGCAGCCCTTCCTCGTCCGGGGCAACTGGTTCCCGAAGACGAACGATCCCGACAAGCTGAAGGAAGCGGTGAAGATGCTTCAGCGCGCGATCGACTACCGGACCGAGAAGTACGGCTACTTCGAGCCGTTCGGGAACGCGAAGCTGAACGCGCACCCGCCGAAGTTCTACGCGAAGAGCGTGAATTTCATGGGGCTCTCGCTGCAGCTCAACGGGAAGATCATCCCCGCCGTGAAGTGCGTCGAGGCCGCGCTGAAGAGCACGAGCGCCGGCTCGGAGTACACGCCGCGCACGTCGAGCGGCATGCGCTTCAAGAACACGTACAAGGGCGCGGAGGTCTCGAACCACCTCTACGGCATCGCGATCGACATCGAGCCGGACCGCAACAAGTGCTGCGGCTGCGTCGCGCCGTGGAACGAGGACCCCGTCTGCAAGAAGACGACGGACGTGTGGAAGCGCATGGTGATGCCCAAGTCCTGGGTCGACACCTTCGAGAAGTACGGCTTCTACTGGCTCGGCCACGACGTGCTCCAGGACACGATGCACTTCGAGTTCCTGGGCGATCCCGACAAGATCATCGAGGCGCTTCCCTAGGTCAGGGGCTTCGCCCTGAGCGCGGCGGCTTTCGCGCGCCGGCAACGCGTATTAGGTTCAGCGGCTCGATGGCGAACGAGCGAGAGAAGGACGAGTATACGATTCCGACGAGTGAGCTCGACGCGGGGGGGCGGGAGTATGTCTTTCCCGTGCGGGCGGCGTGGGTGCGGGGGGCGCTCGAGGGCCACGAGGCGACGACCTCGGGCAAGGACGGCAAGATCGCCGTGCGCGCGTCGAAGAGCGGGCACGACGTCATCGTCCACGGCACGCTCGACGCCGAGCTCGAGATCCCCTGCGCGCGCTGCCTCGAGCGGACGGTGCTCCCGATCCACGCCGACCTCTCCGTCCTCTACGTCCCGGCGGCGAAGCTCCGGGAGGAGGGCGACGAGGAGCTCTCCGACGAGGACGCGGATACGCTCCCGTTTTCCGGCGATACGGTCGTGCTCGACGACCTGGTCCGCGACGAGCTCGTGCTCGGGGTCCCCATGATTCCCTTGTGCTCGGAGTCATGTCCGGGTATGGCTCCCGCCCCCAATCAAGACGGAGAAGGTCAAGGCGCCGGCGCCAAGGCCATCGACCCGCGGCTCGCGCCGCTGCTCGGGTTCTCCGCTCGCAAACGCGAAACTGAATAAGAAGATTTAGGAGTCGACCGTGGCCGTTCCCAAGAGGCGTACCAGCCGTTCCAAGCGCAACATGCGCCGCGCGAACCATGACAAGGTCGTGCCGGTGCAGCTCATCGCGTGCGCGAACTGCGGCGAGCCCGTGACGCCCCACCGCGCTTGCGCCTCCTGCGGCCACTACAAGGGCCGCGAGGTCAAGCCGGTCAAGGCCGCGAAGGCTTAGCCCGCAAAGGCCTAGGCGCCTTCGCGAAAACCGAGGCATAATCGGGGCGTGCGTCTCCGTCGCCTCCCCGCGGCCGCCGTCCTGCTCGGTGCGGCCGCGCTGCCGGTGTTCAGCGCCTGCGCCTCGACCGCGAACATCAGCGACGTGTACATGGCGCTGGACGGCGACGGGAACCGTCCGCGCAAAGAGTTCACGACCGACGCGCGGGAGATCCACTGCATCATCGAGGGCGGCTTCGGTCGCACCGACGTGACGGTGGAGGGGCACATCCGCATGGTGAGCATCTACAGCGTCGAGGAGCGCAAGTTCGTCGACAGCGACCAGTACGTCGCGTACGCCGAGTTCGCGCCCGAGCCGACGCCGGGGAGCGGGCGTCCGACGAAGCTCGACATCGCGCTCGTCCCCATCAACGACAAGGGCGAGCCCGACGACTCCGCGCCGTTCTTCGCCGGCAGCTACATCTGCGAGGTGCGGCTCGACGGCGAGCTCGTGCGCTCCGTCGAGTTCAACGTCAAGTTCGCGGAGTGCCCGCCCGTCCTCATCGTCCCCGGCAGCTCCTGCCTCGGCTTCTACGAGCCGGACGACCGGTGCCGCCGGTTCGGCGCCAACTCGAGCGAAGACACCGAGTGCACCTGCACGGATCAAGGAGCATGGAATTGTCCAAAGTGACGCTCAGGCAATTCTTCCTCCTCCTCGGCGTGGCCGCGCTCTCGTTCGCGGCCGCGTGCTTCGACTCGGGCGGCTACCAAGGCGGCGGGCGCCGCGCGACCGGCGGCGCCGAGGCGAAGCAGAACGACGACGACGACGGGCCGCGCGGCGACGACGACGACATCCAGCTCCCCGACGCAAGCGGCATCGACGGCGTCCTCTGATCTGAAGAGCCCGGAAAGGTCCCTCTCGGGGGTCCGGGGCGCGGAGCGCGTCTTCGCGCGACGGTCCCGGCGGGAGAGCTCGAGAGGGCAGAGCCCTCTCGAACCTGGGTCGATTGAAGCGGACTTCGAGCTGCGCTAGTCGGCGCGTCTACGATGATGTTCGCTTGGCTCTTTCCCGGGCAGGGCTCTCAGGCGGTCGGCATGGCCGGCGATCTCGCGAAGAGCTCCAAGGCCGCGCAGGAGGTCTTCGATCGCGCCGACGCCGCGCTCGGCGCTCCGCTCACGAAGCTGATGCTCGAGGGCCCCGAGGCCGAGCTCACGCTCACCGCGAACGCGCAGCCCGCGATCGTCACCGCGAGCATCGCCGCCCTCGCCGCGATCAAAGAGCGCCACCCCGACCTCGCGGCGCCCCGCTTCGCCGCGGGCCACTCGCTCGGCGAGTACTCCGCGCTCGTCGCCGCGGGCGCGCTCGAGCTCGAGGACGCGGTGCGCATCGTCCGCGCGCGCGGCCGCGCGATGCAGGAGGCCGTCCCGCCCGGCGTCGGCGCGATGGCGGCGATCATGGGGGTCGAGCCCGAGCCGCTCGAGGCGATCTGCCGCGAGGTCGTGGCCGAGACCGGCGGCGTCGTCGCGTGCGCGAACTTCAACGCGCCGGGCCAGATCGTCATCGCGGGCGACGCGAAGGCGGTCCTTCGCGCGAGCGAGCGCGCCGGCGAGATCAAGGGCAAGGCGATCCCGCTCAAGGTGAGCGCGCCCTTCCACTGCGCGCTGATGGCGCCGGCGGCGAAGGTCGTCGCCGCGGAGCTCGAGAAGGTCGTCGTGAAGCCGCTCGCGTTCCCGGTCGTCGCGAACGTCGACGCGAAGCCGAACACGGAGCCCGCGCGCGTGAAGGAGCTGCTCGTCCGTCAGGTCGACGGCGCGGTGCGGTGGGAGCAGGCGATCCGCCTCATGCACCTCGAGGGCGTCACGCACGCGATCGAGATCGGGCCGGGCAAGGTGCTGGCCGGCCTCGGAAAGCGCATCGCGAAGGAGATCAAGATGACCAGCGTGGGCGACGTCGCCTCGCTCGACGCGCTCGGCGCGTTCCTCGGAGGTTCGAATGTTCAAGCTTGATGGCAAGATCGCGCTCGTCACCGGCGGCTCCCGCGGCATCGGCCGCGCCTGCTGCGAGGCGCTCGCCGAGCACGGCGCGACCGTGATCGTGAACTACGTGAAGGGCGAGGCCGCCGCACGCGAGGTGGCGGAGGCGATCGCGGCGAAGGGCGGCAAGGCCGAGATCGCCGGCTTCGACGTCGGCGACGCCGCGGCCTGCGAGAAGGCGATCACGGACCTGGTCGCGAAGCACGGCAAGCTCGACGTCCTGATCGCGAACGCAGGCATCTCGATCGACGGCCTCCTCCTCCGGATGAAGGACGAGGACCTCGACAAGCTCTGGCAGGTCAACGTGAAGGGCGCCCTCGCCTGCGCGAAGGCCTCCCTCAAGTCGATGATGCGCGCGAAGTCCGGCCGCATCGTCTTCATGTCGAGCGTCGTCGGCGAGATGGGCAACGTCGGGCAGACGGCCTACGCCGCGTCGAAGGCGGCGCTCATCGGCGCGGCCAAGTCGATCGGCCGCGAGTACGCGTCCCGCAACGTCACGGTCAACGTCGTCGCGCCGGGGTTCATCGACACCGACATGACGAGCACGATGACCGACCAGATGAAGGAGCACCTCGTGAAGATCGTGCCGCTGGGCCGCACCGGCACCGCCCGCGAAGTCGCGGCCGCGTGCGTCTACCTCGCCAGCGACGAGGCCGCCTATCTCACCGGCCAGGTCCTCCGCGTGAACGGCGGGATGTACGTGTAGGGATTTACGCTGTCTTAGGCGGGTTGCGGTCCCGGGAAAGGCTGTGTAGAAGGGCCCCCCGCGAGCTGCAGCTCTGGCTCGGAACCAGGAACTGACGAGGCATCGATAGAACATGGCCCAGGACATCGGCAGCGAGGTCAAGCGCATCATCAAGGAGCAGCTCGACGTCGAAGAGAAGGACATCAAGCCCGAGTCGACGTTCATCGAGGACCTCGGGGCGGACTCCCTCGGCCTGGTCGAGCTCGTCCTCGCGTTCGAAGAAGCCTTCGAAATCGACATCCCGGACGAGGACACGGAGAAGATCCGCACGGTGCAGGACGCGATCGACTACATCGAGAAGCACGCCAAGAAGTAGCGAATGAACCGCGTCGTGATCACCGGGGTGGGGCTCGTGACGCCCGTCGGCATCGGCCGGCAGGAGTCGTGGGACGCCTTGCTCGCCGGTCAGAGCGGCGCGGCGCCCATCACCCTGTTCGACGCGAGCGCGTACCGCGTTCGCTTCGCGGCGGAGGTGAAGGGCTGGGACGGCTCCCGCTTCATCGAGAAGAAGAAGCTCAAGGAGATGGACCGGTTCATCGAGTTCGCGATGGGCGCGGCCTCGATCGCGATGAAGGACGCCGCGCTCGAGCTCACGGACGAAGAGCGCAACGAGGCCGGCTGCTTCATCGGCGTCGGCCTCGGCGGGCTCGCCACGCTCGAGCGAACGAAGCAGATCATCCTCGAGAAGGGTCCGGGCCGCATCAGCCCGTACTCGATCCCGGGCATCATCGCGAACCTCGCCGCGGGCCAGGTCTCCATGCAGTACGGCCTCAAGGGCCCGTCCTACTGCAACACGAGCGCGTGCTCGTCCGGCGCGCACGCGCTCGGCGAGGCGTTCGAGTGGATCCGCCGCGGCCGCGCGCAGGTCATGGTCACCGGCGGCGCGGAGGCGACCGTCACGCCGGTCGGCATCGGCGGCTTCGAGGCGATGTTCGCGCTCTCGCGCCGGAACGAGGAGCCGACCCGCGCGAGCCGCCCGTTCGACAAGGGGCGCGACGGCTTCGTCTGCGGCGAAGGATCGGGGGTCCTCGTGCTCGAGTCGCTCGAGCGCGCGAAGAAGCGCGGCGCGAAGATCTACGCCGAGGTCACCGGCTACGGCGCGTCGAGTGACGCGAACCACCTCACCCAGCCGGCGCCGCACGGCGAGGGCGCGCAGCGCTCGATGCGCATGGCGCTGAAGGACGCGGGCCTCGCGCCCGATCGGATCGACTACCTGAACGCGCACGGCACCTCCACGCCGGTCGGCGACATCGCCGAGACCGAGGCGACGATCGCGGTCTTCGGCGCGCACGCGACCGACAAGAAGCTCTGGGTGAGCTCGACCAAGTCGATGATGGGCCACCTCCTCGGCGCCGCGGGCGCGGTCGAGAGCGCGGTGTGCGCCCTCGCGATCGCGGAGGGCAAGGTCCCGCCGACCATCAACCTCGAGGACCAGGACCCGGCCTGCCCGCTCGACTACGTCGCGAACACCGCGCGCGAGCGCCGCGTCCAGCACGCGCTCAACAACTCGTTCGGGTTCGGCGGAACGAACTGCTCGCTGGTCTTCTCTCGCTACGAGGGTTGAAGAGTGCGCGTCTGCATCGCCTCCGATCACGGCGGGGTTCGCCTGAAGGCGCAGCTCGTGCCGCTCTTGCAGAAGCGCGAGGGCCTCGTGCTCGAGGACCTCGGGACGCAGGCGGAGGAGAGCGTCGACTACCCGGACTACGCGCACCGCGTGGCGAAGGCGATCCTCGCGAAGGAGTTCGATCGCGGCATCCTCGTCTGCGGGACCGGCGTCGGGATGGCGATCGCGGCGAACCGGCACGACGGCATCCGCTGCGTGAACTGCTCCGACACGTACACCGCGCGCCTCTCCCGCTCGCACAACGACTCGAACATCCTGTCTCTCGGCGAGCGCGTCGTCGGCGCCGGCCTCGCCTGGGACATCGTCACCGCGTGGCTCGACGAGCCCGTCGACGCGAACGAGCGGCACGCGCGCCGCCGCGAGAAGATCGAGCTGCCTCGTTGAGGTCGCGCTCATGAAGTGTCCATTCTGCGGGCAGCTCGAGAGCAAGGTGACCGACTCGCGCGCGGGGACGGCGGGCGACGTCATTCGCCGCCGGCGCGAGTGCGAGACGTGCGGGCGGCGCTTCACGACCTACGAGCGCGTCGAGGAGGTGCTCCCGCTCGTCGTGAAGAAGGACGGGCGGCGCGAGGCGTTCGAGCGGCAGAAGGTCGTCGCCGGCCTCCGGCGCGCGTGCGACAAACGCGCGGTGGCGGCGTCGCGCATCGACGCGATCGTCGACGCGATCGAGAAGGAGCTCATCGACGCGGGCGACAAAGAGGTCGCGTCGGAGAAGATCGGCGAGCGCGTGATGGCGCACCTCCGCGAGGTCGATCCGGTAGCCTACGTCCGCTTCGCCTCGGTGTATCGTCAGTTCAAGGACATCGACGAGCTCCGCTCCGAGATCGAGAAGGTCGCGAGGACGCCGTGAACAGCGATCGAGACAACGCCCCATTGACGGCGGGACAAGAGGAAGACGAGCGCTGGATGGACCTCGCGCTCGTCCACGGGCGGAGCGGGAAGCCTTCCCCCAACCCGCACGTCGGCGCGGTGCTGGTGAAGAACGGCGAGCTCGTCGCGACGGGGCACCACGAGCGCGCCGGCACCGAGCACGCCGAGGTGCTCGCGCTCAAGAACGCAGGCGCGGCGGCGGAGGGCTCCACCCTCTACGTCACGCTCGAGCCTTGCAACCACCACGGCCGCACGCCGCCGTGCACCGACGCGATCGTGCAGGCGAAGATCGCGCGCGTCGTCATCGGCTGTCGCGATCCGAACCCGCACGTCGACGGCGGCGGCGCGGAGGTGCTCACGCAGCGCGGGGTCGCGGTGACGATGGGCATCCGCGAGGCGCACGCGCGCGGCCTCATCCAGCCGTGGACGAAGTACGTGACGACGGGCTTGCCGTACATCTCGCTGAAGCTCGCGCTCTCGCTCGACGGCCGCATCGCGACGCGCTCCGGCGCCTCGAAGTGGGTCACCGGCCCGGACGCGCGCGCGAAGGTGCACCTCCTCCGCTCGCGCTCGGACGCGGTCGCGGTCGGCATCGGCACCGCGGTCGCGGACGATCCGCGGCTCACCGTGCGCGACGCCCCGGGCGACAGCCCCGTCCGCATCGTCTTCGACACGAACCTGCGCCTCCCGCTCGAGAGCCGCCTCGTCACGACCGCGCGCGAGATCCCCACGATCGTCCTCGCGGGTCCGGACGCGCAGGAGGACCTGGCGGCGCAGCTCGCGGCGCACGGCGTCGAGGTCGTCCAGATCCCGCTCTCGACCGAGGGCCGGCTCGACATGGTCTCCGCGCTCCGCCTCCTCGCGCAGCGCGGCTGCGTCTCGCTCCTGGTCGAGGGCGGCGCCGAGCTCGCGGGGAGCCTCCTCGCCGGTCGCCTCGCGGACGAGCTCCACGCCTTCATCGCGCCGATCCTCCTCGGCCCGCGCGGCCGCCCCGGCGCGGTGGACTGGGCCGGCCCCGACACGCCGCAACAGGCGCCGCGAATCGCCGCGCCCGCCTGGGAGCTCGTCGGTGAAGACGCCTACGTGCACGGCCCCATCGTTCATCCCGATTAGGACGCGTGCTACGCTGGATCCGGAGCCATGATTCGCACCATCCTGCACTATCCGGACAAGCGCCTCCGCGAGCCTGGCAAGCGCGTCGAGGAGGTGACTCCGGCGATCCAGAAGCTCATCGACGACATGGCCGAGACCATGTACGCGGCGCCGGGCGTGGGCCTCGCCGCGACGCAGATCGGCGAGCCGCTCCAGCTCTTCATCATCGACATCGCGGAGGAGGGCGCGCCGAGCGATCTCCGCGTGTTCATCAACCCGGAGATCCTGGAGACCACGGGCGACATCACGTGGCAGGAGGGCTGCCTGAGCTTCCCCGGCGTCCAGGAGGACGTCGACCGCGCGGCGAAGGTGAAGGTCCGCGCGCAGGACAAGTCGGGCACCGAGTTCACGCTCGTGGCGGAGGGCCTCCTCGCGGTCGCGATCCAGCACGAGTACGACCACCTCCAGGGCGTCCTGATGATCGATCACATGGGTCCGCTCAAGAAGCGCCTCACCCACCGCAAGATGGTGAAGCGCGCCGAAGCCGAAGCGAGCACGTAGTCGCGTTCAGAGCGCGCCTGACTTGCAGCCCGCCGTCGCGCGGGGGCCCGTCAGCTGGCGTCCTTCGAAGGCGAAACCTGGAAAGCCCTTCGCGCTCAGCCCGCGCGGCACAGCGGCCTCCTCGGCGCCGGTGAGCGCTCGATCGAGGACGCAGACCGTCCTCGCGACGTAGCGGTGGTCGCCGTCCGGAAGCGGCTCACGCCGAGCGGAGAACGACCCGCAGACCACGCCGGTATCGAGCAGCTCCCAGATCGCGTCCTCGACGTCGGAGACCTCGAGGATCGCCCTCTGGCAGCGCGCCTCCCGGCCGTCGCTCGCGAGGTCGGCGGTGGTCGCCGCGGGCTCGGGCTCCACGCTCAGCGCAGGCGCGGCGGCGGCGTTCCGCGGGCACGTCTCGCCCGCGCACGTCTCTGCGCCGAGGCTCGCGAGCCACCCGCCGACGTCGTGCGGGGTGTCGCGATCGAGCCGCGCGTGCCAGTTCGTGACCGGCAGTGGGGCGCCGCTCCCCGCAAACGTGTAGGATGCATTCACTCCGACGACGGTCGCGCCGCGGCTCGACGCGCGGTAGAGCGGTCCGCCGGAGTCGCCCGGACAGAGACCAGGACCCGCCGTCGGCCAGGCCGGGCCCGGCGTCACGAGGTCGCGCGCGCCGATGTCGGAGACCCGGTCCGCGCGCACGCCGCTGCCCCAATGGAGGAGCGTCGTCGCGGGGAGGACGCGCGTGACCTCGGCCTTCAAGCGTGGCGTCACCGTCACCTCGGCGCCGACCGCGCTCTGGCAGCCGTAGCCGGCGACGATCACGCTCTCGCCCGCGCTCACCGGCGCGGTGTCGATCGGCGCGATCGCGATGCCGGCGATCTCCTCCACCGTCTCGATGAGCGCGACGTCCGAGACGAGGTGCTCGTTCTCGTCGCGCGAATACTCGCAACGAGCCGCCGCGGTGCAGCGCTCGAGCCAGGCGGCCGCCACGTGCGTCGCCTTCACGGTGAGCGACTGGTGCACGGCGGTCGCGTCCTGGACGGCGGCGCCGCTGACGACCATCCGGGCTCCGGCTCGGTAGTTGGGCCAGAGCCCCCCGCCGCCGTGAACGCAGTGCGCCGCGGTGAGGATGTGACGCGGACCGACGCGGGCCGCGGTGCAGCTCTGGTTCAGCCGGAGCGCCGACGGGAGGTCGCCTTCCGCGAGCTTCGCGCCGCCGATGAGGTCGCTCGAATCGACCGCGACGCTCTCGCCGGCGCTGCATGCGGCGATCGTCGCGAGGCCGAGGCAGAAGAGAGCGCGGAGGAGCATCGGGCTCACGCGATACTCCTCTCCTTCTCCGCGCGCTCTGAATTCGCCTGCCGCTCAGGGCGTCGACGCGGCGAACGTCGCGCACGGGGCGCCGACGGCCCAACCGACGAGCGTGTCGGTCGAGGCGTCGTAGGTGACGCTCGTGTACGGGTACCGGTTCATCGCCTGCGGGATGTACGCCTCGACCTCGGCCGACGGCGCGGACGTGAGCGTGCAGGTGAACGGCACGCCGTAGCCGTCGAAGCCCGACGACGCGAGGTGCTGCGGCGCCGCGAGGAAGGAGCAGGTCGACCGCGTGCCGGAGACGAACTTGACGTCGGAGCGGATCTTCTCGTTCGACGGCAACGACGCGCGGCACGCGGCGTCGCCGTTCGGGAACGCGTCGCACGCCTGCGAGTAGATCGTGCCGACCACGCCGCCGTTCTGGAGCGCGAAGCCGGCGAAGCCTCGCGCCTCCATCGCGTTCGTGAACGCCGCCGCCTGCGCGGCGGTGGGCTGGGTCTGGATCGAGCACCACGCGACCGAGCCGTACGTGTAGCGGCCCTCTTCGAGCGCGACGCGCTGGCCGTTGAGCGACATGCAGAACGCGTTCGTCGCGAGGACGTCGTCGATCGCGGCCTGCACGCCCGACGTATCGAGCGCCGCGCGCTGGCACGAGCTGTCGCGTCCGTCGCTCACGAGCCGCGCGACGATCGCGGGCGCGGGCGCGGCGGCGGCGAGCGAGGCGGCGGGGGCGCGCGTGGGGCACGTGTCGCCGGCGCACGTCGTCGCGCCGAGCGTCGCGAGCCAGCCGCCGACGTTCCGCGGCGTCGCGGTGTCGAGGCGCGCGTGCCAGTTCGTGACGGGGAGCCCGGCGCCGACGCCGCCGGAGAACGTGTAAGATGCATTCACTCCGACCACGGTCGCGCCGCCGCCCTTCGCGCGGAAAAGCGGGCCGCCGGAGTCGCCGGGGCAGAGGCCAGGTCCCGGCGTCGGCCAGGCGGGGCCGGGCGTGATGAGGTCGTGATCGGCGACGACGTGCAGGTTGTCGACGGTGACGCTGCTGCCGCGATGGAGGAGCGCGCCGGGGTGGAGGAGCTGCACGACGCCGGCCTTCAGGTTCGACGACGCGTACGACCAGTAGCCGCCGACGGACCCTTCGCAGCCGTAGCCGGCGACGACGACGGCCTCGCCGACCGGGAGCGGCGACGTGTCGATCGTGGCGACGGGGACGTTGAGGATCTCCTGCACCGTCTCGACCAGCGCGACGTCGGCGGGGCGGTGGTCGTTGTCGTCGCCCGCGGCTTCGCAGATCGACTCGGGGGAGGTACAGCGTTCGATCCACTCCGGGGCCACGTGCGTCTGCTTGATCGTGAGCGGCAGGTACGCGCTCGTCGCGGTCTGCCGGACCGCCGAGCTGACCTCGATGCGCGCCCCGGTCGCGTAGGCGGGCTTGAGCCCGCGGTTGTACACGCAGTGCGCGGCGGTGAGGATGTGCCGCGGCCCGACCTTCGCGGCGGTGCAGCTGTTCTTGATCCGGAGCGTCGACGGCAGGTCCCCTTCGCCGAGGTACGCGCCACCGATCAGGTTCGACCGATCGCTCGTGACCTCCTCGGGTTGGTCACCGCAAGCAGCGACCGCGACAAGAGCAAGCGAGGCCCCGAGAAGGCGAGCAAGCATGCGCCTCTCTAGCAGCCACAACCGCCCGCGCCACCCCCGCCGCCCCCTGAATTTCCTTCCCTACTATTTCGACATTCCCCCCTGCGCATCTCGCGCACCCCACTGCACGACCGCCCCCTCTCCACGCGGCTGCAGCAGCCCGAACGGGCCACCAAGCACCCCGCCGCTTCGGTAGTTCCCCGGGCTGCAGCGCACACTCGAGCACGCGAACGAACGCGGGTCGCAAGCGCCTGCCGCAGCAGGCGCACGGCGCGCGCACAAGGCTGCAGCGACCGCACGGCGCGCGAACGGGGCCGCAAAAGCGGTCGCGAAGCGACCCGCCGCTTCGGCGGGCCCTGTTCGCGCGCGCGGGGGGTGTCGGGGGCGAAGCCCCTGACCGTGAAGACCCTAGGGCCGGGGCTCCGCGGGCTGGTCCATCTGCGTGTCCTTCTGCGGGCCCGTTCCCCACGTGGCCTTGCCGCCGCGGGTGCCCTTGCCGTCGGTGTACGAGCCGGACTTGCCATCGCCGAGCGGGGTCGAGTGGTTCGGCTCGGCGCCGAGCCGCTGCTCCGACGGAACCGTCCGCTCCGATGGAACCGTCTTCTCCGACGGGACCGTCCGCTCCGACGGGACCGTCCTCGTGCCGAGGTCGGTGCCGCCGGTCGGGACCTCGTCGCGGACGCCCGCGTCGCCGCCCCTCTGGATGGTGCCGGTCGTCGTCTGCGTCGTTCCGGTGATCGCGCCGCCGGCTTGCGTGTTGCCGAGGTCGTTGGCGCTGCCGGTCGTGGTCGTGCCGGTCGTCACCTGCGGCTCGGCCGCGGGCTGGTCCTGAACGATGGGCGCCGACGTCGTGCTCGTCTCGCTCGCGGGCTCGTCCTTCTTGCACCCGACGGCGAGGACGGCGAGCGACACCGCGGCGAGGACACTCATGGGCTTCATCATCTTCTTCTCCTGGTAGTTCCGTTGAACGCGGGGCCAGGGTGCAGCGCGCATGCCGAACCGCGAGCTCGGCCGGAGGAACGAGGGCGGAACGACCGCGAAAAACGCGGCCGAGGCGCGCCAGCGCGAGCACGCGCTGGGAACGCGCGCCTCGCCGCGCGTGGTCACGATCGCGGCTAACGCGTGGCGCGCTTGAACATGGCAGCGTCGAGCTTCATGCCGCGTGCGGCGAGCTCGTTCGCGATGCGCGGCACGACGCCGGTCGCGCTGAAGGTGCCGTCGCCGCCGCCCGGGTCCGCGTTGAACACGAAGAGGTCGCGCGCGACGACGCCCTTCGCGTCCGCGCCGCCGAGCTCGGCGATGCGCATGACGCGGAGACGGCCGTCGGGGAACGCGCCGACCTCGACCGCGATGTCGAAGGACTCGCCGACGACCTCGCGCATGCCCTCGAGCGTGAGGCCGGGCCGATGCAGCACGAGCTGCGCGACGAGGCGGCTGATGCCCTGACGGAGCGTGGGCGCCGGCAGCGCGGCGAGGATGCCGTCGTTGCCCGACGCGAGGGCGTCGATCGTGGAGGCCGCGACGCCGCCCGCGAGCTGCGTGACGATGAGTCGATCGGCGCGGAGCTTCGCCGCCGCGCGCATCGCGTCCTCGCCCTGCTTCTTCGTGTCGCCGACGGAGATCGTCGCGGAGTGCGCGTTGCCGACGCCGATCTCCTCGACGTCCTGCACGACGACGACGCGCTCGCCGCCGATGCCGCTCGCGACCGCGAGCGCAGAGAGGAGCGGGAGCGGCGTGTTGCCGGAGACGAGGATGTTCGCGCGCGCGACGATGCACGCCTCGAGGAACTGCGTCATGCCCTTCGACGCCGAGCCGGTGCGCGTGAGCTCCTCGAGCGTCGTCTCGATGCGACGGCGCTTCCGGATCGAGACGATGTGGTTCGCGGCGGCGGGCGGCGCGATCGCGACGATGGCGGCGCGCGGGAGCCGGCGCTCGACGACGCTCTCGCCCGCTTGCCACGGCGCGCCCGCTTGCTGCGCGAGGCGAGCGACGACGCGCGCGAGCGCCTCTTCGCTGCTGAACGCGGTGGGCTCCGCGATCGCGGTGTTGTTCCCGCCGCGCACGGTGAAGAGCTGATCGAAGCGCACGCAGTGGATCTCGCCGACCTCTTCGTCGTCGAGGAGCGGGGCGAACGCGCCGAGGCCGACGAGCTCGCGATGCGCGTCGCGCGCGACGGCGTCGAGATCGATGCCCTCCGGCGCATCGCCCTCCACGCGCATCGCGGCGGCTTGATCCTTCGCCGCGCGCTCGATCTGCTGCGCGAGCGCGTCGCTCACGTTCGGGTTGGTGCGGAGCGACGACAGATCGACGTGCTCGCCGATCCGATCGAGGAGCGTCATCAACGCGAGGCGACGCCCCGCCTGCGCGGGCGTCTCCTTCGGCGGCACGCGCGGCGGCGGCGCGGTCGCGCGACCGGGCGGCACCGACGCGGACGGCTTGGGCTCCGGCTTCGGCTCGGGCTTCGGCTCCGGCGGCGGCGCGGCCGACGGTGACGCGACGGGCGCGATCGGCGGGAGCGGCGGCGGCGCGGCGGGCGCAGGCGCCTTCGCCTCCGCCGCGGGCGGCGTGGGCTGCGGCGACGCGCTTCCACCGAGCGGCGGGAGACCGCCCGGCGTGACGGGGCGACCGCCGAGGCCGGCGAGGCCCGGCGCGGACACGTTGAGCGGCATCGTCATCGGACGAATGCCGCCGCTGCCGCCCAAGGCCGGCGGCGACGCCGAGTTGCGCGGCGGCGGCTTCTGCATCGGCGCGCTGTCGTCCGGATCCTGATCGAGCGGGTACTGCGGCGACGACGAGCCGAGCGACGGCGCGTTCGAGACGTTGGAGACCTGCGGCCGCGGGAGCGGCGCGCCGGGCGGGTGCGTCGGCGCCTTGAGCGTGACGGCGGGCGGGTTCGGGAGCGGCTTCGGCGGAGCGACGGGCGCGGGTGAGCCGGCCATCGCGGTGCGCGCCTCGTCGGCGAGCGAGGCGGCCGTCTCCTGCGGGGCCGCGGCCGTGGCGCCCGGGTCCGCGGGCGGCGGGACGGACGCACCGGCGGCGCCGTTCGTCTCGAGGCGAAGCACGAAGTCGCCGATGTAGATCTTGTCGCCTTCGCGGACGATCGTCGCCTGCGCGATCTTGCGGCCGTTGACGTACGTGCCGTTGGTGCTCTTCAGGTCGGTGACGATGAAGCGACCGTCGCGAAAGAGGAGCCGGGCGTGGTGCTTCGAGACGTTCCCCTTCGGGAGCATCAGGTCGTTGCCCTGCACGCGGCCGACGTTGATCTCGTTCTTGTCGAACGACTCGCGGCGCTCC
This sequence comes from Labilithrix sp., assembly GCA_019637155.1. NCBI lineage: Bacteria > Pseudomonadati > Myxococcota > Polyangiales > Labilitrichaceae > Labilithrix > Labilithrix sp. The sequence continues at coordinate 269,670 of JAHBWE010000002.1, read as the reverse complement.
GCCCCACCCTTTTCGCTGATGATGATGGCAAACACGCGTGTGCGATCCTTCGGAGCCGTAACTGCGTGACGTGGCAAACCACCCGGACCCACGCGAGCGCGCGGGCCGGAGATTTCAACGCGATTGTCAGGTTGTTACGCGTTCCGTGTCAACTTGCGGGCTATTGCCGAGTTGACCCTGCTCGGCGCGAGATCGGACGCACAAAAGAACAAAGCCGGGACCGCACGAAGCGCCCGGCTCTTCCTTTCGTTTGAACCGATCTCAGTCGTTCGACGGCGTGCGGCGCCCCTGCACTTCGGACGTCACCATGCCGAGGAGCTCGCCGGCGAGCGCCATGACGTCCTTCTCGGCGTAACCGCTCGCGCGGAGCTCGCGGTAGATCGTCTTCGCGAGGATCGCAACGGCGCGCGCGTCACGGGCGCCGGAGGTCGTATCGAAGGGAAGGGCCATTGAAAGGCGTCTCATACACGGCTCATGCCAACCCACGAGAGCCTGGAACGCCGCGTTTTGTCACGGGGTCGTCATGAGATACTGCGAAGCGTACTACGCGGTTATCCATCGATGCGTCGTCGCCTTCGCGGCGGACGAGCTTGCCGTCAGCGCGCCCGAGGGCGGCCGATGATCGAGGAAATCACGAGCATCACGGCACAAAATGCCGCCGTTCCGGCGAGCACGCGCGTGGGGGTGCCGTCCTCGCCTCGCTCGTGGAGGTGGAGGGCGGCGTAGCCGGTGGCGAGGCCGACGGCCGTGTAGATGATCTGGCGGCCGATGGCGTAGACCGTCCGAGCCCCCTCCTGCATCCCGCGGACACGCACCTCCATCTCCCCCCGCGTCGCGCGGACGAGGTACTTCCGGAGGTCGTCGGGCAGCGTCACCGCGCCGAGCGCCATGTCCCGCACCGTCTCCATCGCGACCTTCTGCCAGTCGCGGTTCCCGAGGACGAAGTCCTGGAGGTACGGCTGGATGATCGCCATCGGGTTCAGCTCGGGATCGAGCTGCGCGCAGGAGCCGTAGACGAGGAGGATCGTGCGCTCGAGGAGGACCCAGTCGCGCGGGATCTCGAACGCGCCGGAGAGCTCCTTGAGGCCGACGTTCATCTTCCGCAGGTCGAGGAGGTTCTCGAAGCCGCGCTGCGGATCGATCTTGATGTCCTTGAGGTTGAAGGACTCGAGCTTCACCTCCTCCTGGAAGCGGCGGTGGAAGTACTCGATGACCTTCTCGCTCACGGCCTCGTCGCTCGTGCGCGAGAGGAAGCCCATCTTGCGGAGCGCGCGGATGAGGCGCTCCGTGTCGCGGCGGAGGACGCCCTCGAGGAACTCGGGGATCCCTTCGCGCATGGGCTGCGACAGCTCCGCGACGGCGCCGAAATCGAGGAGGATGAGGTTCCCTTCCGCGTCGACCAGGATGTTCCCGGGGTGCGGATCGGCGTGGTAGACGCCGTCCACGAAGATCATCTGGCAGTAGGCGCGGACGAGACGGCTCGCGAGGTCCTTCTTGTCGATGCCCATCTCGTCGAGCGCGGCGAGGTCGCCGAGCTTCTTCCCCTCGACGAAGGTCGCCGTGATGACGCGCTTCGTGGAGAGCTCGCGGATCGGCGTCGGGAAGAGGACGCGCGAGTCCTTCGAGAAATTCCGGGCGATCCGCTCGATGTTGTCGGCCTCGAGCGTGAAGTCGAGCTCGCGCGAGAGGAGCTCCTTGATCTGGTGGTAGTAACCGTCGAGCCCCTGCACCGGGACGAACCACTGCACGATGCGGAGGATCCGCCGGATGGTGCGGAGATCGAGGCGGACGATCTCGTCGATGTCGTGGTGCTGGACCTTCACCGCGACGCGCACGCCGTCCTTCGTCGTCGCCTCGTGGACCTGCCCGAGCGACGCGCTCGCGATCGGCGCCTTCTCGAAGCGCGCGAAGAGCTCGCCCGGCGCGCCGCCGAGGTCCTCTTCGATGCGCCTCGCGATCTCCTCGAACGGCCGCGGCGGGACCTGATCTTGAAGGCCTTCGAGCTCGCGCCGGAAGGCGTCGGGCAGGAAGTTCGCCATGATCGACAGCGCCTGACCGACCTTGATGAAGAGGCCCTGCAGGCGGAGGATCGTCTCGTAGACGCGCTTCGCGTTCTTGCGGTGGACCTTCGCGATGTGCTGCTCGCGGTAGCCCCGGCCGAGGAGCCGCGCCTTCCAGAACAGCCAGAGGTAGCTGAAGATGACCTGGAACGTGGTCGTGTACGCGCGGACGAAGCGCCAGCGGTTCTCGCTCCGTCCGCGGTAGCGCACCACCGCCCGCCGCGTGGGCGTCCGCGACAGCGCGCGGGTCGACGATGGCGGCGCCTCGGCGGACATCGGGAAATCCTAGGCTCCCGCCCGCGCGGCCGCGAGACGGAAGAGGGCGTCGTGGACGCGGGGTCGCGCCTCGCGGATCGCGCCGTTTTCGCGTGTAGGATGCACGCGATTCGTGAGCAACACGGCGACGGCGTCCGCGTCCGGATCGATCCAGAAGCTCGTCCCCGTGAAGCCGAGGTGACCGAACGTGCGCGGACCCGCGCGCTCCCCCGCGCTCGACCCGGTCGCGCTCTTGCCGTCGAATCCGGCGCGATGCGTCCCGCCCGGACGTTCGCGAACAAGCCACTCAACGTCGGGGGCTCTGCCCCCGACACCCCCGCCCCAGACACGGCCCTCGAAGACTCGGGGCGCTTCGCGCCCGCTTTCGCGGCCGCTTCTGGGGCCCCGGGGGCTAGCCAGGGGGCTTTGTCTTCCTTTCAAGGCGTCGAGGAAGGCGGTGGCGAAGGTGAGGATCGCGGGGGCGGTGCCGAACATGCCGGCGTGGCCGGAGGCGCCGTGGCCGGTGAGCGCCCATGCGTTCTCGTCGTGGACGACGCCGCGAACCTCGCCGCCGCGCCACGCCACGACCTCGGTCTTGCGGACGCGCCGCTCGAAGTCGATCCCCTGCGCGGCGAGCGAGCGCGCGGTGCCGAGCTCGATCGGCGTGCGACCGGCGGAGAGCGCGTCGACGACGAGCCACTCGATCGCCTGCCCCGCGTCCTCCGCCTGCGTCGCGCGCGCGAGCGCCCGGCCGGCGAGGATGTAGCCGAGATCGCTGTAGACCGCAGGGAACCCCTCGTCCGGGATCGCCCCGACCGCATCAGGCCGCCTCGCGTCGGCGACGAGGCGGAGCTCGAGCGCGTCGTCGACCTCGCTCCCGAGGAGGTGTTTCTCGTGGAGGGGCAGGTGCGCTACGAGCCCCGCCCGATGCGCGAGGAGGAGCTCGAGCGTCGCGTCGGCGCTCGCGGTTCCGCGGACCTCCTCGAGGACGTCGGCGAGGCGATCGGCGGGACGGAGCACCGGCGAGCGCACGATCGCCACCGCCGTGAGGGGCTTCGTGAGGCTGGCGAGGTCGAAGATCGGCTCGTCGGGGCAGTCGCCGGCGTGGCCGTGGCCGATATCCCACCCGCGCTCGGTCCGGACGGCCCAGCCGACGGCGGCGTCCGGAGCGACGCCCGCAGCGACGACCTCGGCGGCGAGCCGCGCCTCGGCCGGCGAAGAGAAAGCACCGTCTGGCACGGCGGATACTTTACCGAGCGGGCACCTGGCCCGTAACCTTTCCTACCAACGTCATGGCGGAATTCGTCTGGGAAGCACGCGCTCGCACCGGCGAGCTTCGCAAGGGCGTGATGGAGGCGGACGACGAGCCCGCCGTTCAAGCCAAGCTGCGCGGACAGCAGCTGATGCCGACGCGCATCAAGAAGAAGTCCGCCGCGTTCAACTTCCAGATCGGCACCGGCGTCGACCTCAAGGACGTCGTCACCTTCACGCGTCTCTTCGCGACGATGATCGACGCCGGTCTCCCGATCGTCCAGTGCCTCGACATCCTCTGCAACCAGACCGACAACAAGCGCTTCGCGGTCGTCTTGCGCGACATCAAGGCGAGCGTCGAGCAAGGCGCGACGTTCAGCGACTCGCTCCGCCGCCACCCGAAGGTCTTCGACGCGCTCTACGTCAACCTCGTCCAGGCCGGCGAGGTCGGCGGTATCCTCGACACGATCCTCTCGCGTCTCGCGGTCTACAACGAGAAGGCGATCAAGCTTCGCCGCCAGCTGCGCGGCGCGATGGTCTACCCGAGCGCGGTCTTGATCATCTTCGCCGGCGTCCTCGGCATCCTCCTCGGCTGGGTCATCCCCTCCTTCAAGAACATCTTCAAGGACCTCGGCTCCGACGACGCGCTGCCGTGGCTCACGCAGGTCGTCATCTCGGTCTCCGAGACGTTCATCGGCTACCTGCCCTTCTTCCTCGTCGGCTTCGTCGCCGCCGGCATCGCGATCAGTTACTTCTACCGGACACCGGTCGGTAAGAAGTTCTTCCATCGCGCCTTCCTGCGCGCGCCGGTCATGGGACCGGTCCTCCGCAAGATCGCCGTCGCGCGCTTCACGCGCACGCTCGGCACGCTCCTGTCGTCCGGCGTCCCGATCCTCGACGCGATGGAGATCGTCGCGAAGACGGCCGGCAACGTCGTCGTCGAAGAGGCGATCATGTACTCGCGCGCCAAGATCTCCGAAGGCAAGAACATGGCGGCGCCGCTCATGGAGACGAACGTCTTCCCGCCGATGGTCGTGCAGATGGTCGGCGTCGGCGAGCAGACCGGCGCGCTCGACGCGATGCTCTCGAAGATCGCCGACTTCTACGAAGAGGAGGTCGACGTCGCGGTCGCCGCGATGACGAGCCTCATCGAGCCCGTGATGATGGTCGGCATCGGCGGTACCGTCGGCGTCGTGCTCATCGCGATGTACCTCCCGATCTTCAGCATCGCCGGCAAGATCAAGGCGAACTAGGCCGCGTCTTGGAGCGAGACAGGCTCGCGAGCCGGCTCGCGTGGGTCACCGGCCTCCGGCTCGGCTTCCTCTCGCTCCTGCTCGGCGCGACCGCGTTCATCTACCTGCGCGGCGCGCTCACGCACTACCCGCAGAGCCAGACGATCGTCCTCGTCTCGATCGGCGCCGCGTTCGCGCTGACCGCGCTCTACGCGACCTTGCTCCGGCGTGGGAAGCGGCTCCAGCGCCTCGCCGAAGCCCAGATCGTCCTCGATCAGCTCACGTGGACCGCGATCGTCTACGTCACCGGCGGCGCGACGAGCGGCGCGACCACGTTCTACGGCCTCACCTGCCTCGTCGCCGCCGTCCTCATCGGGCTCCGCGGCGCCGCGATCGCGGCCGTCGTCGGCATCGGCGCGTTCGGGCTCCTCTGCGTCGCGTTCGGCTTCGGCTGGGTCCTCCCCCCCGCCGATCAGCGCGGCGGCAACTACATCGTCGAGTGGGAGGCGATCTTCTACCCGCTCGCGGTCAACGCGCTCGGCATCGTCGTCGTCGCGCTGCTCTCGGGGTACCTCGCCGATCGCCTCCGCCGCACCGGCGGCGCGCTGCAGGAGGCGACCGAGCGCGCCGAAGCAGCGGAGCGGCTCGCGATGTTGGGGCGGCTCGCGGCGGGGCTCGCGCACGAGATCAGGAACCCGCTCGGCTCGATCTCGGGCTCGATCGAGATGCTGCGCGAGGCGCCCGGGCTCGGGGAGGACGATCGCCGCCTCTGCGAGATCGTCCAGCGCGAGGCGGGGCGGCTCAACCAGCTCGTGACCGACATGATGGACCTCGCGCGGCCGCGGAAGCCCGATCCGGCGGAGGTCGACGTGGCGGAGCTCGCGCGCGACGTGGTCGCGCTCGCGGCGCGCTCGGAGCGGAGCGGCGCCGGCGACGTCACCGTGATCTACGACGGCCCCGCCGAGCCGGTCCTCGCCACGTGCGACGCGGCGCAGATGAGGCAGGTGCTGTGGAACCTCGTCCGCAACGGGGTCCAGGCGACCGGCGCGGGGACGACGGTGACGGTCTCGGTGCAGCGCGACGGCGAGAAGATCCGGATGTCGGTCGCGGACGAAGGGCCCGGCATCGAGCCCGGCAGCGAGCGCCTCATCTTCGACGCGTTCTTCACGACGCGCGCGCACGGCGCGGGCCTCGGGTTGGCGCTCGTGCGGCGAATCATCGACGATCACGCGCACCTCGGGGCGTCGATCGAGGTCCGCTCCGGCGCGGCGAAGGGCGCCACCTTCGAAGTCGTGCTTGCCCCCACGGGCTCAGCGACTAAAAGGAGCGCGACCCGAGGTTCACTACCGGCATCGGAACGTTCTGCCACACCCAGCGCAAAGCCACGGGTGAGCTCAGGCTAACCAACGGAAATCAAACCATTTAGTTGCCGCCCGGAGCCGGCATGAATCACGCTTCGGAACGGTCGTCCAACCCAACAGGCTCTCACTTCTCCCCCGCCCTTGACCCGGCAGGAGGAGACCTCAGGATCCCCGAACCATGCGCCTCCGTACTTTGATTCGTGCCGCCACCCTTGGCCTTACCGTCACCACGCTCAGCTTCGCCGCCGCGGCGGACGTCGCGGGCGCACAAGCCTTCGTCGAGAAGGAGCACGGGGCGATCAAGAAGCTGGTCGACGCAAACGCTGCGCAGTCGGAGGTCACGAAGGTGATCGACGCGATGGTCGACTACGACGAGGTCGCGCGGCGCGCGCTCGGTCAGCCCTGCCCGACCACGATCCCGAGCTGCACGAACCACTGGGCCGAGCTCAACGACGACCAGAAGAAGGAGATGACGAGCCTCTTCCGTCAGCTCGTCGAGAAGAAGTACCGCGAGAACGCGCAGAAGACGAAGGACTACGACATCAGTTACCGCGGCGCGAAGGAAGCGGGCAACGACATCGCGAAGGTCCGCACCGAGGCGAAGGACAAGAACAAGCCGCGCGAGCCGGCGGTGCAGGTCGACTACCTCATCAAGGGCAGCGGGCCGTACAAGGTCGTCGACCTCGTGACCGAGGGCTCGATCCTCTCGAAGAACTACTACGACCAGTCGCACAAGATGCTGACGACGCAGGGTCAGGGCTATCCGTACCTCGTGCAGAAGCTCAAGGACCGCATCGCGGGCAAGAAGGACAAGGACTCCAAGTAAGCGCGCGGCTCAGCGGCGCTCGCAGACGAAGAGCTTCGTCTCCGCGTCGGCGGCGGGGCTCGTCGCGACGAGCTGCGTGTCGAAGAAGGTCGTCAGGCGAAGGAACGCGCGGCCGGTCGCGTCGGGCCGCGGTTCGTTGTTGGCCCACGGCCGCGGCCGGCCTGCGCCGGCGTCGTCGGCGGGGACGCCGTCGTCCCAGCGCCAGCCGTCGTCCTCTCGCGCGAGGCCGATCCAGACGTCGTTCGTCTCGAGGTCTCGGTCGCGCGCGAGGAGCACGATCTCGCGCGCGAGCTGCGCGCGCTCCGCGGGGGACTCGAGGACGACGAGGCGGCCCGCGTCGTAGCCGCGACAGAGCTCGCTCGCGGCGGCGGCCGTCGCGGGCTCGAGCGAGATCACGTACCGCTTCCGTCCGCTCGTCGCGGGCAGCGTCGTGCAATACGGTCCGCCGCAGTATTGCGTTCGCTGCCCCGCCGGCTCGCGCTCGCAGACGGTCAGCGCATCGCTCGCGCCGCTGCACGGGACCTCGAGCCAAACGCCGCCGCGCGCGACGACGCACGACCGATCGCCGGCGTCGGGATCCGCCGGCGGGAACGTGATGTTCGATCCGTCGGGGCCTGCGTCGACGATCGCGAAGCAGCCCGCGCACCGGTCGTCGCCGCGAGGCCATCCGGGCTCCGGCACGCCCGAGCCGCCCACGCGCGGGACGCTCTCGGCGACGTACGCGTTCGCGGCGGGGCTGACGCTCAGCCCGACGCGGTAGCTGCCGCCATCGACGAACGCGTCGACGAGCTTCGCCTCTTCTGCGTCACCGATCGTCACGAGGTGCCCGCCCGCGCGCGCGCAGTGCTCGACCGCCGCCGCGTGATCGCCGGGATCGGCGAGGAAGTAGCAATGACCCGACGGCCCGAGGACGCCGCCGCACGACAGCGTGCACCGCGGAGTGCATCCGGGCGCGGCGCCGGCGCCGGGGTCGCAGCTCTCTCCCGCGTCGCCGCCGTCGTCGAGCGTCGCGATGATGCCGTCGCCGCAGCCGGTCGCGGCGGCCGGCGGCGGGGTCGTTCTCGTGTCGGCGCCGGCGTCGGCGGGGATGAACGGAGCGAGGTCGGAGAGGCACGCGCCGAGCATCGCGGTCGCGGCGGCGGCCGTGGTCGCGCCGACCGCGACGAGCGTGGTGAACCGCATCGTGCTCGCTTTCGACGTGCTCAATCGATCCTTCCGTCCGCTTCCGCCTCGCGGATACTACTGGAGCCGTAGCAACGTGCGCGCCGAGATGCGGTACGCTTCGGGCGTGTCCGAGCGCTCCTCTTCGCCGGGCGTCGGCGGGCGGTACCGGTCCCTCTTCGTGTTGGGGCGAGGGGGCATGGGCTCCGTCGAGGCGGCGCTCGAGATCGGCGACGCGGGAGCGGAGGGCGAGCCCGATCGGATCGTCGCGTTGAAGCGGCTCTTGCCGGACGCGGCGCGCGACAAGCGGCGGGTCGACATGTTCCTCCGCGAGGCGAAGCTCGCGGCGATGCTCGATCATCCGAACGTCGTCCGCGCCTACGACTACGGCGAGGCCGACGGCGAGCTCTATCTCGCGATGGAGTACGTCGAGGGCCAACCTCTCTCGCGCGTCCTGCGCGCGCTCGCGGACGAGGAGGGCGCGTCGCTCTCGCTCTCGGTGGAGCTGGTCGCCTACTTGCTAGCGGAGGTCTGCCGTGGCCTCCACGCCGCACACGAGCTCGCGGACCCGGCGACGGGGCAACCTTTGAACCTGGTGCATCGCGACGTGTCTCCGCAGAACGTGATGCTCGGCTACGACGGCCGCGTGCGCCTCCTCGACTTCGGCGTCGCGAAGATCGAGACGGAGAGCGTGACGAAGACCGGCGAGGTGAAGGGCAAGAGCGCGTACATGTCACCGGAGCAGGCGATGGGCGATCCGCTCGATCGCCGGAGCGATCTCTTCGGCGTCGGCGCGGTCCTCTTCGAGTGCCTCGCGCTCCGCCGCATGTGGGGCGACGGCACGGACATGGAGGTGATCCGCAAGCTCGCGCTCGAGTCGCCGCCGGGTCTCGAGGCGACGGGGCGGAGCGCGCTGCCGCCGGAGCTCGTCGCGCTGCACGCGAAGCTCGTCGCGCGCGCGCCGGCCGATCGACCGACGACGGCCGCCGACGTCGCGACCGCGCTCGCCCCCCACGCCGGCGATCGCGACACGGCGCAACGCGCGCTCCAAGCGCTCCTCACCCGCCACTTCGCCGCGCAAGCCGCCGACCAACGCAAGCGCCTCACGTCCTCCCTCCACGACGTCACGCCAACACGAGCCGACACTGACGCCCACCACCGCTCGCGCGACATCACGCCGACGCGAGACGACGCCGACGCCCATCACCGCTCACGCGACATCACGCCGACGCGAGCCGACGCGAGCGTGCTCCCGTCGCCGCCGTCGCGTCCGTCCCGCGCGACGAGCCCAGCTCCCGCCGAGACGTCGCGCGCGCGTCCCCTGCGCGCCGCCCGCCTCGCGCTCCCCGCCGCGCTCGCAGCCATCATCGCCTGGCGCCTCGGCACGGCCACACCATCCGCTCCGAGTGCCCACGCGGAGGACCCCACCGCGAACGGCGCGGGCGCGGCGGGCGCGGGCGCGAGCGGTGACGGCGCGGGGGCGAGCAGCGGCGGCGCAAACGCGGGCGCGAACGGTGCGGGCGCGAGCGCGCGCACGACCGGCGCTTCCGGCACGAGCGACAACACCGGCACAAACGCGAACGCTGGCACGAGCGGCGCCTCCGGCGCGCACAGCAACGCCAGCGCCAACGCAAACACCGGCAACGCATCCGGTGGGAGCAACAACGCAAACGCGGCCACAGTTGGCGCTTCCGGCGCGAGCGGCAGCGCTTCGGGAGCGTACCGCAACGCCGGTGCGAACGCCGCTTCCGGCGCGAGCGGCAACGCTGGCGCGAACGCCGCTTCGGGGACGAACGGCGCGGGTAGCGCTTCCGGCGCAAGCGGCAACGCTGGCAACGCCGGCGCCGGCAACGCTCCGGGAGCGAACGGCAGCGCCGGCGCGAGCGGCAGCGCCGGCGCGAGCGGCAACGCCGGTGCGAACGCCGCCTCGGGGGCGAACGGCAACGTCGGCGCGGGTGGCGCTTCCGGCGCGAACGGCAGCGCTGGCAACGCGTCGGGGGCGAACGGCAGCACCGCCGCGGGTGGCGCTTCCAGCGCAAGCGGCAACGCTGGCGCTGGCAACGCTTCGGGGGCGAACGGCAGCGCCGGCGCGAGCGCGAACCCCGGCGCGAGCGGCGGTTCGGGCGCGAGCGGCGCTTCTGGCGCCGGTGCTTCCGGGGCGAGCCGGGGGCGGGCCGACGCCGCGAAAGCGGGCGCGCCTTCGGGCTCGGCGCAGCCGGTGCCCAGCACGAAACCGCTGGATGTCGATGACAAGCCCTTCTGAGCGCTGCCCGTGTCGGCGCGAGATGCAAACGAAGTGGCGCGCGCGATGGGGCGCGAACGCCGTCCTCTCTCGCGTGGGGCGCGTGGGGCGCTCTGCTTGGAGATGCGCGCTCGCGCTCGTCGTCTCTTCCCCTCTCCTCCTCCTCGCTGCGACGGCGTGGGCGCAGGAAGCTCCAGCGCCGGCGGCCGCCGAGTCGCCCGACCTCGCGAAGCAGCGGGATCGCTTTCGCCAGGGCATGGATCGCTACCGCGCCGGCGCGTTCGAAGCGGCGATCCTGATCTGGGGCGAGATCTATCGCGAGCTCGGGAGCGAGCGCGGGTATCGGCTCGCGTTCAACCTCGCGCGCGCGTACGAGCAAGTGAACGACACGCCTCACGCGGCCGAGCACTACGAGGTGTACCTCGCGGAGGTGCGGAGGCGGCGCGACGCGAACGAGACCATCGAGCCCGTCGTCGCGAAACAGGAAGAAGAAGCCGGCGAACGCGTCGCGGAGCTCCGCACCACCCTCGGACGCATCCGCCTGCGCCGTCCCGACGTCGCCGTCGTCATCGACGCGGTGCCGCTCGTCGGCCGAGACATCGCGTACGTCACCGCCGGCAAACACGCGATCGTGTTCCCTCCCGACCCGCGCCGCGTCGAGATCGAGGTCGCCGCCGGCGAGGTCGTCGACGTCGAGCCACCGCCCGCCGCGCCCGCTCTCCCGCCCCCGCCCGTCGTGGTGCCCGCGGCCGCGCCGATCCGATGGGAGGCGCGCGAGGAGCATCCCTACTCGCGCTCGCTCGTCTTCGTCGGCGCCGGCGTGACGCTCGTGTCCCTCGCGTTGCCCGCCGCGCTCTACACGCGCGCGAGCGACTACCGCGACGACTACGACCGCGCGAACGGCCGCGACGACGCCGCGGCCGCGCGCGCGGAACGTGACTACGAGGGCGCGCGCGACACCGCGTACGCGTCGTGGGCCGTCCCCGCCCTCCTCGGCGCCGCTACGATCGCGCTCGTCGCGTACTACTACCTCGGCACACGCACCGTGCGCGCGCCGGTGCAGGCCGGGCTCTCGTTCTAGGCCGACGCCTAGTCGCGCCTAGTCGCGTCTAATCGGTGACCTTGCGTGGGTCCTCGACGTAGCGGAGCTCCACGTCGCCGATGTGGATGACGTCGTTCGGCGTCAGCTTGTGCGGGGCGCGGTCCAGCTTCATGCCGTTCACCTTCGTCGTGTTCGTCGAGCCCATGTCCGCGAGCCAGAAGTCGCCCGCGTTCGCGAAGACCTCGGCGTGGCGTCGCGAGACGGAGGCCGAGGCGATCGTGATGTCCGCGTCGGCGGTGCGGCCGATGACGCACTCCTCCTGCAAGCGATGGCGCACGCCGTTCGGATCGAGGAGCCACGCGATCGGCATGTCGCCCGCGATGTGCTCGATCAGCTTCGAGCTCGCGTCGCCGCGAAGCTTCGAAGACACCGGCGCCACCGTCGCGACGCGCGAGCCCATCGTCGACTTTCGGTACATCGCGTAGACCTCGGGATCGGGGCGCCGCTCGTAGACCATCACCTCGTCGACGAGGAGCTCGTACGCCTCCGCGAGCGGCGTGCCGTCGTTCGCGATCCAGCCGGGGAGCGCGGCGATCTCCGTCATGATCTTCCGCAACGTCGCCGCCGCGCCGGTGAACTGGCCCCGATCCGCGAGCGCGCGGGCCTCGTCGCGCGCGAGCTCCGCGTGGACGAGGAGCGCGTGGCGCGCCGCCTCCACCACGACCGCGGGCTCGCGGTCCGCGACCTCGATCGTCAGTGACTCGCTCACCGCGCCCGACTCGCGGCAGCGCGCCGTCACGTCGAGCAGCGTCGTCGCGAACGTGTCGCCGCCCGGACCGCGGACGCGCAGCTCCACGACGACGAAGCGACGCACGCCCGCGACCATGTCGGGGAGCGAGAGGACCGCGCCCTCCTTGCCGAAGCGCAGCCGCTCGCTCGCGAGGAAGCGCGAGATCTCGACGCCGCTCGAAGGCGCGACGACGAGCTCCACGTCCGACGCGACCACGTCGCCCTGCGCTCCGAGCGCGCGCGCGAACGCACGGGCGCAGGTGGCGGGATCGGGGACGAACTCGTAGCCGTCGCCGATCGCGGAGAGGACGTCCTCGGAGTGATCGGGGCCGTAGCCGAGCGCGAAGAACGAGATGCCCGGCTTGTGCTTCCGCACGACCTCGCGCAGCGCCTCCGCGGTGTGGGCGCCGACGTTCGGCGCGCCGTCGGAGAGGAGCACCACGCCCTTGCGCATCCCGGACGGCGTCGACGCGAGCATCGCCGCCGACGCCTCGAGCCCCGCCTCGATGTTCGTCCCCGAGAGCACCGTGAGCCGGCCGACGCGCGAGCGCACGAGCCGCTTGCCGTGCGCGTCGACCTTCACCGGATCGACGACCCGGACCGCGCGCTCCGAGAAGGCGACGATGCCGACCTCGTCCTCGGGGCCGAGCGCGTCGAGCAGGCGATCGACCGAGCGGATGACCTGCGCGATCGGCGCGCCCTTCATCGAGAGCGACACGTCGAGCGCGAGCACCGTCCGCGACCGCGGCCGCGCCCCCTCGACCGCGGCGCCGTGCGAGACGATCTCGAACACGGCGGAGAGCCGCGACTCGCCGGCGGGGCGAAGGGACGAGCGATCCAACCAGGTGTGCAACGTGAGCGGCATGTGCGGTGTCCCTGCCTCCCTCCGACGGAGAGCGCGAGCTCGTCTGACAGCCTAGAAGCGTAGCGAACCGAGGACGTTCGCGTAGTCGTCCGTCCACACGCTCTGCCCCGCCGGCGCCGCGAGCGGATGCCAGTCCTTTCGCCCCCGCAGCGTGAGGTCGAGCGCGTCCTTGCGCTCGCTCATGAGCACCCACTCCGACCTCGACTTCCCCGCCGCCTTCTCCTCGCGCGTGAGGTCGTCGTCGCGGCGGTCGATCGCGTACATCCCCGCATCCTTGGCGAGCGCGCCGAGGACGGGCTGGAGCTGCACGTGATCGTTCGAGACGTGCGCGAGGAGGACGCCGCCGGGGCGGAGCGCGCGCTTGTAGATCGCGAACGCCTCGCGCGTCACGAGGTGGGTGGGGACCGAGTCGGAGCTGAACGCGTCGAGGACGAGGACGTCGAACGGCGCGGTCGTCGCCTCGCGCAACCGAAGGCGCGCGTCGCCGACCTCGACGTGAACCACCGCCGACTCCTCCGCGCGCCTGAGGTACGTGAAGTGCTCCGTCGCGACCTCGACCACGGACGGGTTGATCTCGAAGAAGGTCCACTCGTCGCCGGGACGCGCGTACGCCGCGAGCGATCCGACCCCGAGGCCGATGACGGCGACCTTGCGCGGCACGAGCTCCTGATCCCACGACGGCAGCGGGCCGAGCACGTCGCCCGCCGGTCCGGTCGGGTGGTAGTACGCGAGCGGGATCAGCGCGCCCTCCGGATCGAGCGCCTGCTTGCCGTGCATCGTGTTGCCCGACACGAGGAGGTGCGAGCGGCGCTCGCTGTCGACCATGACCTTGAGCACGCCGAAGAAGCCGCGGTCCGCCCAGATCGTGGTCCCGAAGTCGTAGCCGCGGCTCATGCCGGCGAGGAGGAGGCCGCCGATCGCGACCGCGTAGCGGAGCGGACGCGCCGACCACATGAACGCGAAGACGAGCGGCACCCCGAACATCCAGCCGAAGCTGCCGGTCCGGTCGATGCGCCGCGCGGCGCCGAGCTTCACGAGGCCGTACGTCGCGAGCCCCACCGCCGCGCCGAGCGCGACGTCCTTGCCGATGCGCCTCCAGTCGAGCGACCCGGCGCGTTCGAGCGACGCGCGACCGAGGCACACGAGCGCGATCGCGATCGGATACTCGTAGAGGTCGTCGAACAGCCACGGCGCGAGGAGACCGTTGAACGCGCCGCCGAGCACGCCGCCGATCGACATGAGGAGGTAGAACTCGGTGAGGCGCGTGACGTGCGGGCGCCGCTCGGCGATGCCGCGATGGCACACGACGCTCGCGAGGAAGAGCAGGAGCATGTGCGCCGCGATGACGAGGTACGCGGGGCCGGTCACGTCCGCGAGCGTGATCGCGGCCACGATCGCGGCGACGAGCGCGGTGCCGCGCGAGTACGTCGCCGGCTTGATCGGCTGCCGCTTCGCGAACGCGACGATGAACGAGAGGAGGTAGAGCGCGAGCGGCAGCACCCACAAGAGCGGAACGCTCGCGACGTCGGTCGTCACGTACTCCGTCGCGCCGAGGAGGAGGCTCGACGGCCCGAACGAGAGCGCGATCCACACGAGCCGCTCGCGCCAGCGCTGCGCCGGCGTCGTGTGGCGCGGGCCGGCCCCCGACGTGACGAGGACCTGCGGCGGCGCCGGCGTCGTGTCGACGCGGACGTCGCTCCGCGCACGCATCGCGCGGAAGGCGCACGCGACGACGCACACCGCGTAGACCGCGTAGCCGGTGTGGAGCGCGCGGCCCTGCGCGTGCACGGGCAAGAGCGGCTCGAGCGCGAGCGGATACCCCAAGAGCGCGACGAAGCTCCCCGCGTTGCTTGCAGCATACAAGTGATAGGGGTCCTTCTCCCCGAGCTCCGCGAACCAGCGCTGCAGGAGCGGCGAGCTGGTGGAGAGGACGAAGAACGGCAGCCCGACCGAGCGCAAGAGCACGAGGCAGAGGCCGAGCGTCGGGTGCTCGGCGGTGAGCCGCTGCATCACGCGCTCGTCGACGCTCACCGGCATCACGAGGAACACCGACGCGACGATCGCGAGCTGGAGGACGACCTGGGCGCGGATCGGGAGCTTCGTCCCGACGTAGTGGGCGTACGCGTAGCCGAAGAGGAGGATCGTCTCGAAGAAGAGCGAGCAGACGATCCACACCGCGGGCGCGCCGCCGAGGAGCGGGACGACCATGCGCCCGATGATCGGCTGGCACGCGAAGAGGAGCGTCGCCCCCGCGAAGATCGTCAGCGCGAACTGGAGCAGCGCCGCGGTCGGGATCGGCCGCCGCGGCGGGTACGACGGCAGCTGCCGTGACTCGGACATGGTCGCGAACGATCCCCGCCCTCAGCCCTTCTCGATCGCGTACTTGCGGAGGTACGCGCGCACGTGATGGCGCTCCATCCCGCTCTGCCGCGCCATCTCGCTCACGTTGCCCTTCGCGCCCTTCGCGAGCTGCGTGAAGTAGTCCCGCTCGAACGCGGCGATCGCGCCCTTCTTCGCCTCCGCGAACGCCGTCTGCGGACCGCGCGCGTCCCCCTCCTCCGCCCCGCGCGCGAGCGTGAGCACGTCGTCGATCGCCTCCGGCGTGTCGGCGAGCGTCGCCGCGACCTGCGCGACGTTCACGAGCTCGCGCACGTTGCCGGGCCAGTCGTAGGCGCCGAGGCGACGGTCGATCCAGTCGAGGACGACCACGGCCGCCTCCGGCTTGCCCGATCGCTTGCACACCTCCTCGACGAGCATCGGCACGTCGTCGATGCGCTCGCGGAGCGGCGGCAGCTCGACCTTGACCTGCGCGATGCGGAAGTAGAGGTCGCTCCGGAAGCGGCCCGCGTTCATCTCCGCCGCGAGGTCGCGCCGCGTCGCGGCGAGCACGCGCACGTCGATCGGCTCGAACGCGCTCCCGCCGACGCGCTTCACCTGCCGCTCGGCGAGCGCGCGGAGGAGCTTCGGCTGGATGTCGAGCGGGAGCTCGCCGAGCTCGTCGAGGAACAGCGTGCCGCCGTGCGCCTCCGCGAGCGCGCCCTTCTTCCGCTCGGTCGCGCCGGTGAAGGAGCCCTTCTCGTGACCGAAGAGGAGGCTCTCCGCGAGCGCGGACGGGATCGATCCGCAGTCGACGACGACGAACGGACCGTCCTTCCGCTCGCTCGACTGATGGACGCTCCGCGCGACCACCTCTTTCCCGGTGCCGGTCTCCCCGAGGATCAGGATCGAGAGCGGCGTCTTCGCGACCTTCTCGAGCACGCCGAAGACGCGGCGCATCTTCGGCGAAGACCCCACGAGCTCGGCGAAGCGATCGGCGTACCCGACGTCGACGCGCTGCTTGTCCGTGCGCGGCTCGAGCCCGAGCCGACTCTGCCCGACCACGAGCTCGGCCTTCGTCGTGACGATCCCTTCGCTCACGCGCACCGCGCCCACGTGCGTGCCGTTCGTGCTGCCGAGATCGCGCACGAGGATCCCTTCGTTCACCGCGCGGAGCTCGCAATGGACCGCGCTCACCTCGGGGTCTTCGAGGCGGACGGCGGCGCCCTCGTCGCGACCGATCACGATCGGATCGACGTCGATCGCGCGCTCGCTCCCGTCCGGCAGGCGCACCACCCCGCCGCGCACGAACCAGTGGAGGACGCGAGCTCGCGTCGAGCCTTGCATCTCGTCCACGCTCGCACACCTCCGGCCCCCGTGGGAAGAAGCCGCCGAACGAGCGCCGAGCCGGGTGGACGCCGGTGCGTCCAGGTCTTCAACGCAGGGGCCGCGCCTCTGCGGGCCTCCGGTCGCTGGCATCGTCGATGCTATGGTCGAGGCATGGGCCGGTTCACCTCCGTCGTCGCGCTCCTCGTCGCCGGATGCACGAGCGAGAAGGACGGCGACGGCGACGTCAAAGATCCTCCGGTGACGCCGGTGCAAGAAGACACGTCGTTCGCGGAGGACGGCACCGACTCGAACGCGGCGGATACCGACGTGCAGATCGTCACGTCGTCGCTCGTGTCGTCGGCGCCGGGAGAGGTCGCGCTCGCCAACGATCTCGCGGCGTACCCCGCGCGTTGCTTCACGCGCGAGCCGGCGTCCGGCGGCGACGAGGTCACGTTCACGTTCACGAGCTGCCAGGGCCGGAACGGGCTCCGCGACGTGAGCGGCGTCGTCGTCGCCGCGGCGACGGTGGAGCCGGGGAAGCTCCGCCTCGAGCTCACCTTCACGGGGCTCGCGGTGAACGGCGCGAAGATCGATGGCTCCGCGTCGACGGACATCGTCGCGAGCGGAACGACGCGCACGATGACGTGGTCCGCGAGCCTCAGCGGCACGACCGCGGGTGGCAAGTCGTTCTCGCGTCAGAGCACGCACAAGGTCTCGTGGTCGCTCGGCGACGCGTGCTTCGCGCTCGACGGCACCTCCGAGGGCAAGGTCCGCGACCGCGAGATCCGCACGGTCATCCAGGACTTCCGCCGCTGCGCCCGCGGCTGCCCCGAGGCCGGCGGCAAGATCACGATCTCGACGAAGGACCAGCAGGTCTCGCTCGAATACGACGGCACCAACCGCGCGACCTTCACCGGCCCGAACGGCGGCACCGCGGCGATCCCGCTGTTCTGCCGGCCGTAGGATTATTTTTTTTCGCCGAGGTCGAGGGGCTCGCTCGGGTCGGCGGCGGCGACGAGGTTGCGCTCGCTCTCGGCGCCGGGGGGCGGCGGCGGAACGGACTGCTGCGTCCCGGACATGCCCGTGAACTCGATGCCGACGATCACGCCGTCGGGCTCCTCTTGGACCCAGACGATGCGGCCGGAACGCCTCAGCATCTCGTCGGTGCCGAGCTCGATCTCGAACTTCTGGCCGAGGTGGACCTTGTCCTCCAGGATGGCCCGGAGGCCGCCGCGGCTCACGTTGAGCGCCCAGCCCTCGAAGAGTTTTCCGTCTTCGGTCTTGAGGTTGACGCGCTCCGTGACCTCGCGCCGAGCCCCCCCGCGGCGCATCGCGTGCACGCCGCTCGGGACCTTCGAAATCGCAGGCGTGGCCGGCACGGAGGGCGGCTGGACGGCCTTCGGCGTCTCGCTTCCGGGGGGATTCGTTCGATCGCTCACGAGCGGGTACGGAGAGTAGCACGGGGACCCCCCAACCGATCACTGTTGACGGAGAGGGGCCTTTGGCCAGAATGTAGGACACCTCGTGTCGTCCACTCCGCAACAGCTGAAGAAAGCACTCGTCGCGAGCGGGTTCGAGGTGTTCCGAACCCTTCCGACCGAGGTCGTCCTCGCGGAGCGTGTCCGAGAGAACCTGATCCTCGACTCCGGCGTCCGCATCGCACCACTCGAGGGCGGGAGGCTACAGGTGAGGCTCGTCCTCCGCGCCCAGAAGGCGGACTTCCCGAACGACGACGACTCCGCCCTCTTCGACCGCGTCCGCAAGCTCGCCGAGCCGGCCGTCGCGAAAGGGTTCTCCGAGACCTCCACCGGCGTGCGCGCCGTGAGCGACCCCGGAGACGCCTCCCGGACGATCGACACCTTCTACGAGGTCTTCCTCTCCCAGGACGTGGCCTCGGTCGAGGACGCGGTCCCGGTGCTCAAGCTCGCGCTCTCGTTGGAGAAAGCGGTCGGGCACCACGCCTAGCATCGGCGGGTATCGACACGGGCGCTCCCGTGTTATGGGGACGCGCTTCCCATGCTCGATGTCTTTCGGCAAAAAGGCCTGACGTCCGCCGTCTACGGCGCGGTCATCGTCGCCACCGTCCTCGTCTTCGTCATCAACTTCAACCCGAGCGCGGGCAAGAAGCTCGGGTCGATCAGCGACGCGTGCGCGGCCAAGGTCCGTGGCAACTGCATCGAGCCGAAGGCCCACCGCGCCGCGTACCGTCTCGTCTTCTCGCGCGGCGCCCCGGGCATGAGGCAGGCGCAGGCCTCGCGCTTCGTGCTCGAAGGCATGATCGAGCGCGAGCTCCTCATCGGCGAAGCAGAGCGCCTCGGCCTCACCGTGAGCGAAGACGAGATCACGGACAGCATCTTCAAGGGCGACATCTACGTGTCGCTGCCGAGCGAGAACCCGAACGTCGGCGCGCAGGTCGGCTTCCCGAACGGGAGCACCAACGTCGATCGCCTCGTGCCCAACGGGTACAAGAACAAGGACACGAAGCAGTTCGACATGAAGATCTACGAGCGCACGATCAAGCAGCTCGTGAATCGCTCCCCCGCCGAGTTCCGCGAGTGGCAGGCGCGCGAGCTCCTCGCCGCGAAGATGCGCGACCTCGTCAAGGCGCCGATCCGCGTCGCGGAAGACGAGGCCTTCGACAAGTTCGTCGAGGAGCGCTCGACCTCCACCGTCGGGTACGTCATCGTCCGCAAGGGCTGGGTCGAGAAGTACGCGATCAGCACCGACGCGCGGGAGGTCGACGAGTGGGCGAAGGCCAACCCGGCGAAGATCATGGTCCCCGTCCGCCACATCCTCGTGAAGGGCGACAAGGAGAAGGCCGACGAGCTCGCCGCCGCGAAGACGAAGGCGGAGGGCATCCTCGAGCGCGTGAAGAAGGGCGAGGACTTCGCCAAGCTCGCGCAGGAGTTCTCGGAGGACCCCGGGAGCAAGGACAAGGGCGGCCAGTACCCCGGCGAGCAGGTCGAGAACTTCGTCCCCGAGTTCAAGAAGTCGGTCGAGGGCCTCAAGCCGGGCGAGCTCGATCAGCAGCTCGTCCAGACCTCGTACGGCTACCACATCATCAAGCGCGACCCGGCGACGAAGGAGGACATCCTCAAGGCCTACAAGGGCGGGAAGTCCGACGACCTCGCGCGCACGATCGCGAAGGACGTCGCCGCCGACATGAAGAGCGGCAAATCCGCGGATGACGCGATCGCCGCCGCAATCGTGAAGTACGCCAAATTCACGCCGAAGGTCGAGCGGAGGCCCGAGGCCGCCGGCGGCGACGCGGGCGCGGACGCCGCCGCCGCTCCGGTGGAGGAGACCTTCACCCCGGACAAGGACCCGACCCGGCCGCAGGTGCTCACGTCGTCGGCGTTCAACCGCGGCGGCGATCCGATCCCGGCGATCTCGCACGACGCGACCGAGTCGATCGTGAAGTTCGCGTTCGAGGGCAAGCCGGGCGACGTCGCGCCCGAGCCGGTGAAGACGGACGACGGCTACATCGTCGTGTCGCTCAAGGAGCAGAAGGCCGCGTCGCGCGAGGACTTCGACAAGGAGCGCGACACGTACGCGGCGTCGCTCCTCGCGGCGAAGCAGAACGAGGCGCTCGCGTACTACGTGCGCCGCCTGCGCGAGTCGTCGAAGCAGGAGATCAAGGTCGACACGAACAACCTGTTCGGCGCCCCGAAGGGCGACGGCGGCGCGTCGCGCGACGACGAGGACGACGAGTAAGGCCGCCCCATGGCAGGCCTCGAGGCCGCGCGGTTCCACACGCTCGCGAACGGGCTGCCGGTCGTCGTCGCTCCGCAGCCCGCGCTCCATCGCGCGCACGTCGCGCTCTACGTCCGGGTCGGCTCCCGCTTCGAGACGGCGAAGGAGAACGGCCTCTCCCACTTCCTCGAGCACATGCTCTACCGCGGCACGCCGCGGCTGCCGCACGCGCACGACGTGAACCTCGCCTTCGAGGGCCTCGGCGGCTACCTCTACGCCGCGACGCAGGTCGACTTCGGCGTCTTCTCCGTCACGCTGCCGGCCGAGACGCTGGAGCCCACGACCGCGCTCTTCGCCGACGTGATGACGTCGCCGACCTTCGCGGACATCGACGTCGAGAAGGAGATCGTCTGCGAGGAGATCCTGGAGGACCTCGACGACGAGGGCCGTCAGGTCGACGCCGACAACCTGTCGCGCGAGATGATCTACCCCGATCACCCGCTCGGCTTCACGATCACCGGCGACGAGAAGCGCGTCCGCTCCTTCGACCGCGAGATGCTCGTCGCGCACCACGCGCGCCACTACAACGCGGCGAACTCCGTGCTCGTGTTCTCGGGCAACGTCGGCCCCGATCGCGCGCTCGAGCTCGCGGCGGAGCACTTCGGACGCCTGCCGAAGGGCACGCGCGTGACGAGCGCGCCGCCGAAGCACGCGCAGAAGGCGGCGCGCTTCGACGTCGTCGAGAACGTCTCGAGCCAGACCGAGCTCCGCGTCTGCTTCCGCGCCGTGCCCGACGTCGCGCCGCAGCGGCACGTGATGGACATGATGATGCGGCTCCTCGACGACGGCATGTCGACGCGGCTCTACCACCGCGTCGTCGACGACAAGGGCCTCTGCTACGACGTGAGCGCGCAGTACGACGGCTACGACGACGACGGCATCGTCGACTTCGCGGCGGGCGTGCAGCACGCGCGGGCGGCGACGGTGGCGGAGGAGATCACGGGCCTCTTCCGCGAGCTCGCGCGCACCGGCCCCACGCCGGAGGAGCTCGAGAAGGCGCGCCGCCGTCACCGCTGGGACATGCGCTCGATGATGGACTCGCCGGAGGAGCTCGCCGGCTTCTACGCCGCGGGGATCCTCTTCGATCGCCACGAGTCGATCGAGGAGCGCATCGCGCGCAACGCCGCGGTGACGGCGAAGCAGATCCAGGACCTGGCCGCGATGCTCGCGACGCCCGACCGCCTCAACGTGCTCGCGGTCGGGGACCTCGAGGAGGACGAAGAGGAGCGCCTCGAGGACGTCGTGCGCCGGTACGTCGCGTGAGGGCGCTCGCGTCTTCGCTCGCGTTCGTCGTCGCTTGCGGAGGGGCGCCGAATCCGGCGGCGGCGCCGCCGCCGACCCCGCCGGGCCCCGTCGTCACCGCCCCCGCCTCGCGCGCGCCGCTCTTCGTCGAGGTCGTCGCGATCCGGATCCCGTGGGTCGCGAAGACGATGCCGCTCGAGCTCGAGACCTGGAAGGACGCGCCGGCGCAGTCGTTCCGCCACATCCTGATCAAGGGCAAGGGCGACCCGGCGGCGAAGAAGAAGGCGCAAGCCTTGCTCGACCGGATCAAGAAGGGCGAGGACTTCGACAAGCTCGCGCGCGAGTCGAGCGAAGACCCCCGCGAGCACGCGGACGAGAAGGTGCGAGACTTCGCCGAGCCGGTCCGCGACGCCTACGCGAAGCTGAAGGTGGGCGAGGTCGCGCCGGCGCTCGTCCCTAGCGACGACGGGTTCCACGTCATCAAGAAGTCGAAGCCGTCGGAGGAGCTCGTCGCGCGGGCCTACCGGGACGCGATGGCGCCCGTCCTCGCGAAGCGGCTCGCGCGCGAGCTCGCGGCGCGGTTGAAGGACGGCGCGCCGGCGCGGGCCGCGATCGCGGACGCCGTCGTCGCGGTCCTCGGCGAGACCGCGAGCGCGGACGAGAAGCGGCCGAAGCCGATCGTCGTCGAGCGCGAGCACCTCGCGCGGTCGCGGCTCCCCGCCGACGTGAAGGCGGGGCTCACGCGCTTCGCCGACGGCGCGAAGCCGGGCGACGTGCTCGCGCAGCCGATCGCGGTGGAGCAGGGCCCCTCCGAGGAGCCCACCGTCTTCGTCGCGCGCGCGGCGACGCAGTGACGCGCCGCGGCCGGATCGAGTAGCCTCGCGGCGTGCGCGTCGGCTCGGGGCTCCTCGTTCTGTCGGTCTGGCTCGCGGCGTGCGGCGCGCCGGCGCGGCCGCCTGCGCGGACGAGCACGACGGAGGCCGCGCTGCCGAAGCGCGGCGAAGGCGCGATGCCGCCCGTGCGCGCGAGCACGCTCGGCGGCAAGCTGAGGGCGGCCGGGCTCGACCCGAAGGACCTGCCGCCGATCGAGTCGCTCGATCGCCGCCAGAAGCTCGCGGTGATGCGGACCTTCACCGAGTCGCTCGGCGTCGCGTGCGTCGACTGCCACGCCGGCGTCGACTGGGCGGCCGACACGCGGCGCAAGCGCGTCGCGAAGCGCATGTACAACGAGCTGACGCGCGTCGTCGCGCTCGACGACGGCGAGCCCGCGTACTGCGACTCGTGCCATCAAGGCGCGCTCTTCGTGCTCGACCGCCGCGACAAATCGAAGGTCACCGACTTCATGACCGACGTCTACGAAGGCAAGCTGAAGCGCACCGACGGCCGCGAGCACGACTGCGCCACGTGCCACGGCGATCCGCCCGACCTCCATTTCTTGACCGCGTGGAGAGAGCACCCCGCGCCGGACGTCGCGCGATGACGCGCCTCGCCCTCGCGCTCCCGCTCCTGCTCCTCGCGTGCGCCGCCTGCGCCGCCGCGAGCGGCTACGATCCGAAGCGCTACGCCGGCGACGCAGGCGCGCCCGCGCCGGATCCGGACACGGCCCCGCTCGCCCCGACCGCGAAGCCGACGATCGCGGATCCGAAGCGCCCGCCTCCTGCGCCGTCCGACGCCGGCGCGCCCGACGCGACGTAGACGCGCTTGAACGCCGGGCGCGCTTCGTCTATTCGATGGCGTGGGTGCCGTGGCGCGAGAGCGTCCACGTCAGGTCGGTGAGGTTGGTCGGGCCGCCAACCCTCTCGTGCAGCGCACGCTGCAGGGAGGTTTGCGTTGGGTCCCCGGCAGCACGTCGAACACGATCTCCCTGTCCCGCCAGAAGCATCGCCCGCGGCGCGGCGATGGCTGCAGCGCCTCGTCTCGCCGATCGAGTCGTTCTTGCGGATCCAGGCCGCGAGCGGCGTCGTCCTCCTCGCCGCCGCGATCGCCGCGATCGCCGCCGCCAACTCCTCGTGGGCGGGCGCGTACCATCACCTCGTCGACCTGCCGCTCGGCGTCCGCGCCGGCGCGCTGAACGTCGAGCGTCCGCTCCACTTCTGGGTCAACGACGGCCTGATGACGGTCTTCTTCTTCGTCGTCGGCCTCGAGATCCGGCGCGAGATCCACGAGGGCGAGCTCGCGACGTGGCGGCGCGCGGCGCTGCCCATCGTCGCGGCGGCGGGCGGCATGCTCGCGCCCGCGCTCTTCTACACGGCGATCGCCGCCGCGCATCCCGAGGCGCGCCGCGGATGGGGCGTCCCGATGGCGACCGACATCGCGTTCGCGGTCGGGGTCCTCGCGTTGCTCGGCAAGCGGGTGCCGCCCGCGCTGCGCGTGCTGCTCCTCGCGCTCGCGATCATCGACGACCTCGGCGGCATCGTAGTGATCGCGCTCTTCTACTCGAGCAGCCTCGACGTGTCGGGCCTCGCCGTCCTCGCCGCGGGCACGGGGGCGATCTTGACGATGCAGCGGCTCGGGATCCGCCGCGCGTTCCTCTACCTCCCGGCGGGGATCCTCGTCTGGGACGGCTTCCTCCGCGCGGGCGTGCATCCATCCATCGCCGGCGTGCTCGTCGGCATGCTCACCCCCGTCCGCCCGCGCCTCGACGCGGAGGGCCTCGTCGACCTCGTCCGTCGATCGGCGGACCACATCGAATCGAAGCTCGGAGGCGGGCGCGACCACGAAGCGCTCGCGCACGAGGCGTCTTACCTCGTCCTCGCGCAGCGTGAGGCGCTGTCGCCGTCGCTGCGCTTGCAGCGCGCGCTCCATCCCTGGGTCGCGTTCGGGGTGATGCCCCTCTTCGCCGCCGTCAACGCCGGCGTCTCGATCCGCGGCTCCTCCTTCAGCGTCGTGAGCGCGGGCATCGTGGCCGGGCTCCTCGCCGGCAAGCCGCTCGGGATCCTCGCCGCGTGCGCGATCGCCGTGCGGACGCGCCTCGTCGCGCTCCCGCGCGGCGTCGGATGGCGCGAGCTCTCCGTCCTCGGCCTCATCGCCGGGATCGGCTTCACGATCTCCCTCTTCGTCGCGACCCTCGCGTTCCCGAGCGAGACGGAGCTCGCCTCCGCGAAGACAGGGATCCTCGTCGCCTCCGTCCTCGCGATGGTCCTCGGCCTCGCCGGCGGCCGCGTCCTGCTCCGCGGCCCGATGCGCGGCGCGGCCGAGAGCGAGTCCGAAGCCGAGGGCGCGGACGACGTCTAGCAGATGCGCGGCAGCATCTCGGCGTAGGGGAGCTCGAGGATGCGGGCGCCGCCGATCGGCGTCCGCGTCCAGACGACGCCGGGGTGCTCGCGCGTGACGCGGCCGATCCGCGCCGCGCCTCGTCCGAGCGGGTGCGCGCGCATCGCCGCGAGCGCGATCGCGGCGTCCTTCTCCGGCACGAACGCGACGAGCTTGCCTTCGTTCGCGACGAGGAGCGGATCGAGCCCGAGCATCTCGCACGCGCCGCGCACGACGTCGCGCACCGGCAGGAGCTCCTCGTCGAGCTCGATCCCCACCTTCTCCCGCGACGCGATCTCGACCACGGTCGCGGCGACGCCGCCGCGCGTCGGATCGCGCATCGCGTGGACGGTGGGGCACGCGGCGAGGAGGGACTCGACGAGATCGCCGAGCGGAGCGGTGTCGCTCGCGAGGTCGCCGCCGAACGCGAGCCCCTCGCGGCAGGAGAGGATCGCGACGCCGTGATCGCCGATCGTCCCCGAGACGAGGATCGCGTCGCCTTCGCGCACGCGGCGCGCCGACACCTCGCGCCCCTCCGGCACGACGCCGACGCCCGACGTGTTGATGAAGACCTTGTCGGCGGAGCCACGGCCGACGACCTTCGTGTCGCCGGTCGCGATGCGGACGCGCGCGCGCTCCGCCGCGCGCTTCACCGACGCGACGACGCGCTCGAGGTCGGCGAGCGGGAAGCCCTCCTCGAGGATGAACGCGAGCGAGAGCGCGAGCGGCCTCGCGCCCGACACGACGAGGTCGTTCACGGTGCCGTTCACCGCGAGCTCGCCGATGTCGCCGCCGGGGAAGAAGATCGGCGTCACGACGTACGAGTCGGTCGTGAGCGCGATGCGGCCCGCGGCGGGGGCGAGGATCGCCGCGTCTTCGAGCGGCTCGAGGAGCGGGTTCCGGAACGCGGGCAGCATCGTCTCCTCGATGAGCTTCGCGGTGAGGCGACCGCCGCTGCCGTGGCCGAGGAGGACCGTCGGCGTGTCCGCGATCGGGACCGGACACGTCGCCGCGAGGAGCGCGTCGCCGAGCTTGGGATCAAGCATGTTCGCCTCCCGGCGCGACCTCGAGGTCGGGTCGGCGGCCGTATTGCCAATACGCCGCGCACGCGCCCTCGGCCGAGACCATCGTCGCGCCGAGCGGCTGCTCCGGGCGACAGGTCTTGCCGAAGGCGGGGCAGTCCGACGGCTTCTTGAGCCCGCGGAGGACGAGGCCGCTGATGCACGCGGTCGACTCCGCGGTCGTGATCGCCTGCACGTCGAAGAGCGCCTCCGCGTCGTGGGCGCGGTACTCCTCGCGGAGGCGGAGGCCCGAGCGCGGGATGAGGCCGATGCCGCGCCACTTGCGATCGGAGACCTCGAAGACCTCGTCGACGAGGCGCCGCGCGCCGGCGTTGCCCTCGCGCTTCACCGTCCGCTTGTACTGGTTCTCGGTCTCGGCGCGTCCTTCCTCGAGCTGCTGCACCGTCATGAGGATCCCCTCGAGCAGGTCGATCGGCTCGAAGCCCGCGATCACGATCGGGACGTGATGGCGCGCGGTGAGCTCCTCGTACTCCTCGGTGCCGACCACCGCGCAGACGTGGCCGGGGCCGAGGAACCCTTGGACGCGGTTGTCGCGCGCATCGAGGATCGCGTCGATCGCCGGCGGCACGCGCACGTGGGAGACGAGCATCGAGAAGTTCGCGACCCCGAGGCGACGCGCCTGCGACACCGCGAGCGCGTTCGCGGGCGCGGTCGTCTCGAAGCCGATCCCGAAGAAGACGACGCGTTTGTCGGGGTTCTCGCGCGCGATCGCGACCGCGTCGGTCGGGGCGTACACGATCCGGACGTCGGCGCCGCGGCTGCGGAGCTGGAGGAGGTCCGTCGCCGAGCCGGGGACGCGGAGCATGTCGCCGAACGACGTGAAGATCACGTCCGGCTCGCGCGCGATCGCGTGCGCGCGATCGATCGTCTCGAGCGGCGTCACGCAGACGGGGCACCCCGGCCCGTGCACGAGCTCCACCTCGCGCGGCAGGATGCGATCGATGCCGTAACGGACGATGGAGTGGGTCTGACCTCCGCAGATCTCCATCAGCACCCACGGGCGCGACGCGACCTCGCCGATGCGCTTCGCGAGCGCGGCGGCGACCTTGCTGTTCCGGTATTCGTCGACGTACTTCATGACACGCCTCCCCTCTCTTCACCGTTCGCGAACAGGTCGTTGAGCTCTCCGATCTCCTCGAGCACGCGCCACGCGCGCGCCGCCTCCTCGCGGTCGATCTTCGCGATCGCGAAGCCGACGTGGACGAGCACGAAGTCGCCGGGCGCGACGTCGGGCTGACACTCGAGGCACACGTCGCGCGTCACGCCCGCGAACTGCACCGTTCCGTAGCGAACGCCGTGGAGGTCACGGACGTCGATCACTTCTCCGGGAATGCCAAGGCACACGTTCGTCACCCACCCTTTCGGTTTCGTCGCCGCCAGAGGCGACAGCTCGCGATCGCTGCTTGTCCGAACGCGACGCCGCCGTCGTTCGGCGGCACGCGGCGATGGACGAAAACCTCGAAGCCGTCCGCGCCGAGCAGCGCCGCGGCGCGCTCGGACAGGAGGCGGTTCTGGAAGCACCCGCCCGAGAGGGCGACGAGCCCGATCCGCGTCGCGGCGCGGACGCGACGGCACGCGAGCGCGATCGCGCGCGCGACGGTCTCGTGGAAGCGGGCAGACACCGCGCCGCGCGAAGCCCCCGCGACGACGTCGGCCGCGATCGCGCGCACGGTCGGCCGGAGGTCGACGACGAACGGCTCGCCGCCATCGAACGCGAGCTCGTACGGCTCGGCGCCGTGGAACGCGAGCTCGTACGGCTCGGCGCCGTGGAACGCGAGGTCGTACGGCGCGTTCGTCGCCGCGGCCGCGAGCTCGATCGCGGCCTGGCCTTCGTAGGAGATCGCGCGCGCGCCGCCGGCGATCGCGGCGACGGCGTCGAACCAGCGACCGGCGCCGGTCGCGTGGGGTGTCGCGACGGCGCGCGCGATCATGCGCTCGACGAGCGCGCGCTTCGAGGGAGCGACGTCCGCGAGGACGTCGGCGATGACGCCGTCGCCGACGCCCGCGTCGACGAGCGCGGCGAGCGCGAGGCGCCACGGCTCGCGGATGGCGGCCTCCCCGCCGGGGAGCGCGAGCGGTCGGAGGTGACCGGCGCGGCGG
This sequence comes from Labilithrix sp., assembly GCA_019637155.1. Classification (NCBI taxonomy): domain Bacteria; kingdom Pseudomonadati; phylum Myxococcota; order Polyangiales; family Labilitrichaceae; genus Labilithrix; species Labilithrix sp. The sequence goes on along the minus strand of JAHBWE010000002.1, from coordinate 241,512 downwards.
AAGCCGGCGAGGTCGAAGACGAGGAGCTCGCCGCCCCAGAGCGAGCCGTCGGGCCCGCAGCCGGTGCCGTCGAAGGCGACGCCGATGGCGGGCCCGACGCGCCCATGCTCGGCGAGGCACGACGCGACGTGGGCGTGGTGATGCTGAACCGGCACGAGCGCGCGCCCGCACGCGAGCGCCCAGCGCGTGGACCGGTACTCCGGGTGGAGGTCGTGCGCGACGTGCGCGGGGCGGACGTCGAGGAAGCCGGCGAGCTTGTCGATCGTCTCGACGAAGAAGTCGAGCGCCGCCGGCGCCGCGAGGTCCCCGACATGCTGAGAAAGAAACGCCTCCCCGCCACGCGTGAGACAAACCGCATTCTTGAGGTCGGCCCCCACCGCAAGAACGGCCGGCCCCACGACAGGCAACACGAGCGCCTCCGGGTGCGCGCTCTCGCTCTCCTTTGGGAACGCGGGCGCTTTCGGGAGCGCGAGAGCTTCGGGGACGAAGCCGCGCGCGCGGCGGAGGAGCTGCGTCGCGCCTCCGGTCACGCGTACGACGGAGTCGTCGACGCGGGTATGGATCGGGCGGTCGTGCGCGAGGAAGACGTCCGCGATCGAGCCGAGCCGCGCGAACGCGTCCTCGTCGTCTTTCGCGATCGGCTCGTCGCGCGCGTTGCCGCTCGTCATCACCTGGAGCGGGGGACCGTCCGCGAGGAGGAGCGCATGGAGCGGCGTCGACGGGAGCATCATCCCGATCTCGCGGAGCCGCGGCGCGACCCCTTCCGGCGCATCGACGCCGTCGCGGAGACGGAGGAGCACGATCGGCCGCGCCGGCGAGAGCAACGCCGCGCGCTCGACGACGGAGACGTGCGCGAGCGCCTCGATCTCCGCGAGCCCCCGCGCCATGAGCGCGAACGGCTTGTCCGGCCGCCGCTTCCGCGCGCGGAGCCGCGCCACCGCCGCCGCGTTCCACGCGTCCACCGCGAGCAGATACCCCCCCGCCCCCTTCACCGCCACGACGCCCCCCGCCGCGATCGCGCGCACCGCGCCCCGAAGCGCGCCCTCGCGCACAGCCTGAACACCACGCACCGCAAGGCCCCCCGCCCCATCCTCACGCGCGAACCGAGCACCGCCCTCCGAAAACACACGCGCCCCATCCTCACGCGCGAACGGAGCACCTCCCTCCGCAAGCGCATGCGGTTCCTCCCCGCGTGCGGTCGATGCTCGCGTGGTCGGGGCGATGAGGCGGAGGGAGGGGCCGCAGGTCGTGCATGCGGTGGGCTCGGCGTGGAAGCGGCGGGTGGTCGGGTCTTCGTATTCGGCGTGGCACTCGGCGCAGAGCGGGAAGGCGCTCATCGTCGTGCGCGCGCGGTCGTATGGGAGGGCCGTCACGACCGTGTAGCGCGGGCCGCACGCGGTGCAGTTGATGAACGGGTAGCGATGGCGGCGGTCGCGCGGATCGAAGAGCTCGCGCAGGCAGTCGTCGCACGGCGCGACGTCGGCCGGGACGAGCGCGCGCGTCGACGGCGCGGAGGCGCTCTCGACGATGCGGAAGCCCGCGCCGCCGCGTGACGGCACGTCGTCGGCGTCGACGGAGACGATGCGCGCGAGCGGGGGCGGCTCGTCACGCAGCAGCGCCTCGAAGCGCGTGAGCCCGCGCGTCGTCCCCTCCACCTCGATCCACACGCCCGCGCCGTCGTTGCGGACGAAGCCGTCGAGGCCGTGCTCGTGCGCGAGCCGATACACGAACGGCCGGAACCCGACGCCTTGGACGGTGCCGCGAACACGCAGTCGACGACGGCTCGTGACGGCGGCGCCCATCCATCGATCCTGACCCCGACTGCAATTCGGATCAACGCGACATCGAAGTTCGAAGTGCGACGGACACGCCGTAGCACTCGACGACATGAGACGGATGACCGCGCGTCGCCCGATCCCGTCGTCATCCGATCACTGCAATACCTGTTTCAAATTGCAAATAGCCTTCATCGAGACGAAATCAGCCTTCGACAGATCGGGAGTTCGACCTACGGTCATGAGATGCACGAGCTCGCGATCGTCCAGCGCGTCGTCGACGAAGTGAGCGCGCGGCTCGGCGCGCGTCGCGTCGTCCGCGTCCGCCTCCGCGTCGGCGCGCTCGTCGCGGTGGTGCCGGACGCGATGCGATTCTGCTTCGACGTCGCGACGCAGTCGACGTCGCTCGAGGGCGCCGCGCTCGAGATCGAGCCCGTCGCCGCCAAAGCCCGCTGCGAAGAGTGCGACGACGTCTTCGCGATGAGCGACGGCCTTCCTCTCTGCGCGTGCGGTTCGGCGAGGGTCGCGATCCTCGCCGGCCAGGAGCTGGTCATTCAAGACGTGGAGGTCGCCTGATCATGTGCGGGACTTGCGGATGTGCAGACACGAGCGGGCACGGTCATCACCACCATGACCACGATCACCACCATCACGATCACCACCACCATCATCACGAAGACGACAAGGTGATCCGGATGGAGCAGGCCGTGCTCGCGAAGAACGACCGACTCGCCGAGCGGAACCGCGGCTTCTTCGACGCGCAGCGCATCCTCGCGCTGAACCTCATGAGCTCGCCCGGCGCCGGGAAGACCGCGCTCCTCGAGCGGATGATCAAGGAGCTCGAGCGCGACGCCCCGCTCGCGGTGATCGAAGGCGACCAAGAGACCGAGAACGACGCCGAGCGGATCCGCGCGACGGGCTGCCGGGCGGTGCAGATCAACACCGGCGCCGGCTGCCACCTCGACGCCGAGCGCGTCGGCGCCGCGATGCGCGAGCTCGAGCCGGCGCGCGGCTCGATCCTCTTCATCGAGAACGTCGGAAACCTCGTCTGCCCGGCGATGTTCGACCTCGGCGAGCGCGCGAAGGTCGTCGTCTTCTCGGTGACGGAGGGCGAGGACAAACCGCTCAAGTACCCGCACATGTTCCGCGCGGCCGACGTGGTCGTGCTGAGCAAGACCGACCTCGTCCCGCACCTCGACGTCGACGTCGACCGGTGCCTCGCGAACGCGCACAAGGTCAATCCGGGCCTCCAGGTCTTTCCGCTCTCGGTGCGGACGGGCGCGGGGCTCGAGGCGCTCTACGGCTGGATTCGAAACGAACGAGCGGAGTTGGAGAAGGAGCTGTCACGATGAGCGCTGAAGCGAAGAAACCGGAGACCGTGGTCCACGTCCTCTGGATCAACGCAGGATTGAGCTGCGACGGTGACTCCGTCGCGCTCACCGCCGCGACCCAGCCGAGCATCGAGGAGATCGCGCTCGGCGCGCTCCCGGGCCTGCCGAAGGTCCAGTTCCACTGGCCGCTCATCGACTACCAGGTCGGCGACGAGTTCATGGATTGGTTCTTCAAGGCCGAGCGCGGGGAGCTCGATCCCTTCGTCCTCGTCATCGAAGGATCGATCCCGAACGAGGAGACGAAGAAGGAAGGGTACTGGGCGGGCTTCGGCAACGACCCCGCGACCGGTCAGCCGCGGACGACCTGCGCGTGGATCGATCGGCTCGCGCCGAAGGCGACCGCCATCATCGCGGTCGGGACCTGCGCGACCTACGGCGGCATCCACGCGATGGAGGGCAACCCCACCGGCGCGATGGGGCTCCCCGACTACCTCGGCTGGAATTTCCGGACGAAGGCGGGGCTCCCGATCGTCTGCGTGCCGGGCTGCCCGATCCAGCCCGACAACCTCTCCGAGACGATCCACTACCTGCTCCAGCAGGTGAACGGCAACGCGCCGATGATCCCGCTCGACGACAAGCTGCGCCCGACCTGGCTCTTCTCGCTCACCGTCCACGAGGGCTGCGACCGCGCCGGCTTCTACGAGCAAGGGCAGTTCACGAAGGAGTACGGCACGGTGGAGTGCCTCGTGAAGATCGGGTGCTGGGGCCCGGTCGTGAAGTGCAACGTCCCGAAGCGGGGGTGGATGAACGGGCTCGGCGGCTGCCCCAACGTCGGCGGCATCTGCATCGGCTGCACGATGCCGGGGTTCCCCGACATGTTCATGCCGTTCATGGATGAGCCGCCGGGCGGGAGCGTGTCGTCGACCGCGGTGAAGCTCTACGGCGGGATGATCCGGTCGCTCCGCGAAATCACGAAGAAGACGGTCGACACCGAGACGAAATGGCGAAAGCGCGGGAGCACGCTCTCGACCGGCTACAAACCGATTTGGTGAGCGGGAGGACGAAATGGCAAATACGACCACGAACGGCGGCACCAAATCCGGCCTCGTCGAGATGCACTGGGACCCGATCACCCGCATCGTCGGGAGCCTCGGGATTTATACGAAGATCGATTTCGCGAACAAGGTCGTCGCCGAGTGCCACAGCACGTCGTCGATCTTCCGCGGATACAGCATCTTCATGAAGGGCAAAGACCCGCGCGACGCCCACTTCATCACGAGCCGCATCTGCGGCATCTGCGGAGACAACCACGCCACCTGCTCCTGCTACGCGCAGAACATGGCCTACGGCGTGACGCCGCCCCACCTCGCGGAGTGGATGATCAACCTCGGCGAAGCGGCCGAGTTCATGTTCGACCACAACATCTTCCAGGAGAACCTTGTCTGCGTCGACTACTGCGAAAAGATGGTCCGCGAGACCAACCCCGGCGTCTGGGAGCGCGCGCAGCAGACGCCGGCGCGGAACGCGGAGGCCCACGGCTACGCGACGGTCGGCGACATCATGAAGGCGGTGAACCCGATCGAGGGCGAGTTCTACCGCGAGGCGCTCCAGATGAGCCGCATGACGCGCGAGATGTTCTGCCTGATGGAGGGGCGCCACGTCCACCCGTCGACGCTCTATCCCGGCGGCATCGGCACCCCGGCGACGGTGCAGCTCTTCAACGACTACATCGTTCGACTGATGCGCTACATCGAGTTCCTGAAGCGGGTGGTCCCGCTCCACGACGACCTCTTCGACTTCTTCTACGAGGCCATTCCCGGTTACGAGAAAGTCGGCAATCGCCGCATTCTGCTGGGGTGCTGGGGCGCATTCCAGGACCCCGATCACTGCGATTTCAAATACGAAAATATGACGAAGTGGGGACGAAGGATGTTCGTCACCCCCGGCATCGTCGTCGACGGCAAGCTCGTCACGACCGACCTCGTCGACATCAACCTCGGCCTCCGCATCCTGCTCGGGAGCTCCTTCTACAAGGACTGGAACGAGCAGGAGATCTTCGTCAGCCACGACCCGCTCGGGAACAAGGTCGATCCGCGCCACCCCTGGAACCAGCACACCTTGCCGGTGCCGCAGAAGCGCGACTTCGACAAGCACTACACCTGGGTCATGTCCCCGCGCTGGTTCGACGGGAAGGACCACCTCGCGCTCGACACCGGCGGCGGACCGCTCGCGCGCCTCTGGGCCACCGCCCTCGCCGGGCTCGTCGACTTCCCCTACCTCAAGGCCACCGGCCACAGCGTCCGCATCGAGCTCCCGCGCACGGCGCTGAAGCCGGCGGTCACGCTCGAGTGGAAGGTCCCCACGTGGTCCAACACGATCGAGCGGAACCGCGCGCGCTCGTATTTCCAGGCCTACGCCGCGGCGTGTGGCCTCTATTTCGCCGAGCGCGCGCTCGAGGAGCTGCGCAAAGGCAGCTCGCGAACCTGGAACGACTTCAAGGTCCCGAAGGAGGCGATCGGCTGCGGCTTCACCGAGGCCGTCCGCGGCGTCCTCTCCCATCACATGGTGATCCGCGGCGGCAAGATCGCGAACTACCACCCCTACCCGCCGACGCCGTGGAACGCCTCTCCGCGCGACACCTACGGCACGCCCGGCCCCTACGAAGACGCGGTCCAGGGCTGCCCCATCTTCGAGGAGAACGGCCAGGACGACTTCAAGGGGATCGACATCCTGCGCACGGTGCGGAGCTTCGATCCGTGCCTCCCCTGCGGCGTCCACATGTGGCTCGGCGAGGGCAAGGAGATCGCGGTCGTTCACTCTCCCTCCCACTTCGTGGTGCCGCGATGAGCGACGAGATGCGCCGCGCGAGCGAGCGGATCGAGCAGCTCCTCGCCGACCTTCGAGCGTCGATCGCACCGGCGGCGTGGGCGCGCGTCCAGGAGCTCGTCGCGGCGCTCACGAGCGTGTACGGCGAGGCGTTCGCGCGCACCCTCGGCGCGCTCGCGGAGAAGGGACCGCTCGACGACGACGCCCGCGCGCGCCTCTCCGACGATCCCGTCGTCGCGAGCGTGCTCCTCCTCCACGGGCTCCATCCCGTGCCGCTCGAAGAGCGCGTCGCGCGCGCGATCGAGCACGTGCGGCGCGCCGCGGGGGCGGAGGTCTCGAGCGGCAGGATCGAGCACGGGCTCGTCGCGCACGGCGTCCTCGCGGTCCGCGTCACCGGCGACTGGCGGAGCAGCCCGCTCGGCGGCGCCGGCCTCGAGGCGGCCCTCCGGCGCGCGATCGAGGACGCCGCGCCCGACCTCGAGCGCGTCGAGATCACGCGCGACGGCGCGTTCGCGGCCTCGCCGGGGCGCGACCTCGTCCAGCTCCACCGAAAGCGCCCGCCGCAAGCGGACGGTGAAGAGGTCGCGCGATGACGCTCTTCGGCGCGCTCCAGCCCTTCGTCACGCGGCGGCACGTTTCACGCTCCGCGCACGGCTGCGAGCTCTGCGGCGCGCCGCTCGATCGCGATCACGCTCACCTCGCCGACGTCGATCGGCGCGCGCTCGCCTGCGCGTGCCGGCCGTGCGCGCTCCTCTTCGCGCGCCCGCCGTCCCCCACGAACGACGGACATCCGGCGCGGACGCGGTGGCGCGCGGTCCCGGAACGTCACCTCCGCGATCCGTCGTTCCGCCTCGAGCATCACGAGTGGGAGGCGCTCGGGATCCCGGTCGGGATCGCCTTCTTCTTCCGCAGCACCGCTGCGGGCGGATGGACGGCGGCGTACCCGAGCCCGGCCGGACCGGTGGAGTCGTTGCTCCCGCTCGAGACGTGGGAGGCGATCGCCGCGCGCACGCCGCTCGCGCGCGTGCTCGAGGACGACGTCGAGGCGCTCCTCGTGAGCTTCGACGCGGGCCCTGACGGGAACGGCGGCGACTGCGTGCTCGTCCCGATCCACGCGTGCTACGCGCTCGTCGGCCGCGTGCGCCGTCGCTGGCGCGGCCTCGACGGCGGCGACGAGGGACGCGCCGCCGTCGCCGAGCACCTCGCCGCGCTCCGCGATCACGCGGCGGTCCTCGCCCCGGAGGCGTCATGATCGGGTTCCGCGTGACCGGCGCGCGCGCGGATCCGCACGCGGCCGCGCCGACGATCGTGTTCGGGCTCCGGATCGAGGAGCCGTCCGGCGCGCACATCCACGCGATCGCGCTCCAGGCCCAGCTCCGGCTCGAGCCCGCGCGTCGCCGGCACGATCCCGACGAGCAGCACGCGCTCGGCGAGGTCTTCGGCGAGCCGGGGCGTTGGGGGCAGACGCTGCGCCCGCTCCACTGGGCCGACGTCGCGCGCATGGTGCCGGCCTTCGAGGGGAGCACCGAGATCGACGTCGCGGTGCCGTGCACGTACGACCTCGACGTCGCGGCGAGCAAGTACCTCCACGCGATGCGCGACGGCGCGGTCCCCGTGCGCTTCCTCTTCCGCGGCACCGTGTTCGTCGCGAGCGAGCGCGGCTTCTCGGTGTCGATGCTGCCGTGGGACCGCGAGGCCGCGTTCGATCTCCCCGTCGCGACGTGGCGCGCGACGATGGACGCGTTCTTCCCGCAGCAAGGATGGCTGCGGCTCGGGCGCGACGTCCTCGACGCCCTCGTGACGTTCAAGTCGTCGCGCGCGCTCCCGACCTGGGACGCGGTGATGCGCGAGCTCCTCGGCGCCGAGGCGATCAAGGAGCGGAGACGGAAGGAGGCCCTCTCGTGAGCTTCGAAGACGCACGGCGCGTCGCCGACACGGTCCTCTACGAGGGCCTCATCCTCTACCCGTACCGCGCGTCGTCGCGGAAGAACCGCTTCCGCTTCCAGTTCGGCGTCGTCGCGCCGGAGGGCTTCACGCGCGCGGGCGGGGCCGAGGCGTCGTCGATGACGGTGGAGGTCCCCGCGGTGGGCGGCGCCGAGCTGGCGGTGCGCGGCAAGGTCCGCTTCCTCCAGCTCCGCCGCCGCTCCGTCGAGCGCTGGGACGGCGCGCGCTTCGTCGACGCCGACGAGCTCGACGTCGGGGCCGCGCTCCACCTCGCGTGGGACGAGGCGATCGAGCGCGAGGTCGACTTCGCGCTCCCGCCCGGCGATCGCGCGCGCCTCGCCTTCGGCTGGGAGGCGGAGACGACGACGGAGACGGTGCTGGACGGCGCGGGCGCCGTCGCCGGGCGCGTCGTTCGGCGGACGGAGCGGCTCCGCGGCGAGCTCTCGCTCCAGAGCGCGCGCGCCGGCGCGGACGTGTGGAAGCTCCACGTCCACGTCGCGAACGTGACGCCCTACGACGATCCGAGCCTCGATCGCGATCGCGCCCTCCGCGCGTCCCTCGTCGGCGCGCATGTCCTCCTCCACGTCGAGCACGGCGCGCTCGTGTCGCTCCTCGAGCCGCCCGAGCACGCGCGCGCGGCGGCGGAGAGCTGCGCGAACGAGCGCGCGTTCCCCGTCCTCGTCGGCCGCCCCGGCGATCGCAGCACCGTCCTCGGCTCCCCGATCATCCTCTACGACTGGCCCGCGATCGCGCCGGAGTCGAAGGGCGACTTCTTCGACGCGACGGAGATGGACGAGATGCTCACCCTCCGCACGATGACGCTGACGGAGGACGAGAAGCGGCAGGCGCGCGCGACCGATCCCCGCGCCGCCGCGCTCGTCGCGCGGTCGGACGACATCTCCGCCGACGACATGAACCGCCTCCACGGCGCGATCCGATCGCTCCGCGTCGCGGGCACGAGCGTCGCTCGCGGGAGCCGCGTCCGCATCCGCCTCGGCGCGAAGCGGCGCCGGAGCGACGCGCAAGACATGTTCGTCGACGGTCGCGTCGCGACGGTGGAGGACGTGCGCGAGGACTTCGAGGGCAACGGCTGGATCGCGGTGATCGTCGACGAGGATCCCGCCGCCGAGATGAACCGCTGGTTCGGACGCTACCTCTGGTTTTACACCGACGAGATCGAGCCGCTCGAGGTCGCGTCATGACGATGCGCGTCCTCGTCGCCGGGATCGGCAACGTGTTCTTCGGAGACGACGGGTTCGGCGTCGCCGTCGCGCAGCACCTTCGACAGAGCGGCGCCGGGCTCGCGGAGGACGCCCACGTCGTCGTGCGCGACGTCGGGATCCGCGGGCTCCACCTCGCCTACGACCTCGTCGACGGCTACGACCTCCTCATCGCGGTCGACGTGATCCCCTCCCGCGGCGCGCCGGGCACGCTCCACCTGATCGAGCCGGCGCGCGAAGAGGGCGACGTCGCCCGGGGCGCACGCGACGCGCATGGGATGGACCTCTACTCCGTGATGCTCACGGCGAAGTCGCTCGGCGCGGAGCTCCCGCCCGTGCTCGTCCTCGGCTGCGAGGTGGAGGAGCCGCGCGCGGAGATGGGGATGACGAGCGACGTGGAGCGCGCCATTCCCGCGGCCGCTCGGATGATCGCGGAGGCAATCCGCAGGAAACAAACAGAGGAGACGGTTCGATGAAACGTGCAACAGCTCGGTTGATCGTAAAGGCGGCGAGGTTCCTCGGTTACGGCGTCGCCGCCGCCGGCGTCTACGTCGCGGCGAAGGAGGCCTCCGGCCTCGTCCGCTACGCGGCGATCAAGCGCATGGCGAAGAGCAGCGACGGCGCCGACCCGAAGCTCCTGCCGAGCGACGACTGCCCGCAGTATTCGCAGGCGCCGCGCCGCGTCGGCGAGCACGACCGCAACCGGGGGAGCGAACGGCGCGCCGAAGCGTGACGGCGCGGTGATGGCGCGGTGAACCTCTTCCCGGCGTCCGCGAACTCGGTCTACTGGGTCGCGATCGCGGCGCTCTCTTGTTCGTTCGCCGGCGCGCCGGCGGCGGCGATCGTGTGGGCGCGCACGCCCTACGCGACCGGCGCGGGCGAGCCGGCGACGCAGCCGGTGAAGTTCGACCACCGCCACCACGTCCGCGACGCCGCGATCGACTGCGTCTACTGCCACGATGGCGCGCTGCGTGCACCGGTCGCCGGCGTGCCTGCGACGTCGCTCTGCATGGGCTGCCACGCCCAGATCTGGACCGACAGCCCCGAGCTCGCTTCCGTGCGCGCGAGCGCGCTCACCGACACGCCGCTCCGCTGGCAACGAACGAATGCCCTCCCCGACTTCGTCTTCTTCGATCACGCCGCGCATACGACCCAAGGTGTCGGCTGCGTCACGTGCCACGGGCGCGTCGATCGCATGGGTCAGGTCTTCGCCGCGCGCGCGCTGACGATGGACTTCTGCCTCGACTGCCATCGCGATCCGAAGCCCGAGCTCCGCCCGCTCGATCGAATCACGGACATGGACTGGGAGCGGGACGAGACGAGCGAGCCCGCCGCGCCGGTGCGGTCCCTCGTCCACTGCTCGACGTGCCACCGATGATCGCGCGCCGCGAGCTCCTCGGCTGGCTCGGATCGAGCTTCGCGCTCGCGGCGTGCACACGCGCGCCGCGCGAGGAGATCCTGCCTTACGCGCAGCGGCCGCCGGAGGTGACGCCGGGGAAGCCGCGCTACTACGCGACGGCGTCGGTGCTCGACGGCTACGCGACCGGCACGCTGGTCGAGAGCCACGAAGGACGGCCGACGAAGGTCGAGGGCAACCCCGATCACCCGGCCTCGCTCGGCGCGACGAGCGCGTTCGAGCAAGCGGCGATCCGATCGCTCTACGATCCGCGCCGCGCGCGCGGTGACGGCTGGGACCGCGCCGCCGCCGAGCTCCGCGCCGCGCGCGACGTCACGCTCGTGCTCGAGCCAACGTCGTCGCCGTCCGTCGCCGCGCTCGTCGACGCGATCCGCTCGCGGCGCCCCGACGTGCGCGTCGCGTTCCACTCCATCGGCTCACCGCGCGCGGCGTGGGAGGGGGCGCGCGTCGCCTTCGGGCGCGTGCTCGAGCCGCGCTACGACCTCCGCCGCGCCGATGTCGTCGTCGCGCTCGACGCGGATTTCCTCGGCCGCGGTCCGCAGCGGCTCCGCCTCGCGCGCGATCTCGCCGCGCGCCGCGGCTCCGCCGATCCGAGCCGGCTCTACGCGCTGGGACCGCTCGTGACGATCACGAGCAGCGTCGCCGATCACCGCGTCCGCGTGCGCGCGGTGGACGTCCTCGCGCGCGCGCTCGATCTCGCCGGCCTCGTCGGGCTCGGCCCGGCGCCGGTCGCGCCGACGCCGGAGCTCCGCGCGATCGCGCGCGACCTCCTCGCCCGTCGCGGGCGCTCCGCCGTGATCGCGGGCGACGATCAGCCTGCCCTCGTGCACGCGGTCGCGCACGCGCTGAACGCGTTCCTCGGAAACGTGGCGAGCACGGTGACGTACGCGCCGTCGCCGATCCTCGACGCGGGCGAGAAGAGCCACGACGCGCCCGCCGGCGGCGCCAGCACGGTCGTCCATTGTGGGGTCGATCCATCGCGCCTCTCGCTCACCGCGCCGCGGACCGCGTGCCTCTCGCTCTACCCCGCGGCGGGGGCGACCGTCACGCTCGCGGAGGCGCATCCGCTCGAGTCGTGGGGCGACGCGCGCGCGTTCGACGGGACGACGAGCGTGGTCCAGCCGCTGATCGCGCCGCTCTTCGGCGGGCGCACCACGCTCGACGTCCTCGCGCTCTTCGCGGGCGGCGCGGGCGCGTACGCACTCGTGCGCGGGCGCTTCGCCGACGATCGCGCGTGGCGGCGGGCGCTCCGGCGCGGCGTCGTCGACGGCAGCGCGCTCGCGACCGTGACGCCGGAGCTCGATCCGTCCGCCGTCGTCGCGCGCGCGAGAGCGGAGGCGCGCGCGCCGGCGCCCGGGATCGAGCTCGTGACGCCGCTCGATCCACGCCTCCACGACGGGCGCTTCGCCGACAACGCGTGGCTCCTCGAGCTGCCGCAGCCGGTCACGACGCTGACGTGGACGAACGCGGCGACGTTCTCGCCGGCGGCGGCGGCGCGGCTCGGCCTCGCCGACGGCGACGAGGTCGAGCTCGGACGCGAGGGCGGGCACGCGCGGGTGGTCCGCGCCCCCGCCCTCGTCGTCGCGGGCCAGGCCGACGACGTCGTCGGCCTCAACCTCGGCTGGGGACGCGGCCACGGCGTGGACGCCGCCGCGATCGGCGCGGGCACGGGCCTCGTCGTGACGAAGACCGGCGCGCGCGTCCCGCTCCCGCTCGTGCAGCTCCATCACGACCTCGCCGGGAGGGGCGAGCACATCGCGCAGCACCGCACGCTCGCGGAGGAGCGCGCGCGGAAGCCGCCCCCGCGTCGCCGCGCGCTCACGCTCTACCAGCCGCCGCGGCACGAAGGCCCGCAGTGGGGGATGGTGATCGACCTCTCGCGCTGCATCGGCTGCGGCGTGTGCACGGTGGCGTGCCAGGCCGAGAACAACGTGCCCTCCGTCGGCGCGGAGGAGGTGCTGCGCGGGCGCGTGATGCACTGGCTCCGCATCGATCGCTACGTCGCGGGCGACGAGCTCATCGCGCAGCCGATGCTGTGCCAGCACTGCGAGAAGGCGCCCTGCGAGTACGTCTGTCCGGTCGGGGCGACGACGCACAGCCCCGACGGCATCAACGAGATGACCTACAACCGCTGCGTCGGCACGCGGTTCTGCTCGAACAACTGCCCGTACAAGGTCCGGCGCTTCAACTGGTTCGACTACCACCGGGCCGAGACGAAGACGGAGGAGCTCGCGCACAACCCCGACGTCACGGTGCGCGAGCGCGGCGTGATCGAGAAATGCACCTTCTGTGTCCAGCGCCTCCGCGCGCACGCGCCCGCCGCGCCGCTCACGGCGTGCCAGCAGGCCTGCCCCGCGGAGGCGATCGTCTTCGGCGACCTCGAGGACGAACGCGCCCCGGTCGCGCGCCTCGCCGCGAGCGATCGCGCCTACGCCGCGCTCGAGGAGCTCGGCACCGAGCCGCGCGTGCGCTACCTCGCCAAGATCAGGAACCCGAACCCGGAGCTCGGATGAGCGCCGCCGTCCTCGCGAAGGTGCGCCCGGAGGGCGAGCTCACGGACGACCTCCTCCGCGGCGTCCTCGCGCCGCCGCGCTGGACGGTCGCCGCGCTCGCCGTCACCTTCGCCGGCACGCTCGGGCTCTTCGCCGCGATCGCATATACGGTCACGACCGGCATCGGCGTCTGGGGCAACAACGTCCCCAACGTCTGGGCGTTCGGGATTACCAACTTCGTTTGGTGGATCGGCATCGGCCACGCCGGGACGTTCATCTCGGCATTTCTGCTCTTGCTCGAGCAGAAATGGCGCTCGTCGATCAATCGATTTGCGGAGGCGATGACGCTCTTCGCCGTCGCGCAGGCGGGGCTCTTTCCGCTCCTCCACATGGGCCGCCCTTGGTTCTTTTATTGGCTAATGCCCTATCCCGCGACGATGGATATGTGGCCTCAGTTCCGGAGCCCGCTCACGTGGGACGTCGTCGCGGTCGCGACGTACCTCCTCGTCTCCCTCCTCTTCTGGTACCTCGGCCTCGTCCCCGATCTCGCCACCCTCCGCGATCGCGCGCCGACGCTGCGCCGCCGCCGCGTCTATGCCGTCTTCGCCCTCGGCTGGAGCGGCTCCGCCGCGGCGTGGCGGCGGTGGCGGATCGGCTACGGGCTCCTCGCCGGCCTCGCGACGCCGCTCGTCGTCTCGGTCCACAGCATCGTCGCGAGCGACTTCGCGACCGCCAACCTGCCGGGGTGGCACGCCACGGTCTTCCCGCCGTACTTCGTCGCCGGCGCGATCCTCTCCGGCTTCGCGATGGTGGTGACGCTCCTCGTGCCGGTGCGGCGCCTCTACCGCCTCGAGCACGTCGTCACCGGCCGGCACCTCGACAACATCGCGAAGATGCTGCTCCTGACGTCGTGGATCGTCCTCTACAGCTACGCGGCCGAGACGTACGCGGCGTGGCGCTCCGACGATCCGTTCGAGCGCTACGTCTACCTCGAGGCGCGGCCGCTCGGCGCCTTCGCGCCGCTCTACTGGACGACGATCGCGTGCAACTGCGTCGCGCCGCAGCTGCTCTGGTCGCGCCGCGCCCGCACGAGCCCGTGGCTCCTCTTCGCGCTCTCGCTCGCGGTGCAGGCCGGGATGTGGACCGAGCGCTACATGCTCGTCGTCTCGTCGCAGAGCCGCGATTTCCTCCCGTCGTCGTGGCGCACGTTCACGCCGACGGTGGTCGACCTCGCGCTCCTCGGCGGGACGATCAGCTTCTTCGCGTTCCTCTTCCTCCTCTTCCTTCGCTACGTCCCGCTCGTCCCGATCGCGGAGATGAAGCACCTGCAGCACGAGCTCGCGAGGGAGCGCGATGGTTGAGATGGTTGAGACGCTCGAGACCGTCGCGGCCGAGTTCACGACGCCGGACGCGGTCGTCCTCGCCGCGCGGCGCGTGCGCGCGCTCGGCTACGGGCGCGTCGAGGCGTACACGCCGTTCCCGCTCGAGGAGCTCGACGAGGCCCTCGCGCGCCCGCGGCCGCGCCTCCCGCTCCTCGTCTTCCTCGCCGGCGGCGGCGGCGCGACGCTCGCGCTCGCGATCCAGTGGTGGACGAACGCGTGGGACTACCCGCTCGACGTCGGCGGCCGCCCGCACGCGTCGTGGCCGACCTACGTCCCGATCGTCTTCGAGACCGCGGTCCTCTGCGCCGCCGCCGTCGCGTTCGCGGCGGTGCTCCTCGGCTCCCGCCTGCCGCGCCTCCACGACGAGGTCTTCGATCTCCCCGGCTTCGAGCGCAGCACGATCGATCGGTTCTGGCTCCGGATCGAGGACGTCGCCCGCGACGAGGAGCCCGCCCTCCGCGCCGCGCTCGCGGGAGCGGTGGGTCTTCATGGGCTCGGAGGTGCATCGTGAGGAGGTTCCTCGTGGGGAGCGCGATGCTCACGCTCGCCTTCGTGCTCGCCGCGTGCGAGCGCGAGCCCGATCCGACGCTCGCGCGCATGCTCGCGCAGCGGCGCGGGGATCCGTTCGCGGCGACGCCGGCCTTCCCGGACGGCAAGGTGATGCGCGCTCCCGTCGCCGGCACCGTGCCACGCGACGACGACACGGACGACGAGCGCCCGCCGCTCGATCGCGAGCTCGTGCTCCTCGGCCGCGCGCGCTACGACGTCGCGTGCGCGCTCTGCCACGGCGTCGCGGGCGACGGCCGAAGCTACGTCGCAGAGAAGATGGAGCTCCGGCGCCCGCCCTCGCTCGTGGGCGATCCCACCTTCACGGAGGAGCGCGTCTTCGAGGTGACCACGTCGGGCTACGGCCTCATGCCCTCCCTCGCCGCCCACCTCTCCCACCGCGAACGCTGGGCCATCGCAGCCTACGTACACGCGCTCCAACTCCGCCGCACACACGCCAGCGCCCTCGCGCCGCTTCCGGGGCCGCGATGAGGCACGACGTCCTCGCGCAACTGCTCCATCGCGGGCGCACGAGCGCGCTCGCGCCGCCACCGGAGGCGTCGCGATGAGGCGCGACGTCGTCGTGGCGCTCGTGGTTGGGCTCGGCGCGGTCGGTGCGACGGTCGGGTATGCCGCGTACGATGCGCGGCGGGCGCTGCTCGCGTGGGTCGCGGCGGCGTCGTTCGTCGCCGCGACCGGGATCGGCGCGCTCGTCCTCGTCTTCGCGTTCCATCTCGTGAACGCGCGGTGGTGGCTCGCCGTCCGTGCGCCGTTCGTCGCGACGGCGCGCACGCTCGTCCTCGCGCCGCTCTTCTTCGCGCCGATCCTCCTCGCTCCCGTCGCGCGGGGCACGCCGCTGGTCGTCCTCCGCGTCGCGCCGTGCATCCTCGCCTGGGCCGCCCTCGGCGCGATCGCCCCGCGCGCGGCCGCGAGCAAGATCGCGGCCCCCGGGCTCATCGTCCTCGCCTTCACCCTGACGGCGGCGGCGTTCGAGCTCTTTCACGCGCTCGAGCCCGGCTGGATCTCGAACGCGTTCGGCCTCTACGTCTTCGCCGGCGGCCTCGTCGCTGCCCTCGCGATCGCCGCCGTCACCGCGCGCGGCACCGCCGAGCACGACCACGCCCTCGGCCGCCTCCTCCTCTGCGCGTTGCTCGTCTGGGCCTACCTCGCGTTCTTCCACCTCCTCCTCGTCTGGCTCCCGAACCTGCCGCGCGAGGTCGGCTTCTATCGGGCGCGCGCGAGCGGGACCTGGACCGCGGCCGACACGATCCTCGGAGCGCGCTTCGTCGTGCCGTTCCTCGCCCTCCTTCCACGCGCGGCCAAGCGCTCGCGCGCCGTCCTCGCCGCGGTCGGCGCGTTCGTCCTCGCGGGCGAGGCGCTCGACTTCGCGTGGCTCATCCTCCCCTCCGCCGGCGGCGATCTCTCGTGGCTCGACGCGTTCCCGTTCCTCGCCGCGGGCGGGCTCGCCTGGGCCTACGGCGCGAACGTCGCCGCCACGCTCCCCGCTCCCGCCGGCCTCGCCGCCGCCCTCCGCTACGAGGCGCCATGAGCACGCACGAGCCCCACGACCCCGACCACGTCGCCACGCGACCGATCGCGAGGATCGCGCTCGGCAGCGCGCTCGTGTTCTTCGCCTCCCTCGGCGTCGCGTGGGCGCTCCTCCCGCGCGCGACGGCGGAGACACCACGACCCGCGCCGGCGACGATCGGGAGCCTCGAGACGACGCCGATCCTCGATGGCGACCGCGGCCGGCAGATCGCGTCGGCGCAGCGCGCGGAGCTCGATCGCTGGCGCTGGATCGATCGTGACGCGGGGCTCGCGGAGATGCCGATCGAGCGGGCGATCGATCGTCTTCTCGACGGCGGCGGGACGGAGCCATGATCGAGCTCTTCCGCCGCCTCGTCCGGCTCCCGCCCGGCGCGTCGAGCTTCGCCGACGGGGTCGATCGGCTCCACGCCGCGCTCCTCGCGAGCACGCTCGTCGTCGGGCTCTTCTTGCTCGTCGTGACGGTGCGCTTCGTCGTCCGTCATCGACGGAAGAGCGACGCGCCGCTCACCGAGCGCGTCGCGTCGAGCCGCCGGGCCGAGGCCGCGCTCGCCTTGTTCGTCACCGTCGCCTTCGTCGCGTTCTGGATCGTCGGCTTCGCGCAGTACGGCGCGATGACGGCGCCGCCGGCCGACGCGGAGACGATCTACGTCGAGGCGAAGCAGTGGATGTGGAAGTTCTCGTACGCCGACGGCCGCTCGACGAACGACGTCCTCACCGTCCCCGCCGGACGCCCGATCAAGCTCGTGCTCACGTCGCGCGACGTCGTCCACTCGTTCTACGTGCCCGCGTTCCGCGCGAAGCAGGACGTGCTCCCCGGCCGCTTCACCGTGACGTGGTTCAACGCGACGACCCCCGGCACGTACCCGATCTGGTGCGCCGAGTACTGCGGCGTCAGCCACGCCGCGATGTTCGGCTCCGTCGTCGTCGTCCCCACCGCCGACTACGACACGTGGCGGCGGAGCGGGCCGGGCGAAGACGCGATCGCGCGCGGGCGCGAGGTGGCGACGCGGCGCGGCTGCGTCGCGTGTCACTCTCTCGACGGCGGGCCGGCGGCGGGCCCCACCCTCCGCGGCCTCTACGGCGCCGCGCGCCCGCTCGCCGACGGCCGCATCGTCGTCGCCGACGACGCGTACCTCGCGCGCGCGATCGTCGAGCCGAACGCCGACGTCGTCGCCGGGTTCCAACCCACGATGCCGACCTACCACGGGATCCTCGAGCCGGCCGAGGTCGGCGCCCTCGTCGAGCTCATGCGAGGCCTCCGATGACCGCGATCCCGAGCCAGACCTTCGTCGCGGAGGAGACCTCGATCGCGTCGTGGGTCTTCACCCTCGATCACAAACGCGTCGGCGTTCTCTACCTCTTCACCCTCCTCGCCCTCCTCGCCCTCGGCGGCGCTTTCGCGATGGCGATCCGCCTCGAGCACCTCGGCCCCGGCGAGACGCTGATGAGCCCGATGACGTACAACCGCCTCTTCACGCTCCACGGCGTGACGATGGTCTGGCTGTTCCTCATTCCGTCGATCCCGTCCGCTTTTGGCAATTTCTTATTGCCGATCATGGTCGGGGCAAAAGACGTCGCATTTCCCCGTTTGAACCTCGCCAGCTATTGGGTATTCGCGGCGGGCTCCGTCGTCGTGCTCGTATCCATGTTCGCGGGCGGCATCGACACGGGCTGGACCTTCTACGTGCCTTATGCCGCCTCGTCGCCGACCGCGGTCCCGCTCGCGCTCATTGGCATCTTCGTCGTCGGCGTCTCGACGATCATGACCGGCATCAACTTCATCGTCACGGTCCACTCCCTCCGCGCGCCCGGCCTCGGCTGGATGAAGCTCCCCCTCTTCGTGTGGGCGATCTACGCGACGAGCGTCATCCAGGTCCTCGCCACGCCCGTCCTCGGGATGGTGCTCGTGCTCGTCGGCCTCGACCACGCGTTGGCGTTCGGCCTCTTCGATCCCGCCCACGGCGGAGATCCGCTCCTCTACCAGCACCTCTTCTGGTTCTACTCCCACCCCGCCGTCTACATCATGGTGCTCCCCGCGATGGGCGTCGTGAGCGAGGTGATCCCGACCTTCGCGCGCAAGAACCCGTACTCCTATGGCGCGATCGTCTACTCCTCGCTCGGCATCGCCTTCGTCGGCTTCCTCACCTGGGGCCACCACATGTTCGTCGCGGGGCTGAGCCGCTTCGACGCGGGCGCGTTCGGGCTCCTCTCGATGCTCGTCGCCGTGTTCTCGGCGATCAAGGTGTTCAACTGGGTCTTCACGTTGAAGCGCGGCGCGATCGCGCTCGGGACGCCGCTCCTCCACGTCTTCGCGTTCCTCGTCCTCTTCTTCTTCGGCGGGATGACCGGCGTCGCGGTCGCGGCGACGAGCCTCGACGTGCACTGGCACGACACCGCCTTCGTCGTCGCGCACTTCCACTTCGTCATGGTCGGCGGCACCCTCACCGCGTTCCTCGCCGCGCTCCACTACTGGTTCCCGAAGATGACGGGGCGGCTCTATCCCGAGCGCCCCGGCGCGATCGCGGCCGTCCTCGTCTTCGCCGGTTTCCTCCTCACGTTCGTGCCCCAGTTCCTCCTCGGCAACGCCGGCATGCCGCGCCGCTACGCGACGTACGACCCTGCCTTCCAGGGGCTCCAGCGCATCTCGACCGTGGGCTCGTGGGTCCTCGGCGCCGGGATGCTCCTCATCGCCGCCTACCTCGCGTGGTCGCTCTTCCGCGGCGCGCGCGCGGGCGACAACCCGTGGCGCTCGCGCTCGTTCGAGTGGCGCACGCCGTCGCCGCCGCCGAAGGAGAACTTCGTACGCCCGCCGCGCTTCGACGTCGGCGCCTACGACTACACCCGTCCGCTCGAGGGGGAGGACGAATGAGCGCCCCGGAGACGCATCTCCACGACGACGCCGCGCATCCGGCGCGGCTCGGGATGTGGGTGTTCCTCGCGAGCGAGGTCCTGTTCTTCGCCGTGCTCTTCACGCTCTACGCCGGCGCGCGCGTGCACCATCCGGCCGCGTTCCACACCGCGATCCACGAGCACGCCGACAAGCTGCTCGGATCGATCAACACCGCCGTCCTCCTCGCGAGCAGCACCCTCGTCGCCGTCGCGGTGCACGCCGCGCGCGAGGAGCGGCGCGCGCGCGCGATCCTCCTCGCCCTCGCGAGCGCGCTCCTCGGCGCCGTGTTCCTCGCGCTCAAGGGCACGGAGTACCTCGCGCACGCGCGGGAGGGGCTCGTGCCGGGCAGCGCGCCGTTCTGGAGCCTCTACTACACGATGACGGGGCTCCACTCGCTCCACGTCCTCGCCGGCGTCGTCGCGCTCGTGCTCGCGTCCCGCAGCGAGCGCGCGCACGTCCTCGAGAACGTCGGCCTCTATTGGCACTTCGTCGACGTCGTCTGGATCTTCCTCTGGCCGCTGTTCTACCTCGCATGACCTCCTCGATCGCGCGCACGGCCCTCGCTCTCGGCGTCCTCTGGGCGGTGAGCCTCGCGCTGTCCTACGTCGACCTCGGGCGCGCGGCGCTCCCGATCGCCCTCGTCATCGCAGCGGTGAAGGCCGCCCTCGTCGGCGCGGTCTTCATGGAGCTCACGCGCGCGCGTGCGTCGATCCGCCTCGCCGTCGCCGCCGCGGGGGCGCTCGCGGCGATCCTCGTCGGGCTCGTCATCGCCGACGTCGAGCTGCGGGAGCCCGCGCCCCTCGTGGTCCCGGGCCGCTGACCCGCGAATCAGGGAGCGCGAACGCGATCGAGGTCCGTCCAGAGGCGGTCCAATGGGATCTCGATCCCGAGCACCTCCATCCGCAGCGCTCCCGCGACGATGAAGAGCGACGAGAAGCGCTCCGCGTCGAGCACCCGTCGGTATTCGACGCGGCGGCGCTCGGGGTTGACGAGCACGTATTCGCGCAGCGTGTCGATCGAGCGGTAGTGCACCTCGAACTTCTCACCGCGATCGTAGTCGGCGGTCGTCGGCGAGAGGACCTCGAAGAGCGCGACCGGGCTCGTGAACGCGTTCTCATCGCGCGCGTCCTTGGCGAACGGCGGGCAGACGACGCTCGCGTCGGGGTAGTGGAACGCGCTCGTTCGTACGGTCGCGATCTTCTGCGCCTGATTGAACGGAACGCAGTTCTTTCCTTCGAGCGCCCGTCGGAGCTCATAGAAGAGATTACCGGTGACCAAGGCGTGCGGGGTCGACCCTCCCGCCATCGCGTACGCCTCGCCGTCGACGTACTCCCACCGGTCTTCGCTCGAGCGATCGAGCGCGATGTACTCCTCGACCGTCATCCCTCTGCTGGCGCGCGGCTCCACATCCGGAGCGTAGCACCGGTGCCCAAGGGTGGAAGAGCTGGGGATGTCCTGTGAGGGCGCTGTGGAGAGGCGGGGACAACTTGTGAAGACAGCGCGAATGCGGGCGGCGACGCGCCTTCGTGGCTTGCTCGGTCGAGAGGCGTCGAGTAGCGGTGCGGCGTGACCGCTCTTCCCTCTCACGCGCTGTCGATGCGCGATCGGCTCTCGCATCTCTCCTTCGACGAAGCACGGAGGCTCCTCGGCCCCGAGGGGAAGCGGCTCATCCTCGCCGGAGGCGCGCTCGCGGCACCGCCGCCCGAGGCGCTCACGATCGGCGACGCCGAGGCGCGGCTCGTCTGGGAGCCCGAGCCCCGCGGCGTGATCACGTCGCTGCACCTCGATCCGGCGTCGAAGGGGCGGCTCCGCCTCGCCTGCAGCCGCTGCCGGAAGCCCTGCGCCCACGGCGGCGGGATGCTCTCCACCCTGCTCGAGCAGAAGAGCGACCTCGGGCTCGCCGCGCCGCCGCCGGAGCCGGTGCGACACGGATCCGAAGAGAAGGTGATCGCGGCGGAGCTCGCCGAGCGCGCCGAGCGCGCGAAGAAGGAGCGGATGCGGATCCGGTCCGCCGACGCCGGCGCGCCGTGGACCGACTACGAGGTCACGAGCGCAGTCAGCGGGAAGACGTACCGCGTCGCGCTCCGCGGGACTTCGCGCGGCGAGTCGTACTGCTCGTGCCCCGACTTCAAGATCAACACGCTCGGCACGTGCAAGCACGTCATGAAGGTGCTCGCCCACGCGACGAAGCGGTTCGACCCCTCCGTGCGCGCGAAGCCCTACGTCCGGCGCCGCATCACCGTCCACCTCCGCTACGACGACGGCGCCGAGCTCGCGATCGCTCTGCCGAAGAAGCTCTCGGACGAGGCGAGCGCGATCCTGCAGCCGCTCCTCCGCCGCCGGCCCAACGGGAACGGGAGCGCAAACGGCGCGATCGACGCGCAGGCCCTCGTCCGCTGCCTCGCGCGCCTCGAGGCCGCCGGGGTGGCGTTCTTCGTCACCCCCGACGCCGAGGAGCTCGTCCAGCGGCGCCTCCTCGCGGCGCGCATGGCGCAGCTCATCGCCGAGATCCGCCGCGCGCCGGCCGAGCACCCGCTCCGGAAGACGCTCCTGAAGGAGACGCTGCTGCCCTATCAGCTCGACGGCATCGCGTTCGCGGCCGGCGCCGGGCGCGCGATCCTGGCCGACGAGATGGGCCTCGGAAAGACGATTCAGGGCGTCGGGGTCGCCGAGCTCCTCGCGCGCGAAGCGGGTATATCGAAGGTGCTGATCGTGTGTCCCGCCTCGCTCAAATCGCAATGGCGGAGCGAGATCGAGCGCTTTTCGGGGCGGAGCGCGGCGCTCGTCACCGGGCCGGCGAAGGAGCGCGCCGCCGCATATGCCGGTTCGCAGTTCTTCACGATATGCAATTACGAGCAGGTCCTGAAGGACATTCTCCATATCGAGAAATCGCGCTGGGACCTCATCGTGCTCGACGAGGGACAACGCATCAAGAACTGGGAGGCAAAGACGAGCCGCGTCATCAAGGGCCTCACCTCCCGCTTCGCGCTCGTGCTCTCCGGTACGCCGCTCGAGAACCGCCTCGACGATTTGCACTCTGTCGCCGCTTTCGTCGATCCGCACCGTCTCGGGCCCGCCTTCCGCTTCCTCCACCGCCATCACCGGCGCGACGAGGAGGGGAAGCTCGTCGGCTTCAAGAACCTCGACGACCTCCGCGCGCGGATCGCGCCGATCCTCCTCCGCCGCACGCGCGAGTCGGTGCGCCTCGAGCTCCCGCCGCGGACGGTCGAGATCGTGCGCGTCCCGCCGACCGCCGAGCAAGCGGAGCTCCACGACGCGCACCTCCGCGTCGTCGCCCAGATCGTGCGGAAGCCGTACCTCACCGAGATGGACCTCCTCCGGCTCCGCTCCGCGCTCCTGATGTGCCGTATGGCCGCGAACAGCACCTTCCTCGTCGACAAGGAGCCGCCGGGCTGGTCGACGAAGCTGGAGCGGCTCGGCGAGCTGTTCGACGCGGTGGCGGCGGAGCCCGACCGGAAGGTCGTCCTCTTCTCGGAGTGGACCACGATGCTCGATCTCATCGAGCCGCTCCTCGCGAAGCGCAAGCTGCGCTTCGTGCGCCTCGACGGCTCGGTCCCGCAGCGGAAGCGGCAGGAGATCGTCGCCGCGTTCCAGTCCGACGCGAAGACGCGCGTGTTCCTGACGACGAACGCCGGCAGCAGCGGCTTGAACCTCCAGGCGGCGAACACCGTGATCAACGTCGATCTCCCCTGGAACCCCGCCGTGCTCGAGCAGCGCATCGCGCGCGCGCACCGCATGGGCCAGTCCCGCCCCGTCGCCGTCTTCGTCCTCGTCACCGAGCAGACGATCGAGGAGAACCTCCTCACGACGCTGTCGTCGAAGCGCGAGCTCGCCCTCGCCGCGCTCGACGCGGACTCGGCGATCACGGACGTCGACGTTCGCCGCCAGGCCGACGACCTCAAGGAGAAGCTCGAGGTCCTCCTCGGCGCGAAGCCCGAAGCGCCCGTCGACGAGACGGTGAAGGCGAGCGCGGCCGGCGCCGTCGCGGCCGACCGCATCGCGACGACGGGCGGCGCGTTCGTCCGCGCGGCGCTCGATCTCCTCGGCGAGCTCACCGGCGCCCCATCCGGCGCCGGCGCGGACGCGCTCCTCGCAGACGTCCGCAAAGGCTTCGACGTCAAGGTCACCCCCGACGAGCACGGCACGCCACGCCTCTCGATCGCGATGCCGTCGCGCGAGGACCTCGGCCGCCTCTTCCAGGGCGTCGCGCGCCTCCTCCTCGGCGGCACCCCGCCGCCGCCCACGCAGGCCATCGCCGCCATCACACAGCCCGCCCCGACAACACGTCACCGCAACATGAACTGAAGCGAAACAGCGCCCCTTCGAATCGACTGCGGGAAGTCCGGGGCGTCGAAGCGCGCCCCGCCCAAGCTCCCCCCAGGAGGTCGGCGATGAACATCTGCGGGGGTCCGGGGGCGTCGGAGCGCGCCCCGCGCGCGGAGAAACCCCCGGCGGGGAGAGCTCGAGAGGGGCAGCGCCCCTCTCGAACGAGACAAGCTCAGCGCGCGAACTCGCGGACGAAGGCCGCGCGTTGCTCCACCGAGCCGATCGCGATGATCTCGCCGTCGCGCGGGAGGCGCGTCGCGGCGGTCGGGTTGGTGACGACCTCGTCGCCGTCCTGCAGGGCGATCACGTTCAGGCCCGTGCGCGCGCGGACGTCGACCGCGCCGAGCGTCTTGTCGGCGAGCGACGGCGGGACCGGCACGACGATGACGTCGGCGCCCTCCTCGAGGAGGACGAGCTCGTGTCCGCGCAGGAGCGCGAGGAGCGATTTTACTCCGAGCGAGCTGTAGCTCAGCACCGAGTCCGCGCCCGCGCGATGGATCGCCTCGAGGTTCCGCTCGTGCGTGATGCGGCTCACGATGCGGATGTGCGGGTTGAGGCGCCGGCAGTAGATCGCGAGGAAGATGTTCGTCGCGTCGTCGTTCGTCGTGAGGACGACGGACGGCGCGCTCGCGAGGCCGGCCGCCATGAGCATCGCGCGGTCCGACGCGTCGCCGATGAACACCTCGTCCGCGAACTCCTCCAGCGTCGCCTTCGCGGCGGCGTCCTTCTCGATCAAATGCACCGCGACGGAGCGCTCGCGCAGCGCCGCCGCCGCCGCGACGCCGACGCGGCCTCCGCCGATGACGACGACCGGGTTCTCGTTCGGCGTGTAGATCACGAACATCGAGTCGAGCAGCGTCACCTGCTCCTCCGACCCGACGACGACGATGACGCCGTACTCCCCGATCACCGCGTCGGCGTGGGCGGGGCGGAGCACGCCGCCCTCCCAGAACGCGACGATCGTGAGCCCCGTGAGCGCGCGCAGCGACGTGTCGCGGATCGCGCGGCCGGCGAGGCCGGTGCCGTGGACGGGGAGCTCCGCGATGACGAGATCGCGGAAGCGGCCGACGACGTGCGCGCGCGTGTGCCCGGCGTTGACGCGCGCGGCGAGGTGCTCGCCGAGGCGGCGCTTCAGCGGCAGCGCCGTGCTCGCGCCGCTCAGCTCGAGGACGTCGACCGCGTCGTCGCTCTCGGCGAGCGCCGCGATCGGCACCGCCGCGGCCTGCTCCCGCACCGTGAGCGCGATGTTCGTGTTCGTCGCGTCGTCGAGGTTGGCGAAGACGAGGCGCGCGCGCTCGGCGCCGACCGCGACGTAGGAGGCGCGGCTGTCGTACTCGCCGAGGACGACGCAGACCCCGTCCGACTGCAGCACCGCGGCGGCGGCCGGATCGGACTCGATGACGACGTAGGGGATCTGGCTCGCCGCGAGCCGCTCGACGAGGTCGCGCGCGATCGTGTCGTAGCGGCAGATGATGACGTGCGACGATGTCGTCCGCGGCAGCTCGCGCGGCACGCGGAGCCGGAGCTGCGCCTCGAGCCACGGCGCGTAGAAGAACCGGATGAACGCGAACGGCAGGACGATCACGAACATCACGAGGCCGGTGAGCAGCACGAAGACGCTGAAGAGCCGCCCCACGTCGGTGTGGAACGTGATGTCTCCGAAGCCGAGCGTGCTCATCACGGTGAGCGTCCAGTAGAAGCTCGTGACCCACGAGTACTCGCGATGCTCGACGTAGAGCATCAGGAAGTGGAACACGATCGAGAAGAAGGTGACCGTCGCCGCGGTCAGGAGGAGCACCTTCGCGAACGCGCGCAGGTTCCGGCGGACGGTCTTGTCCCCGAGCAGGAATGCGACGAGCGGAGTGAGCGCCCTCATCGAGCACCGCGACTCTACCCGGAGCACGAGGGCGTGTCACAGTCCGCGGGGGCCGCCCGACGGGGACTACGTGCGCCGGCCCTTTCTCGCCTCGTTCATGATCTCGTTGACCTTTGTCGTCGGTGCCGCGCCGGTCGCCGACGCCGGCGCGGTGCGATCCCCGCTCCTCCGCAGCGGCACGCTCCACAGCCCGATGCCCGGCGGCTCCCTCGGCGGCTGGGACGGCGACACCGGGCTCGACATCGCCGGCAACCGGCTCGACGTGTACGCGATCGCGGCCGGCACGCTCGACTACTCCGAGTGGGGCCACACCCTCTGGAAGAGCGGCAAGGACACGCCCTACAGCGTGCGCATCGCGCTCGACGCGCCGATCCCGTGGGGCGACGGGCACAGGATTACACATGTATATTACACTCATCTGTCGAAGGTGGAGACGAACCAGCCGGAGGGCGCGGCGACGCGCAAGCACGTCGACGCGGGCGAGAAGATCGCGGTATCCGGGATCGGCAACGGGGTTCCACATCTCCACCTCGGCCTGCTCCTCGACAACCAGGTCGAGCAAGACGACTGGACGTACATCCTCCGCGAGGGACCGATCCGGAAGGTGATGGGGAACTACAAGAACGGCGAGCTACTCCCCCTGCCCAAGCCGTGACACGAGGATCCTCGCGAGCTCGTCTGGCTTCGTCCAGTGCACCATGTGGCCCGCGTCTTCGAGCGTGACGGTCTCGCACTGCGCGAAGGCCGCGAGGCGGTCTGCTTCGTCGGGCGGGTGGAAGCCGCGCGGGCCGCCGGAGACGAAGGTGACGGGGCACGTCACGCGGCGCGCGTACTCCTTGAAGAGCGGGGCGAAGAACGGCATCGGGCTCGTCGTGCGATGGAGCGGGTCGTAGCGCCACGTCACCGTGCCGTCGCCGGCGTCGTGGACGAGGTGCGGGAAGCGATGATCGAGCACCTCCGCCGGCACGTGCGGATGCGCGACGCCGAAGCGGCGGCGGGCGTCGGCGCGCGGGATCGGCGCCGCGGGGCGCACCGCGGCGAGGTCGTCGAGCCAGCGCCGCATCCGGATCGGGCCCATGTCGAAGCCGTTGTCGGGCGGGCCGAGGCCCTCGATCGAGACGAGGCGGCGGACGCGCTCCGGGTGCGCGCCCGCGTAGAGCGTCACCACCGTGCCGCCCATCGAGTGGCCGACGAGCGAGAGCGGCGCGCCGTCGGGGACGAGCTCGCGGGTCAGCGCGTCGACGTCCGCGACGTAGTCCGGGAAGTGGTAATACGCACCGCTCGGCGCGCGGGCCCCGTCGCCGAAGCCGCGCATGTCCGGCGCGATCACGTGATGCCCCGCCGCCGCGAGCAGAGGCGCGACGCGATCCCACGTGCCCGCCGCATCCATGAAGCCATGAACGAGGAAGACGCTGGACGCCGCGGCAGGTTGTCCCCAAGTCAAGACTCGATGCTCGAGCCCGTTCGCGGTCACGCGCGCTTCCGTCATGAGCGCGAAAGAGAGTACGCTGGGTCGCCTCGATGACGCACACGATCACGCTCATTCCGGGGGACGGTATCGGGCCGGAGGTCGCCGACGCGACGCGGCGCGTCCTCGCCGCCTCCGGCGTGAAGATCGAATGGGAGGTGCAGGAGGCCGGCGCCGCCGTCGCCGAGAAGCGCGGGACGACGCTGCCGGACGAGGTCCTCGACTCGGTCCGCCGCAACAAGGTCGCGCTCAAGGGCCCGATCGGCACGCCGATCGGAAAGGGCTTCCGCTCCGTCAACGTCACGCTCCGGCAGGCGCTCGACCTCTACGCGAACGTCCGCCCCGTCCGCTCGCTCCCCGGCATCGAGCCTCGCTTCGAGGGGACCGACATCGTCATCGTCCGCGAGAACACGGAGGACCTCTACGCCGGCCTCGAGCTGATGATCATGCCCGGCGTCGCGCAGTCGCTGAAGCTCATCACCGAGAAGGCGTGCACGCGCATCTGCGAGTACGCGTTCGACTACGCCGAGCGGCTCGGGCGGAAGCGCGTCACGGTGGTGCACAAGGCCAACATCATGAAGCTCTCCGACGGCCTCCTGCTCGAGAGCTTCCGCAAGGTCGCGATGAAGCACCCGCGCATCGAGCCGATGGAGGTCATCGTCGACGCGTGCGCGATGCAGATGGTGAAGAACGCGAACAAGCTCGACGTCATCGTCACCGAGAACCTCTACGGCGACATCCTGAGCGACCTCGGCGCGGGCCTCGTCGGCGGGCTCGGCATCGTGCCCGGCGCGAACATCGGCCTCGAGGCGGCGGTGTTCGAGGCGGTCCACGGCACCGCGCCCGACATCGCGGGCCGAGGCCTCGCGAACCCCACCGCGCTGATCCAGAGCGCGGTGATGATGCTGCATCACATCGACGAGCACGTCGCGGCGCAGAAGATCGAGCGGGGGCTCCTCAAGACCTTCGAGGCCGGCGTCCGCACCGCCGATCTCGGCGGCGCCGCCGGCACCGAGGAGTACACCCGAGCTCTGTGCGAAGCGGTCGGCCGCGCCTGAGTCGCGCGGCTCGTCCGATCCGCCGCAGCCGACCGGACGCCGGCGCTATCGTCCCGCCCATGGCGAAGCCGTGGGTGATCGGGTTGGTCGCGTTCCTTTCGGGTGGGGTCGCGGCGAGCGGCGCGTGGAGCGCGTTCCCGCCGAAGGCGCCCTTGCCGGCGAAGGCGGAGCCGGTCGAGAAGGACGCGAAGGACGACGATCTCCTGAAGGCGAACGCGAACCTCACCGCGTCGCTCCACGAGTGCGATCGCCGCCTCGCGGAGCTCGGCGAGCGCCCCGTCGGCGTGCAGCCCGCGCCGACCGCGTCGGCGACCGCGAGCGCGGGCGAAAGCGAGCGGCGCCGCGGTCCGCGCGAGCGGCGCGAGATGACGAAGGAGGACTGGGAGCGCATGGCGGAGAGCGGCGTCGTGCCGGTCCGCATCCCGTGCATCCGCGACACGCCGTGGACGCCGTCGGAGCGCGCGGTCGATCGGCTCGGCCTCGCGCCGTCCGACGTCGACGTGCTGAAGGACGCCTACGCCGCGTCGAACAAGCGGATGCAGGAGGCGATCCGCCCGCTCTGCGCGCAAGCGCTCGGGAGCCCGGAGGCGGCGGAGAAGGTCGGCGCGAGCCAGTGCATCGACGTGATCAACAACACCGCGCGGAAGACGAACGCGGACGACACGAAGGCCGCCCTCTCCCGCGTCGCGGAGGTGCAAGCGGGCAAGCGCGAGGCGCCGAAGGCGGGCGCCAGCACGCCGGCGGTGGAGCAGCTCGGGCTCTTGCTCGCGACGGAGCAGAAGACGTTCGAGAACGACCTCGCGCAGAAGCTCGGCCCCGAAGAGGCGCACCGCCTCGCGAACGCGCCGGAGCTCTGCGCCGAGCGCCGCATGCTGCGCGCCGGCGAGATCGACCCGAGCATGTTCGGCGGCCGTCAGCGCGGCGGCGGGCGCTGACCCGCGATCGCGAGCGTCGCGCCGGCGAGGACGATCGCGGCGCCGAGGGCTTCACGCGGGCTCGGCGCCGCGCCCATCACGATCGCGCCGATCGCGATCGCGCCCAGCGTCTCGCCCGGGCACACGAGCGCGACGAGCGCGGGCGGCGCCGTGCGCGCGGCGCGCTGCACGATCGTGTGGCCGACGAGGGTGGGCACGAGCGCGAGGCCGAGCACCGCGAGCGCGGGCTTCGCGTCGGGGACGCCGGCGCGCACGAGGAGCGGCAACGCGAACGGGAGGAGCACGATCGACGACGTGCCGTAGACGGCGGCCGCGTACGGCGTCGCCGGCATCGCGTCGCGCAGGCCGCGCGCCGACGCGACGTACGCGCCGAACAGCACGACCGCGACGAGGACGAGGAGGTCGCCCGCGATGCGATGCTCCCCCGCGCCGGCGCCCGACGCGACGACGATCGCGCCGAGCGTCGCGACGACGAGGCCGATCAGCTCGAGGCGCGTCGGCCGCAAGCGAAACGCGAGGAACGCGGCGAGGACGACCGCGAGCGGCTCGAGCGACACGAGCGCGACCGCGGCCGCGAGCGAGGTCGACGCGAGCCCGGCGAGGAAGAACGCGAAGTGGGCGCCGAGGAGCACGCCCGCGACGACGACGCCGGCGCGCTGCCGCCGCGTGAGCTTCCGCAAGGAGGCGCGGAGCCCGTTCACGTCGACGAGCGCGAGGACGATCGCGGCGAGCCCGGTGCGCAGCGCCGCGACCGCGATCGCCGCGATCGGCGCCGCGACCTTCCCGAGCGGCCCGCTCGTCGCGAACGCGAGCGACGCCACGACGACGAGCGCGATCGTCCGCCCGTCCGCGACGCCGCGCCCCCCGTTCGCCCGCGCGTCGTCGTCGTCCGCCACGCCTCGCAGCTTAGTTCGCCCGCGCGTGCGGGCGGAACGAATGGGGCGCCGGCCGCGGGACGCGTGGCGTCAGAACGAGTCCTTCGGCTCCTCGGTGCCGGGGGTCACCAGCTTCGGGAAGACCTCGCGGACGAAGCGATCGCGGACCTCCTTCGCGCGCTGGGGCTCGTCGCGCGACGGGATCGCGACGCCGACGACGAGGCACGACCTCGTCCCCCACGCCGGGTACGCCGCCCACGCCGCCTCGTAGGACTCGCGCGCGAGCACGGTCGCGGTCTTCGCGTGCACCGGATCGACGTCGACGATCGCGACCTGCTTCGGCGTCTTCGGCGGCGCGGCGGGGCTCCACGCGAACGCGACCGGCGCCTCGTGCGTGAGCTCCACCTCGAACGCGTCGATGTAGGGCTGCGCCCAGTGCTCGAAGCTCTTGTTGCATGCACCCTGCACGGAGTTGTCGTCCACGTGCGTGACGAAGCCGCCGAAGATCGCGTGGTGGTCCTTGCCGTAACGGAAGCCGACGAGACTCTTCAGCGTGAGGAAGCGCACGCGCGTCCAGTGGTCTCCGTCCGGCAGCGGCACGAGGACCGAGCTCTGCTTGTCGGGCTTGGTGACGATGGGCCCAACCTTGAGCTGCTCGAGCGCGGCCGCGTGGCCGTCGCCCCCGGCGCCGCCTTGCGCCGCCTTACCGTCGTCCTTCGGCGGAGGAGCGGGCGCGACCGGACGCGGCGACGCGGGCGCGGGGACCGGCGCGGCGTTCGCGGCGGAGCACGCCGCACATCCAAGCAAGAGCAGTACCGCGAGCCGAGCCATCCACACGCAAGTGTTGGACGGATCGGCCACGAGATCCAGTCTTCAACGCAGGGGGCTCTGCCCGGATAGGGCTCAGCCGGTGCGCATCGAGCCCTTGAGGGGGCCGGCGAAAATCGGCGCGCCCTCGGCGGACTTGATCGTGAGCTGGTTCGTCTTCGGGTCGTAGCTGAACCGCAGGTTCGACGAGCTCGGCAGGACCCACTGGTTGCCGCGGAAGATCGCGCGCTCCGCCCAGCCGTCCGCGCGCACGAGCGTGATCACCCCTTGCGGGTAGAGATCGAGGCTGAGATCGTCGCCGAGCGCGTAGCGGCCGGGCGCGACGGTGAGCGGAGGCGTCGCGCACTCGCGGATGATGCTCTCGTCGACCGAATACCACGCGGTGTCCTTCGTATGCGTGAAGGTCGCGTGGAGCTTCGTGCCGCCGTCGCTCGTCGAGGTCTCGCGGTTGTTCCGCTTGAGCGGCGTCGCGTTCGGACCGAACACGAAGGTGTAGTCGGCGAAGCGCGTGAGATCGATCGTGGCGTCGACCGGCGTGATCGCGGGGAGCTTCGCGCGGTAGCTGCCGACGCGCGCGCCGTTCGCCCAGATCTCGATCGTCTTCGTGCCCGCGCCCGTCTCGAAGACGCCGGCGGAGACGAAGGCCTCACGATCGGAGCCGTCCTCGAGGATGAGCATCTGGTTCGGCGTCGTGAGCGTGACCATCACGCGCTGGATGACGTGACCGGTGATCGACACCGTGAGGTCGCCCTTCGTCGTGTCCTTCACGCGCTTCTCGACGTACTCGATGCCCTTCGCGAGCCCGAGCGAGGCGCCGCCGAAGCTCACGACGATCGGGTAGTTGAACGTCGGGACCGGGGCCGCGTCGGTCACGTGGACGCGCGCGCCGAGCTTCGTCCCCGCGCGATCGAGGAAGAGCGGCTCGATCTCCTCGAGCTGCTGGATCTCCCACGGCTGGAAGCCGGCCGGGTTCGCGAGCGCGGCCTGCACGTCGGCCTTCGCGATCGTCTTCTTGTCGCCGTCGCTGTCGTGGATGGACTGGAGGCGCGCGGCAGTGCGATGGAGCACGGTCGAGAGCGACGCGATCGTGATCGTCGCCGGCTCGAGCGGCTCCGTCGCGGCGTCCGAGACCTCGGTCGCGACGATCGTGTCGGGCGCGGGGACCGTCACGTCGCTCGGCGCCTCGCGCGACACCTCGAGGAGGCGCCACAGCGCGGGCAGCGCCTGCCGCTCCGCGTGGACGAGCTGCTCGATCATGCCCGGCTGCTCGAGCGCGACGAGCTCCTCGATGCTCACCCGGCCGTCGGCCTCGCTCGTGCCGAGGACGCCGTCGGTCCGCCGCGCGAGCTGCGTGAGCACGCCGGGGAGCGCGCCGAGCCGGCGGAGGTTCTCGATGTTGCGGGAGCTGAGGTAGGACGCGCCCGGGCTCGCGTTCGGCGACTCGATGCTCGTCCCGGGCACCACGCTGACGCCGTTCGACGCCGCGGCCGCCGGCGCCTCGCCCTCGGGCGCGCACGCCGCGAGCGCGAAAGCTGCGAAAACACCCGCGATTCCGAACGTCGATCTCAGCATGGGATCAGTGGCCTCGGTCCATGTACGGAAATAGGCGCCCGCACCTTCCCTCGATCCTCGGCGGACCGCAAGG
Source organism: Labilithrix sp. (assembly GCA_019637155.1). Lineage (NCBI taxonomy): Bacteria > Pseudomonadati > Myxococcota > Polyangiales > Labilitrichaceae > Labilithrix > Labilithrix sp. The sequence goes on along the minus strand of JAHBWE010000002.1, from coordinate 209,109 downwards.
CGCTCGGAACTTCCCCGTTCTTTTCACGTCATTTCCACGCTTTACTGGCGCCCATGAGCGCCGACCGAAACGTCGTCGAGCGGCTCCGCGCCGCGATGCAGGGGGTCCTTTCAGGAAAGGACGACGTGATCGATCTGCTGCTCGTCGGCCTCCTCGGCGCGGGGCACGTCCTCGTCGAAGACGTGCCCGGCGTCGGAAAGACCACGCTCGCGAAGGCGCTCGCGAAGGCGGTGAAGGCCGAGTTCACGCGCGTGCAGTTCACGCCCGATCTGCTCCCGACCGACATCCTCGGCTCGCAGATCCTGAACCCGAAGGACGGCTCGCTCTCCTTCCATCCCGGGCCCGTCTTCACGAACGTCCTCCTCGCCGACGAGATCAACCGCGCGTCGCCGCGCACGCAGTCGGCGCTCCTCGAGGCGATGAACGAAGCGACCGCGACGGTGGACGGCGTCACGCGTCCGCTGCCGCGGCCCTTCTTCGTCATCGCGACGCAGAACCCCTCCGACTACCAGGGCACGTATCCCCTCCCCGAAGCGCAGCTCGATCGCTTCCTCCTCCGGATCGGGGTCGGGTACCCGTCGGCGGAGGCGGAGCTGGCGATGCTCTACGCGCGGCGCACCGCGGACCCGCTCGCGGCCGTCGAGCCGGTCTGCGACGAAGCGGCGATCGTCCTTCTCCAGACCGCGGTCCGCGAGGTCGAGGTGAAGGAGGCGGTCGCGAAGTACCTCCTCGAGATCGTCGCGCAGACGCGGAAGGCGACCCCGATCGAGCGCGGGATCAGCCCGCGCGGCGCGCTCGCGTTCTTCCGCGCGTCGCAGGCGCGCGCGTACCTGCGCGGCCGGAGCTACGTGAGCCCCGACGACGTGCACGCCCTCGCCGGTCCCGTCCTCGCGCATCGCGTCCAGCTCACGACCGAGGCGCGCTACGGCGGCGCGTCGGCGGAGGAGGTCCTCGCGAAGGTCACGCGCGAGGTCCGCGTGCCGACGTGAGCGCGCGGCCGGCCGATCGCGTCCTGCCGAGCTCGGTCAAGTGGGCGCGGCTCAATCACATCCTGATCCCGAAGACGAAGGGCGCGCGCGATCGCGTCCGCGCCTCGCTCCTCGGCCGCGTGCTCGCGCCGGCGTTCTGGGTCTGGGGCTCGCTCACGGACGAGGGCCGCACGCTCTTCGTCGTGCTCCCGCTCGCGGCCGCGGTCGCGATCGACGTGCAGCGGACCACGGCGTACTTCGTCGCGGCCGTCCTCTTCGGGTTGCTCGCCGGCTCGCTCGTCGCCGCGCGCGCGCTCGTCCTCGATCGCACCACCGTCCACGTCTCCGCTCCGCGCCGCGTCACGATCGGCGAGGAGGTCGTCTTCACCGTGACCTGCCGCCGCGAGGCCGGCGCCGCCGTCGCGGCGCGCGTGCGCGGGCCGTTCTTGCCCTGGGACGGCACGTGGACCGGACCTCCGCCGGAGGAGATGGTGCTCCGCGACGGCGAGAGCGCCACCGCGACGATGCAGGCGCGGTTCGTCGCGCGCGGCGTGCATCACCTCGATCCGTTCACCGCCGCCGCGATCGCGCCGCTCGGGCTCGCGTGTGGGCCGCGGCGCGAGAGCGACGGCGCGAAGGTGTGGATCGTCCCCCGCATCGCGAACGTCACGCGGCTCCCGCTCGCGATCGCGACGCGACATCAGCCCGGCGGCGTGGCGCTCGCGTCGAAGGCGGGCGAGTCGATGGACCTCCTCGGCGTGCGGCCGTACCGACCCGGCGATCCGGTGCGCGATCTCCACGCGCGCACGTGGGCGCGAACGGGCGCCCCCGCGGTGCGCGAGTACCAGCAGGAGTACTTCACGCGCGTCGGCGTCGTCCTCGACACCGGGTTCGCGGACGAGGACCGGCTCGAGGCCGCGATCGAGCTCGCCGCCGGCGTGATCGCGCACCTGTCGCGCGGCGAGTCGCTCATCGACGTGCTCGTCGTCGGCGACGCCGTGCACGACCTCACCGTCGGGCGCAGCCTCGGCTGGCTCGACCAGGCGCTCGAGCTGCTCTCCGCGGTGGAGCGCGGCCCCGAGCTCTCCGCGGCCACGCTCGTCACGCGGCTCGAGCCGCACCTCGCCCAGCTCTCCACCGTCTTCGCGATCGTCTCGCCGGAGGCGGCGCAGAAGGACGCGCTCGCTCAGCGCCTCCACGACAAGGGCCTCGCCTGCACCACGATCCCGGTCGACGCCGAGCTCGCGCGCGCGATCGTGGCGAAGGAGCCGCTCGCGTGGTGATGCGCTTCTTGCCCGCCAGCGTCGCCGCCGCCGTCGTCGCGCTGATGAGCGCGCTCCGCGGGCTCGGGCCGATCTCGCGCGGGATCGCGATCGCGTGCGCCGCCGCTGCGCTCGTCGCCGCCGCCGCGCTCCGGCGGCGGGACGTGCGCGCGCACGCGAGCGTCGTCGCCGGGATCGCGGCGGTGACGGCGGCGGGACAGGTCGCCGGCGGGTGGCTCTACGGCGCGTGCGTCGCGGCGTTCTTCACCGCGGCGCTCCTCTCGCTGCGGGCCGCGCGCGCGAGCGGGCAGCCGCGCCCCGCGCCCTCGGCCGCGGCGCTCGTGAAGATCGGGGGCGTCACGGGAGCGATCGTCGTCCTCGCGCTCCTCCTCCTCACGCCGATCGCCCTCCGCGTCGAGCGCTTCGTGAACGGGATCCTCGGCGTCGACGGGGACGAGACGACCGCGTTCTCGACCACGATGCGCCTCGGCGCGACGCGCGGGATGCTGCAGAGCAACGCGATCGTCGCGCGGATCGAGGGCGCCCCCGGCGTCGAGTACCTCCGCGGCGCGGTCTACGACACGTACAACGGCGCGTACTGGATCACGAGCAGCGAAGGCGGCAAGCGCACCACGAGCGCCGCGCGTCCCGGCGCGCCGGCGCGCATCACGCTCGATCGCAACGCGCCGGCCGGGGCCGACATGCGCTGGTTCCTCCCGCCCGGCGCGTGCGGCTTCGATCGCGACGTGGAGGTCGACGCGTTCGGCGTCGTCCGGCGCGGGTCGGCCCCGAACCCGCAGCGCCTCGGGTTCGCGACGGCGGGGTGCGCCCCCATCGCCGCGCGTCCGCCGACCGAGCGGGACCTCGAGGTCCTGCGTGACGTGCGCGATCGGATCGAGCCGCTCGCCGCCGCCGCGACGGCGCGCGCGGCGACGCCGCACGACAAGCTCCTCGCCCTGAGCCGCGAGCCGTTCCGCGGGTTCGAGTATTCGCTCGCGGTGGAGCGCGATCCGGGGGTCGACCCGATCGCCGACTTCATGACGGTGCACCGCGCCGGTCACTGCGAGATGTTCGCGTCGGCGATGGTGCTGATGGCGCGCACGCAGGGGATCCCGGCGCGCGTCGTCGGCGGCTACCGCGCCTCGGAGGTCAACCCGATCACGGGGCAGACCGTCGTGCGCGATCGCAACGCGCACGCGTGGGTGGAGGCCTGGTACGACGGCGCGTGGCACGCCTTCGATCCGACGCCGGGGAGCGACGCGCCCCTGCGCCGGGGCTTCCTCGATCACGCCGGCGACCTCTGGGACCTCGCCCTCGATCGCCTCGCCGAGATCGGACCGCTCGGATACGCCGCCGGGCTCGGCGCGCTCGTCGTCGTGCTCCTCGCGATTCGACAGGCAACCAATTGGTTGCGTCGCCCGCGCCGCGTGCGCGCCGCGCGCGCGATGGAGCGGCCGCTCCCGTGCTTCGAGACGCTCCTCCGCGCGCTCGAAGAGGCGGGGTTCGCGCGCGATCCCTCCGAGCCGCTCGAGTCCTTCGCCGCGCGCGTCCCTCCCGTCGCCGCCGCCGCGGTCGCCGCCTACGCCGCCTTCCGCTACGGCGGCGTCGGCGACGAGCGCGCGGTGGTGCAGGAGGTCGAGATCGCGGCGCGCGAGACGCGGGCCGCTATTTGAGGAACGCTGGTACCGCGCGAGCCTGCTCGAGCACGGTCGCCTCGTGCTCGGCGCGGCGGCGGACGTGTTCCAGTCCTCGCCGTTCCGCGGGACGCGGCTCTCCGCGCGTGCCCGGCGTCCACTGGCGCGCGGGGAGCGATCGCCGGGCGGAGCTCGCGGCGGGGCTCGTCTCGACCGGCGACGCCGCGGACTGGACGAGCGACGAGCGCGGCCACGGCTACGCGCCGCTCGTCGAGATGCTCGCCGCGCTGCGCGCGCGCCCCGATCGTCCGAACGTCGCGCTCGAGTACACCTGCCTCGAGAAGGGCAACGGCGAGGGCGGCCCCGCCGTCGCGTCGATGGCGGAGGCGCTCGTGTTCTGGGTCGCCGACCTCGCCCATCGCCGCGGCGTCCCGATCGGCGGCGAGAACGCGCTCGCCGGCGGCCTCCACGGGCACGAGGGTTGGGACCGCATCGAGAACGCCGCGCGCTGGAGCCACTACGACGAGCTCACGTTCCTGCGCCTCCACGACATCGTCTCGAGCCCGATCGCGCGCGCGCGCGTCCAGCGGCTGGCGCGCTAATCCGGCGCGAGCTCGAAGCGCCCGGCGGCCGCGTTCGGCCGCGGCACGTGGAAGGCGGTCTGCTCCCAGAACGACGTCAGCGGCGCCCGATCGAAGGGCTCGCGCTTCGCCGCCGCCGACGGCGCCGCGGGCGGCGCAGCCTCTCAGGCCTTGCGCTTCTCGAGGACGGCGAGCATCGCGGCGCGGCGCTCGGGGCTCGCCCAGTACGGGATCGTGTCGTCGGCGAAGCGGCGGCGGTCGGCGTCCGAGACGTCGAGGCGCGGCCGGAGGAGCAGCTTCGTCGCGGCGTAGATGTCGCGCGGGTGCGAGGCCATCGTCGCCAGGATCGCGCGCGCCTGCGCCTCCTCGCCGATCACGTCGACGAGGCCGAGGTGGCGCGCCTCGCTCGCCGGATACAGCGCCGACTCGAGGAGCACGCGCTCGAGGTTCGGGGCGGTGAGGCGCGCGCGCGCCATCGCGAACGTGAGCGGCGGGAAGCGGAGCCCGAGCGCGACCTCGTTGAGCCCGATGCGCGCGTCCTCCCGCGCCGTCATCACGCGCACGTCGCAGCAGAGCGCGAGGACGCAGCCGCCCGCGATCGCGTGGCCGTTCACCCACGCCACCACCGGCGCGGGGTGCTCGTAGAGCGCCTTCACGAGCTCCTCGAGCGCGGTGAGGAACGTCGTCATCCCCGCCACGTCGAGGGTCGAGACCTCCTTCAAGTTCAGGCCGGCCGAGAACGCGTCGCCGTCGCCGGTCAGGAAGATCGGCGCGTCCTTCGCCGCGCGGACCTGCTCGAGCGCGCGCTGCATCAGCGCGGTCGAGAGCGAGTTCTTGCCGGGGCCCGAGAGGATGATCGTCGTCGCGTCCATGAGCGCTCCGTCATAGCGCAAAGACGCGCCCGCATGGCGGCGCGGACGTGGAGGAAGAGGAGGAGGAGCAAGGCTCGACCGCGAGGACCGCCGCGACGATTGACGCAGGTCCTCGCAGCGATGACAAACACGCCAACCTGCGGTAAGGACGGCGGTATGAGCGTCAGCACCGCCACCCCATCGCGTCCGCCGATCGATACGACCGGCAAGCCTCTCACGAAGAACCCGCACGTCCTCAAGTGGGTCGCCGACATGGCCGCGATGACGAAGCCGGACCGCATCGTGTGGTGCGACGGCTCCGAGGCCGAGAAGGAGCGCCTCACGGCGGAGGCGGTCGAGCAGAAGATCATCGAGCCGCTCAACCACGACAAGCTCCCCGGCTGCTACCTCCACCGCTCGAACCCGAACGACGTCGCGCGCGTCGAGCAGCTCACCTTCATCTGCACGCCGACGAAGGACGAGGCCGGCCCGACCAACAACTGGATGGCGCCGGACGAGGCGTACAAGAAGCTCGGCGGTCTCTTCGACGGCTCGATGAAGGGCCGCACGATGTACGTCATCCCGTACTGCATGGGCCCGATCGGCTCGCCGATGTCGAAGATCGGCGTCGAGCTGACCGACAGCATCTACGTCGCGCTCAACATGCGGATCATGACGCGGATGGGCAAAGCGGCGATGGACATGCTCGGCCCCAAGAGCGAGGACTTCAACCGGGGCCTCCACTCGGTGCTCGACTGCAACCCGGAGCGCCGCTTCATCTGCCACTTCCCGCAGGACAACACGATCTGGTCGGTCGGCTCGGGCTACGGCGGCAACGTGCTCCTCGGCAAGAAGTGCCTCGCGCTCCGCATCGGCAGCTACCTCGGCAAGCAGGAGGGCTGGCTCGCGGAGCACATGCTCATCCTCGGCGTCGAGTCGCCCGAGGGCGAGATGACGTACGTCGCGGCCGCGTTCCCGAGCGCGTGCGGCAAGACGAACTTCGCGATGATGATCCCGCCCAAGCGCTTCAAGGGCTGGAAGATCTGGACCGTCGGCGACGACATCGCGTGGATGCGCGTCGGCGAGGACGGCCGCCTCTACGCCGTGAACCCCGAGTTCGGGTACTTCGGCGTCGCGCCGGGCACGAGCTACGACTCGAACCCGAACGCGATGAAGACGATCATGAAGGACACGATCTTCACGAACGTCGCGCGCACGCCGGACGGCGACGTCTGGTGGGAGGGCAAGGACGGCCCCGTTCCGCCGGAGCTCATCGACTGGAAGGGCAACCCGTGGAGCCCGAAGTCGACGGAGAAGGCGGCGCACCCGAACTCGCGCTTCACCGCGCCGGCGACGAACAACCCGTGCCTCTCGCGCTTCTACGACGATCCCGCCGGCGTCCCGATCAGCGCGATCATCATGGGCGGCCGCCGCGCGACGACGATCCCGCTCGTCATGCAGGCGTTCTCCTGGATGCACGGCGTATTCATGGGCGCGACGCTCGGCTCCGAGACCACCGCCGCGGCGACGGGCAAGGTCGGCGTCGTGCGGCGCGACCCGTTCGCGATGCTCCCCTTCTGCGGCTACAACATGGGCGAGTACTTCCAGCACTGGCTGCGGATGCAGTCCGCGCTGACGCAGCCGCCGAAGTTCTTCCTCGTGAACTGGTTCCGCAAGGGCAAGGACGGCAAGTTCCTCTGGCCGGGCTTCGGCGAGAACATGCGCGTGCTGAAGTGGATCGTCGACCGCGCGCGCCTCCGCGTCGGCGGCCAGGAGACGATCTTCGGCTGGGTCCCGAAGGCAGGCGACCTCGATCTCTCCGGCCTCGACATCCCGCACGAGAAGGTCGACGAGGCGACGCACATCGATCTCGACGAGTGGGAGGGCGAGGTGAAATCGTACGGCGAGTTCTTCGAGAACATCGGCGCCGCGATGCCCCGCGCGCTGAAGCTCCACCAGGAGCTCCTCCTCGCCCGCATCGAAGCGGTCAAGGGCGGCCACGGCTGAGGGGCCACGACGGCGCGCTCAACACCCCGGCGCGCGCGTGATCCCGAGCTTCAGGCGCGCGATCTCCTGCAGCTCCTCCGCCATCGCGAGGACCTTGGTGCTCGCGGCGCGGGCGGCGGCTTGGGCGTCGTCCGTCGTCGCGAGCTCGAGGAGGAGCTTGCGGCCGAGCTGATGGTGGTGCTCCTCGTCGGGCTGGATCGTGCCTTCGTAGAGGCGCGCCGTCTCGGAGTCGCCCTCGGCGTAGCAGAAGCGGATGAACTCCGCGTTCCGCACCAGCGCGAGGGCCTCGCGCGTGAACTGGCCCGCCGCGACGCGCGCGACGGTGCCCTCGAGGCCGACGAGCCACGTCAGGAGCGGGCTCCGGCCGCTCGCGAGCGGATCGATCTTCGACGTGTCGACGCCGAGCGCCGCGAGCCGCTTCTCGATCAGGCGATAGTGCTTCGCCTCGTCGCCGGCCTGGCGCGCGAGGGCGAGCTTCACCGAGACCTCCGGCGTCGACGGGATCCACGCCGCCGCGCACTCCGTCGCCTCGAGCTCGTTCTTCAGCGCGAGCCCGAGGAGCTTCGCCACCGTGAGCTCCGGCCCCGCCTCCCCCGCCGCTGCGGCCGCGCCGATCCGCGCCAGCGCGGCCTGGTTCTGGGCGTCGAGCTCGGCGACGAAGGCTTCGGGCGAGAGCGGCATCGCGCGATGGTATCCTGAAGACCATGCGCTATGGGCTCGCGTCGGCGGCGGTCCTCGGCCTCGCCATGTTCTTCGCATGCACGGAGGACGAATCGCCGCCCGCCGCGCAACCCGACGGCGGCAACGCCAGCTCCTCGAGCTCCTCGAGCGGAGACCTCACGCCTCCCGCGGACGACGACGACGACGGCGAGCCGTCCGACGCCGGACCCATCGACGCCGGCGTGCCGTTCAAGGCGTACGACGTCAACCACGTGCTCTCCACCGGACAGAGCCTCTCCGTCGGCGCGCGCGGAACGCCGCCGCTCTCGACCACGCAGCCGTTCGCGAACCTGAAGCTCGAGGCCGACGCGTTCGCGCCGCTGGTGGAGACCACGGTCGAGACGATGTCCTCCGCGTTCGCGAACCTCGTCACGCAGATCGCGGCGGACGAGGCGAAGCTCGGCGACCACGACCTCCTCGTCACCGTCCACGGCGTCGGCGGCTTCTCGTACGCGCAGCTCAAGAAGGGCACGACGCCGTACGCGAACGGCGTCGCGCAGGTGAAGATCGCCGCCGACCTCGCGAAGAGCCTCGGCAAGACGCACGTCGTGCGCGCGGTCACGAACGTGCACGGCGAGACGGATCACAACCTGAAGAGCCTCACCTACCAGGCGGACATCACGGAGTGGCAGGCCGACTACGAGGCCGACGTGAAGGCGATCACGGGTCAGTCCGAGCCGATCCCGATGCTCCACACGCAGATGAGCAGCTTCACGAAGCTCGGCGGCGCCGGCGGCTCGGCGGTGTCGCGCATCCCGATCGATCAGCTCGCGGTCCACGTCGCGAGCAACGGCAAGAGCGTGCTCGTCGGCCCCAAGTACCACCTCCCCTACGTGAGCGACGGCGTGCACCTCACGAACGAGGGCTACCGCCACATGGGCGAGGACTACGCGAAGGTCTATCGCCGCATCGTCCTCGAAGGAAAGAGGTGGGAGCCGCTGCGGCCGATCGCGGTCACGCGCGCTGGCAAGACGATCACGGTGAAGTTCCTCGTGCCCTCGCCGCCGCTCGTCCTCGACGACGTGACGGTGCAGAACCCCGCCGACTACGGCTTCGAGATCGCGCAGGACGGCGCGCCGCCGCCCAACATCGAGAGCGTCGACGTGACCGCGCCCGACACGGTGACGCTCCTCCTCGCCGCGGAGCCGACCGGCCAGAACCGCCGCCTCCGCTACGCGTTCACCGGCACGCCGGCCGCGAACGGCGGCCCCACCACCGGCGCGCGCGGCAACCTGCGCGACTCGGATGCGACGAAGTCGCGGGCAGGATACAACCTGTGGAACTGGTGCGTTCACTTCGACGAAGCCCTGCCGTGAAGCGCGCCGCGCTCCTCCTCTTCTTCGTGCTCGCCGCGTGCGGATCGAAGCGCGAGCGCGAGGTGCCGTCGTGGGACCTCGAGAAGATCGCGCAGAAGCAGCTCTCGACGAAGGGCAAGCGCGCCCCGGCCGTGCATTGTTACGAAGCGCTCGACGCCCGCGTCGGCGCGCAAGCGGTGTGCTGGATCCTCATCGACGGCAAGCCGCACGACGTCACGATGACGGTCACCGAGGTCGACGGCTCCGACACGAGCTTCGACATCGAGGTCGCGGCCGAGCCCCGCACGCCGCCGCGCGACGAGGAGTGACTACGGCGTGACGCAGCGACCGGGATCGCGCTTCGTGCAGATCCCGGTCACGCCCGTCGTCGCGCCGGTCGGCACGCAGTCGAGGCCGAAGCGGCACCCGATGTCGTCGCTGCAGCCGTCGCCCGCGACGCCCCACGCGACGCAGGTCCCGCTCTCGCACTGCGAGTCGAGGCACCCCGCGTCGCCGTGACAGGCCTGGCCGAGCGGGACGCGCGGCACGTCGGAGCAGAGCCCGCTCCTGCAGTACTGGTCCTTGTCGACGTCGCACGCGTTCGACGTCGTGCACGGCGAGCCCTTCGGCAGCGGCTTCTTGCAGACGCGGTTCGCGCACCGCAGCCCGACCGCGCACGTGGTCGTGCAGGGTTGGTCCTCGCGCGGCGGCACCACACACGTGCACGCGCCGGTCCCGCCGTCTCCCGCGCGCTGGGCGACGAGCCCGCGCGTGCAGGGCCGCTCGTCGTCGCAGCTCTCGCCCGCCTGCGCCGGCTGCGCGCAGGTCCCGCACTGGCCGATCGCGCGCTTGCACACGCCGCTCCGGCACTGCGCGCCGTTCCCGCACGGCGCGCCGTCGTCGAGCTCGCCGGTGAAGGTGCACTCCGGCATCGCGGGGTCGTAGTCGCACTGGACGCGGCGAATCGCGTCGGCGCAGCGCGACAGCTGGCTCGCGACGTCGCCCACCTTCGGCCAGCCGAGGACGGCGCGATACGACGTGCTCGTGTCGTCGAAGCAGCGCTCGCGCGAGTTGTAGCGGTTGCGGAACGCGCCGGGCGCGCACGCGAGGACGCGATCGCAGTTCGCGCGCGCGAGATCGTCGGCGGCCGTGAAGTCGATCGCGGCGTCGCCCGATCCCGCGCCGCCCGAGCTCGTCTCGTGCTCGACGCCGATGGGTCGTCGTTCGGCGCGCTCGCGGGCGAGCCGTTGCTGCACGCGTACGCGAGGACGAGCCCCGCGCCGCCGAACGCGGCGGTCGACGATCGCAAGAGAAAGCCCACGGTCTCGACGTTACCACGGGCTACGCTCCTCCCATGTCGTTCCGCCTCGCGGGGCCGGTGCTCGGCGCCCTCCTCGTCGCCTGCGGTGACGCGAAGGTGAAGAAGGAAGACGTCGAGAAGATCTCGATGGGAGAGCTCGCGAAGCAGACCGGCAAGCCGTCGCCGGCGATCACGTGCCCCCGCGCGCTCGAGGCGAAGGTCGGCGCGACGATGACGTGCGCGGTCCCCTTCGAAGGCAAGACCCACGACGTGAACGTCGTGGTCACGACCGTCGACGGCGGCTCCGTGCACTTCGACATCGAGATCGCCGACGAGCCGCGTTAAGCGCGAGCCGGGCGCGCCGCGCGGGCGAGGGCGATGAGCTCCTCGTAGTGCTTCTCCACCGCGCCGAGGCCGACCGACTCGAGGAACGACGTGAACGCGAAGTAGGGCAGGAGCGTCGACCAGCGCGTGAGCCACGTCGGGCGGTGGCGCGGGCGCGCGAGGAGCCCGTGCGCGCGGAGCTCCACCAGCGCGACGACGTCGTCGAGCGCGATGCGGCCGGCGACGAGCATCTCGATCTCGTCGCGGAAGCCGCCGCGCACGAACGAGGCGAGGAACGCGTAGACCTGGAGCAAGCCGGCGACGTAACACGCGTCCTTCGTGAACGGCGCGCCGCCCTCGGGGAGGCCGCCGCGACAGATGCGGACCGCGTCGAGGTACGCGTCGCGCGGGGTCGCGCCGCGATCGACGAGCCAGCGATGGAGATCGATGAAGCTCGCGCCGTCCTCCGCCATCTCCACCATCTTCACGCGCTGCGCGAGGCGCTCGAGGCGCGGGATCGCGAGCGCGTGATGGTGCAGCTCCGCGAACACGGCGAGGCCCTCCTGCGTCGGCGTCGTGCGCGGGCCGCCGGCGCGGAGGAACGGAGCGAGCTCCTGCGCGGCGCCGTTCTGCGCGGTGAAGGCGTGCGTCTCGACCTCGTGGACGTAGAGGGCCTCCGCCTCCCACGGCTCGAACGTCGCGTCGGGACGGATGCGCACGCGCGTCATCCCCGCGATCGCCTTCGAGGTGCAGCGCTCGTCGAGGAGCACGTCGACGTCGATCTTCGGTCGATGCTGCGCGATGCGCGCGCCGAGGTACGCCGCGAGCTCCTCCGCGCCCATCTTCTTCGCGGCGCGGTCCTTCGCCTCGTCCCAGCCCGTGACCTTCAGCCGATCGAGGAGGTGGTTCGCGAGATCGAGGTTGGTCGGTCCGTCCCAGAACGCGGTCCGCGCGCCGCCGTAGATCTCGCGCGAGACGTCGCCGAACGCCTTCGTCCCGATCGCGAGGAGGAGGCGGTTGCGATCGACGGCGGAGCGAACCGCGCTGCGGAGGAAGGCCGGGATCGGCTCGTCGCCCTCGATCGAGCCCGCGAGCGCGCCGAGGCGGCGGTCCTCGTCTTCGAGCGCGTCGCGGTCGACCGCGTACTTCGGCCGCGGCAGGCGCGTGCACTTCGAGGCGAAGAACTCCTCCTCCACCGCGCGCGGCCACGCGATCTCGTCGAGGAGATTTCCCTTCGACTTCAACGACCCCAGCGCGGGGGAGACACGTTCGAGGAGCTCGCGCGCGCGGCGTGGGGTCATCGGGATCCAGATCGAGCCAAGCCGATGGGGTAAGTGTGCGATACGCCTCGCGCATGGATCGCGCCTTCAGGCGGTTCGCACCTTGCAGCATACCCCGCCGTGGCTCGCTTCGGCTCCCTCCTTCTCGCGTCGACCCTCCTCGCCGGCGTGCTCGCCGCCTGCTCCGCGGCGACGGAAGAAGACACCGACGGCACCGACGACGCGGTCACGGCGGAGCGCTCCGTCTTCGACGAGACCCCGCTCGTCGCGAACGGCAAGGACGAGCCGATCGCGGTCCCGGCCGCGGGCACGCTCGTCACCGAGATCGCGCAGCCGGAGCTCCTCTTCCAGCTCGAGAAAGACGGCTTCCACTTCACCAACATGATGGATGGAGAGGGGCGTCTCGACAACGCGACGCTGCTCGGGAGCTCGGACTTCTACGCGAAGCTCGTCGCCTCGATCGGCGCGGACCTCGAGGGGCTCGCGCAGGCGAACAAGACGGCCACCGTGAAGGTCGAGTACGGCAAGGACCGCCTCTTCGACGCGGGCTGGCTCAAGTCCAAGAACGCCACCTTCGATCTCGTCAGCGTCGTCAACCGCATCGACCGGAAGGACTTCGCGCCCGACACCTGCGGCGAGACGCGCTTCGTCTATCGCCTCTCCTACGTGCGGACGATCCGCAACGCGCCGACGTTCTCGCGCCTGCCCTTCTTCTTCAACGTCGTGTTCGACAACCCCGGCGGCGACTGCGCCGCGCGCGCTCGCTCCTGGCAGGTCCCGGCCGGGCTCTCCCCCGACGCCTACACGAAGTGGCTCGAGGACGGCGCGCTCTCGCTCGCGGGGCTGAAGTTCAAGCAGATCGAGCTCAACGCGCAGGTGATGCGCACGCCCTCCGAGAGCAAGCGCGACATGGGCGGGCTCGCGTTCTACTTCTTGCGCGTCTACGACATGAAGGACGGCGCGCTCTCGGCGAAGCCGCTCGAGAACACGCCCGACGTCGCGAAGCTCGCCGCCGATCCGGCGCTGAAGGCCGAGCTCCTCGCGTGGATCAAGGACAACGTGAAGGGCATCGACGAGGGCACCGCGGTGATGCCGGCGAAGTTCGCCGCGACGCGCGCGCAGTCGTTCACCACCTTCGGCTCGACGCGCCTCGCGAACAAGCTGTTCAGCCAGCTCTTCACGCGCGCCGATCTGGAGGGCCTCGACTTCTCGGAGACGAAGCTCCTCGCGTCGCCGGAGTCGGTGCTCTTCCGCCTCGACGACATGACGTGCGCCGGCTGCCACCAGGGCCGCTCGGTCGCGGGCTTCCACCTCCTCGGCGCGGAGCGCGGCACGCGGACGAACCCGCTCAACGCGCTCCGCACCCACGCGTCGCCGCACTTCCTCGCGGAGCAGCCGCGGCGCGAGGCGTGGATCCGCGGCCTCCTCGAAGGCGCGGCCGATCCGCAGCGCGCGACGTCGTTCGATCCGCCGCCGGGCGTCCTCGCCCCGGCGGGCACGCACTGCGTGCTCCCGGCCGACGCGTCGAAGCTGAAGCAGACGTGGAGCTGCGCCGCCGGCCTCGAGTGCAAGCCGCTCGCGACGAACGCGAAGGCCGCGATCGAGCTCGGGCAGTGCCTCCCGAAGAGCGGCGGCTTCGCGGGCCTCCCGTGCATCGGCGGCGCGATGAGCGACGCGAGCGATCCGCACGCCGACAAGCTCGCGACGAAGAACCTCGGCTGCGGCGGCAGCTACTCGTGCCTCAAGCCGGAGGAAGGGACGCCCGGCGGCATGTGCGTCGCGCGCTGCAAGGGCAAGCTCGGCGAGATGGCGGGGGCGAACGAGATCTGCGCGTACGGCGGCGGCGCGAAGTTCGATCAGTGCGCGGCGAGCGGCAACTTCCAGGCGTGCATCGGCGGCGCGGTGCGCCCCGCGCCGCGGCAGGCGTGCGACGAGGACAACCCCTGCCGCGAGGACTACATGTGCCAGCGCCTCGAGCCGATCGAGGGCAAGGCGCCGATCTCGACGACGCCGGCGACGAAGGGCTTCTGCAACCCGACGTACTTCATCTTCCAGATGCGCGTCGACGGTCATCCGAAGCCGGAGGGCTGATAGGATCGCGGCGATGCGCTGGCTCGCGATCGCAGTGGCGGCAATCACGGCGGGCTGCTCGCTGCTCGTCTCGACGGACGGCCTGCGTGACGGCCCCGCCGCCGTGGGCCCGGAGGCCGGCGCGCTCGACATCGCCGACGTCCCGAGCCCCGAGGACGCCGGCGCCGACGACGCCACGCCGAGCGTGGAGGCGGGCGTCGACGCGGGACCGACGGAGCCGCCGGGGCTGATCGGCAAGTGGACCTTCGACGACGGCACCGCGAGCGACGCGAGCGAGAAGGGCCATCATGGCACGTTGACCGGCTCGGCGAAGGTCGGCGACACCGATCGCGGCAAGGCGCTCGTCCTCGACGGCGGCGGCGCGATGCGCGTGACGGCGCTCGACGGCGCGGCGTTCCCGCCCAGCGGCACGCTCTCGATCTGGTTCCGCTACGAGGAGATCGCGGTCGACGTCGAGCAGGTCCTCTTCGACGACTGGGACCGGAACCGCCACCACCTGATGCTCCGGCACGCGGACAACGACCCCGCGAACGAGATCCAACTCGCGCTCATGCCGCGGAGCGGCCCGTACGTCGCGGAGATCTACTTCGTGTTGAGCGAAAAGACCTGGCACCACCTCGTCATCACGTGGGACGCCGACGCAGGCCGCTTGTCGGCCTACCAGGGCGGGAAGATCAGTCGCGATCAGTACAAGGCCGCCTTCACGCCCCGCGAACAGCGCGTCCGCCTCGGCACCCGCCTCATCGGCGCGATCGACGACGTCCGCCTCTTCGACCGCCCACTCACCGACGAAGAGGCGCTGGCGCTCCCTTAGCGCGGGGGGACGGCGACCCCGAGCGCGATCCGTCGCGCGATGCTCGCGAGCACGTCGGGCTGCCGAAGCGGTCCGAACCGCTCTCGAAACGTGCTTAGTACACATCCAGCTCTTCCGCTGGACGCACGAGACGACGCGCGAGGAGCTCGTCGTGCAGGCGCCGGAGCTCTTCGGCGATCGCGTCGGGAACGTCGACCCGATTCGCGCTCTCTTCGAGGGGCGGACAGAGGCCACGCGGCCGTTCACCGTGGTGAGCGCCGCGTTGTCGAGAGGACCGCCCGCGGTCCGCAGGACGGCGACGGTGAGAGCGATGAAGCCGATGAAGCTCGGCAGCGACGCGGGAGTAGGCGTTCGGCCGCTGCGTTCACTGAACCGGCTGGCGACCGCAACATGTTCTTACGCCGAGAGGATCGCTTGGATGCTTCGCGGTCGGGCCGTGCGAGAATCGGCCGAATGCGACGTCTCCTGCTGGCCTGCGCCGTCGGGCTCTCGGCGTGCAAGCCGGGCGCGAGCACGAGCGCCGATGCGGGCTCGCCGATCGCGTCATCCGCATCATCCGTCGCTCCGCTCGCATCGACGGTCGATGCTGGTCGTCCGCGCCTCGCCGAGATCACGCTCGGCGGCGGTCACGGCTGCGGGCGCGCATCGAACGGCAACGTGCGCTGCTGGGGCGGGAACGCGTCCGGTGAGCTCGGCGACGGGACCAAGGAGCCGAGCCCCGCGCCCGTACCCGTGCTCGGTCTGCGCGACGCCGTCGAGCTCGCGGCGGGCTTCGCGTATACGTGCGCTCGCACGAAGGACGGCGCGGTGCGCTGCTGGGGCACGGGCAGCGCCGGCACGCTCGGCGACGGAACGACGACCGGCGAACGCCCCTCTCCCGGCCCGGTCAGCGGCGTGAGCGGCACGACCTCGCTCGCTGGCGGATGGGCGCACGTCTGCGCGGTCCAGAGCGAGAGCGACGTTCGGTGCTGGGGCTACAACAAGTCTGGTCAGCTCGGTGACGGCACGACCGAGCGCCGCTACGCACCGGTCGCGGTGAGCGGGCTCTCCGGTGTCGCCGCGCTCGCGCTCGGCGTCGAGCACTCGTGCGCGCGGACGACGGTCGGGACGGTGCTCTGCTGGGGCGGCAATGACGCGGGACAGCTCGGTGACGGAACGACGAAGAGTCGTCCCCTGCCGGAACCCGTGAAGGGGCTCGCGAACGTCGCCGAGCTCTCGGTCGGCGGCGCTCACAGCTGCGCGCGGACGAAGGACGGCGCCGTCTCGTGCTGGGGATCGAACCTGCTCGGTCAGCTCGGCGACGGAGGCACGACCAACGCGTATTCATGGAAGCGCGTCCCTGATCTCGCCGACGTCGTCGCGCTCTCCGCCGGTCAGAGCCATACATGCGCGATCACGAGGGACGGCGCGGTGTGGTGCTGGGGCGACAACACGCACGGGCAGCTCGGGCAGAAGTCGGCCTGCGATCGACCGGCGAAGCACCCGACGCGCGAAGGCCGTCCGTCGTTCTGCCCCGAGGCGAAGGCGGTACCGGACATCGCGAACGCGGAGCTGCTCGCCGCCGGCGCCGACGAGACATGCGCCGGCCTACGCGACGGCTCCGTGCGCTGCTGGGGCGTGAACGGCAACCGAACAGTTGCTCGTTAGCCCGCGCCGGAGCTCCTCCCGAGAGACCGCAGGTCACCCCGCGCGCGAGGCAAGGGCCTCCTTCACCTTCGCGACGGAGACCGGTGACGGGGTCTTCAGCTCCGGCGCGAAGATGGCGACGCGGAGCTCCTCGAACATCCAGCGGAGGTCCGGCTGCGTGGCGCGGTCCTTTCGCGCGAGGAAGGTGGTCCAGAGCGGGGCGAACGGGGCGTGTTTGTCGGCGTCCTTGCGCGGGTCGGCGATCGCGCGCTGGAGGCGGGCGCGCGCGGCCTTCAGGTAGCGCGGGTAGTGACCGAGGCGCGGGATCGGCACGTGAAGGGCGAGGTCCGGCGGGAAGAGGTGCTCGAGCTGCTTCTCGATGTCGAGGAGCGCGAGGCGGCCGCTCGGGTGGCGCGACGCGCTGCGGATCGCCGCGAGCGTCTCGTTCAGCTCGGCGTGGATCGGCGCGAGCGCGTCGGTGAGCACCTTCGCCGCCGCCGCCAGGCGTGGAAGACCCTGCTTCAGGCGTGCGTCGAACGCAGCGGCCGTGCGCGGGATCGGGGTCGCGCCTTCGAGGTCGAACGCGAGATCGACGATGCGGCTCACGACGTGGGCGCGGAACGCGTCCGTCTCGGCGCGGTCGGGGCCGGCGCCGTTCGGGCGCGCGAACGCGGACGGGAGGCGCGGCGTCAGCTGCGAGAGCGTCTGGCGCGACGCGATCGCGAAGAGGCGGCGGAGGCCCGCGTGCGTCGCCTCCTCCGCCGCGGCGGACGACTCGAGGAGCTCGACGTCGACGGTCGCGCCCTTGTCGACGATCGCGGGGTAGCTGCGCACGTCGACGCCGCCGACGCGGCGCACCACGTACGGCTCGAGATCGCCGAACGTCCACGACGTGAAGCCGGTGCGCGGCTTCGCGGGCGCCGCCGCTTCGCGGAGCTCGGCGCGGGCCCGCGCGCCGTATTGCTTCACGAGCGCCCCCGCGTCGCGGCCGCGCGCGAGCTCCCTGCCCTGCGCGTCCACGACGCGGACGAAGAGGCGGAGATGACGCGCGACCGCGTCGGGGCGGAACGCGGAGGCGGGGACGCCCGCGAGCTCCGCGAGCGCGGGGAGCATGGGCCCCTCGAACGGCGTGAGCTTCGGCGCGATCGCGCGCGCGAGCGAGGGGATGTCGCCGCCGAGCGCGCGGCGCTCCGCCTTCGGCAGCTCGTAGAGGAGCGCCTCGATCTTCTCGCGGTGCCAGCCCGGGATCGTCCAATCGAGCTCGCCCGGATCGAGCTGCGGGACGAGCACGAGCGGCACCGTGAGGGTGACGCCGTCGTCGTCCGCGGCGGGATCGAACGTGTACGCGAGCGGGAGCTTCGTGCCGTGGAGCGTGAGCGTGTCGGGGTAGTCCGCGGGGACGAGGTCGGGCTGCGTGACGAGGACGTCCTCGAGCGAGAGCACGAGGAGCTGCTCGTCCTTCTTCTCCGCCTGCTCGCGCCACTCCTCGAACGTGCGGCCAAAGGCGACGGACTCCGGCACGCGCGCGTCGAAGAACGCGAAGAGCGCGTCGTCGTCGGCGAGCATGTCGCTCTTCCGCGCCTTGTCGCGGAGGCGCGCGAGCTCGAGCAGCAGCTCGCCGTTCTTCTGCGAGAAGGCGCCCTTCGTCTTGTACTCGCCGCGCACGAGCGCGTGGTCGATGAAGATGCGGCGCGCCTCGAGCGGCGCGACGGAGGCGTAGTCGACGGTGCGGTCCTTCGCGACGGTGAGGCCGAAGAGCGTCGCGTGCTCCTTCACGACCGCGCGCGCGGACTTCTCCGACCAGTGCGGATCGGAGTAGCTGCGCTTCAGGAGATGCGGGGCGGCGTCGGCGAGCCAGTGCGGATCGATCCGCGCGACCATGCGCGCGAAGAGCTGCGAGGTCTCGACCAGCTCGAACGCCATCACCCACGCGGGCGGCTTCTTCGCGAGCGCGGACGACGGGTGGATCGCGAAGCGCGTCTGCTTCGCCCCCACGTACATGCGGGCCTCCTGGCTCCACTGCCCGATCTTGGAGAGGAGGCCGGTGAGCAGCGCGCGGTGGAGCGCGTCCTCGTCGCCGCCGCGCTTCGCTTCGCCGATCTTCAGCTCGCGCGTGATCTCCTCGAGCTGGCGATGGATCTCGGTCCACTCGCGGACGCGCAGGTACGAGAGGAAGCCCTCCTTGCAGACGCGGCGCAGGTTGCCGCGCCCCTTCTTCTCCGCGTCGCGGACGAAGTCCCAGAGCCGGAGCAGCGCGGCGAAGTCGGACTTGTCGTCCTTGAAGCGGCGGTGCGCGTCGTCGGCCTTCTGCTGCTGCTCGCGCGGGCGCTCGCGCGGGTCCTGCACGTTCAGCGCGGCGGCGACGACGAGGACCTCGCGCAGCACGCCGAGCTCCGCGCCGGCGAAGATCATGCGGCCGATGCGCGGGTCGACCGGGAAGCGCGCGAGGCGGCGGCCGAGCGGCGTGAGCTCGCGCGCGTCGTCGAGCGCGCCGAGCTCCTCGAGCACGCGGTAGCCCTCCTGGATCGCGCGCGACGACGGTGGATCGAGGAACGGGAACCGATCGACCTCGCCGAGGCCGAGCGACTTCATGCGGAGGATGACGCCGGCGAGGCCGGTCCGCTTGATCTCGGGATCGGTGAAGGCCGATCGCGACGTGAAGCTCTGCTCGTCGTAGAGGCGGACGCAGATCCCGTCGCGCACGCGGCCGCAGCGGCCCTTCCGCTGCTCCGCGCTCGCCTGCGAGATCCCCTCGACGTGGAGGCGCGTCGTGCCGGAGCGCGGATCGTAGCGCGAGAGGCGCGCGAGGCCGGGGTCGACGACGTAGACGATGCCGGGGATCGTGACCGACGTCTCGGCGACGTTGGTCGCGAGGATCACGCGGCGCTCGGAGATCGTCTTCCAGACCTTCTGCTGCTCGCCGGCGGAGAGGCGCGCGTAGAGCGGCTGCACCACGGTGTGCTTGAGGCGCCGCGCGTTCAGCTCGTTCTCGCAGTCCTTGATCTCGCGCTCGCCGGGGAGGAACACGAGGATGTCGCCGCGCGGATCGAGCGAGGTGACGTTCTCGACCGCGCTCGCGACGGCGTCGACGAGGTCGGCGTCGCCCTCCGGCGGCTCGTAGAGGACCTCGACCGGGAACGTGCGGCCCTCGACCTGGATGACGGGCGCGCCGCCGAAGAGCTCGGAGAAGCGCTCCGTCTCGATCGTGGCGGAGCTGATGACGACCTTGAGGTCGGGGCGCTCGGGGAGGATGCGCTTCAGCCAGCCGAGGAGGAAATCGATCGTGAGGCTCCGCTCGTGCGCCTCGTCGATGACGAGGGTGTCGTAGCGCTGGAGGAGCGGGTCGCCCTCGATCTCGGCGAGGAGGATCCCGTCCGTCATGAACTTCACGTACGTGCGCGGGCTCGTCCGATCGTCGAAGCGGATCTGGTAGCCGACGTCGGAGCCGAGCGGCGACCCGAGCTCCTCGGCGACGCGCGCGGCGACGCTCGTGGCCGCGATGCGCCGCGGCTGCGTCACGCCGATCAGCTTCTCGAGCCCCCGCCCCATCGCGAGCGCGATCTTCGGGAGCTGCGTCGTCTTCCCCGACCCCGTCGCCCCCGCGACGATGACGACCTGGCTCGCGTCGATCGCCTTCGCGATGTCGGCGACCTTCGCCGTGATCGGCAGCTCGGGCGGAAACTCGATCGACACGGAGTCCACGCATAGCGCACGCGGCGGCCGACGAGCCCGTGGGGGTGGTAAAAGTCTGCCCCATCCGAGGGTTGGCAGCAGCACACTCCGTGCGAGAGTCTGCGCACTTATCCCACACTCACCTACGGCACCGCTATTGCAGAGGTCGCGGACATCATGCGTCCCACCCTCTTCTTTTCGGTCCTTGCTCTCATGGTCGCCGCGCCTGCGGCTCTCGTCGCCTGCAGTGGCGATCAGAAGGAGGAGACGTCCTCGTCGGAGAGCGAGATCAACCGCGGACGGCCCGCGCCCGAGGGCGGCGAAGAAGGTGACTACTGCTGGTCGGACGACGAGTGCGCCGACGGCCTCCTCTGCAAGAAGCGCCCGAGCGGTCCGCCTCCCGGCGCGGTCGGTCTCCCGATCCCGTCCGACGACGAGAGCGCGCGTGGACGTCCGAGCGGTCCGCCGCCCGGCGCGGTCGGCCTCCCGCTTCCGCCGAACACGTGCCAGGAGCCGGCGGAGGGCGAGAAGGGCAGCACGTGCTACTCGACCGACGACTGCAACGCGGGCCTCGAGTGCTCGTTCGACGACGGTCACGGCAGCTCCACCGGCGGCCCGCCGCCCGGCGCCGTCGGCCTCCCGATCCCCGCCGGCGAAGGGCACTCCTTCCCGCCCGGCGCCGTGGGCATGCCCGTCTTCCGCCAGGGCAAGTGCGCCGAGACGACCGGCTCGAGCTCGAGCGGCGGCCCCCCGCCCGGCGCCGTCGGCCTCCCGATCCTGCCCTGACGTAGACGCGGCGACGTCGATGCACGCGGAGGCCCTTCACTTTCCCGACAGCCTCCTCGTACCTGAGAACAAGCTCCATCTCGAGTTGCGCACCGCGCTCTATTTGATCCTCAAGCTCGCCTTCGCGAAGGCCCACTCCGTGGGGTGTGACCAGTTCGTGTACTGGGACCCGCGGAACCCCAAGCGATGCCTCGCGCCCGACGCGTTCCTGAAGCTCGACCAGCCCGATCAGCTCTTTCGGTCATGGAAGACGTGGGAACGCGGAGGGCCGCCGGAGGTGGCGGTCGAGGTCATCAGCGACGTCGACGATCCTTGGAACGAGAAGCTCGCGAAGTATCAGGAGCTCGGCGTCCGGGAGCTGGTGCGGTTCGATCCCGACCAGCCCGCCGGTAAGCGCTTCGCCGTGTGGAACCGCGTTCGAGGGAAGCTCGTTCCGCGGACCCTCAAGGGCGAGACGGCGCCGAGCAAGGTCCTCTCCGGCCTTCGCTGGGTGGTCGCTCCCATCCTCGGCGTCGGCGTGGGGCCTCGCCTTGCGCGCGAGGACGGCTCACTGCTCCCGACCGAGAGGGAGCTCGCGAAAGCGGCGACGGCCACCGCCGCCACCGCCAAGCGCAAAGCAGCGGCCGCCGAGCGCGAGCTCGCGCGTCTCCGCGCCGAGCTCGCCGCGCTGAAGAAAAAGAAGACCTGATGTCGCCGCCGCGAGCGGGGGCTGCGCTCGTTCTGGGACTGCTCGCGAGTTGCGGGGGATCGGCCACGAACGGATCGCGGTCCATCGAGCGTTGCGTTGATGGAGATGCTTCGCAGCCGAACCCATGGGACTGCGATGCGCTTGGTCGACGCCGAGATCGTCGGAGGGAGGTGCGTCACGATCGACGCCGAGTGCTCCGTCGTCACGTGTCCGGCGGGGACGATCTGTATCGGTCTCGCGTCCTCGCCTGGACAGGTCAGCTGCCAACGCAGGTAGACTCGTCACGACGTGCGGCTCACCTCGGTCCTCCTGACGCTCGGGATCGCGTTCGTGGCGCGGCCGGAGCGTTCGGTCGAGGTCGGCGACGACGCGCTGTTCATCGGTGACCCCGCGGCGCTCGTCGCGCTCGAGGCGCGCGGCCTCGACTTCATGCACGTCGTCGGCGAGGCCGCGCGCGCGGAGCTGCAGCGCACGATCGAGAAGGACATCGCCGAGCTGACCGCCAATCCACCGCCGAACGATCCGCGGCGCGCGTTCAGGGCGGAGTGGCTCGCCCGCGGCGCGTTCGAGCTCACCGGCGTCGTGAACCGGATCGATCGCCGGCGCTTCGAGCCGGCGGCGTGCGGCGAGGTGCGGCTCGTCTATCGCCTCGCGCTCACGAACGAAGGCCGCGCGACGACGCGCCTCCCGATGACGGTGAACGTCCGCGTCCCGCAGCCCCGCGATCGCGGCGAGCGCGACTGCAAGACGGTGGCGGAGCGCTGGCTCGCGCGTCCCGACGCCGCCGCCCTCGTCGCGGCGCTGCCGCCGCCGGCGCAGATCGAGATCAACTACCAGTCGACGCACACCCCCGCGTTCCGCACCGACATGGATGACAGCGCGGAGTACGTGATGCGCTCGTTCGTCGTGAGGAACGGCAGGCTCACGCCGGACGGTCTCTTCGACACGCCGCGGCCCGACGCCGATCCCGCCGCGCTCGTGCGCTGGATCGCGTCGCACCTCGAAGAGATCGACGCCGGCACGTTCACGCTGCCGCCGGAGCTCCTCGCCGAGCGTGTGGACACGGTCTCGCCGCGCGGCCTCGAGCGGACGCAGAACCGACCGTGGGCCTCGCTCGTCGACGCCGAGGCGCTCCGCGCGTTGCCGCTCGCGTCGCTGGCGCACGCGAAGACGCCCGAGCTCCTCCTGCGCCGGCTCGACGAGGCGACGTGCGCGGGGTGTCATCAGACACGCGGCGTCGCGGGCTTCCATCTCCTCGGCGAGGACCGCGGCACCTCGACCTTCAACGCGATCGCGCTCGGACCTTCACCTCACTTCGCGAAGGACCTCCGCTGGCGCCGCTCCGACCTCCTCCGCGCCGCGCGCGGCGAGCCGGTGGAGGCGCGCCCCTTCGCGTCGTTCCCGGACGGGAAGATCGACTCCGACTGCGGTCTCGCGCGCGGCTACGAGGCCTGGGGCTGCGAGCCCGGCCTCGTGTGTCGCGACGTGCATCACGGCGCGCTCGGCCTCTGCGCGCGCGCGGGGAGCACGCTGCCCGGCGCGACGTGCGAGGACGTGTCGTTCGTGCCCGACCCGCGCCCCGAGGGTCCCGTCGTCACCGCGAAGAAGCCCGACGCCGCGTGCCCCGCCCCGACCGGCGCGCAGAAGAGCGGCGCGTTCTGTGCCCCGAACTGGCTCGGCTTCACCGGCGGCATGTGCAGCGAGCGCTGCAAGAAGGTGGGCGAGCGCCGCGGCGACGCGATCTGCGCCGCGCTCCCCTCCGCCGGCTACGAGGCGGACTGCTTCTTCTCGAACGAGCCGATCGAGCGCTGCCTCTCCCGCCACCTCGTCACCGCGTGGGTGCAGACCTGCGACGCCGATCACCTCTGCCGCCCCGACTACGGGTGCGCGCGCGTCGCCGGCGCGCCGAAGGGCACCGGCGCGTGCGTCCCGCCCTACTTCATCTTCCAGGCGCGCGTCGACGGGCCGCGCCTCGATCGCTGATCACGGGCTCGCGGTGCAGGAACGGGAGCCGGCGTCGTCGGGCCGGCACGGCGCGTCCGGACAGCAGGGATCGTCCGTCTCCGCGTACCCCGCGCACGACCGTCCCGCGGGCTTGCACACCGGGACGCTGTAGTTCCCGACGCCGAGCACGCCGAGCTCGCTCCGCACGAAGACGGACGCCTGGAACGAGACGGTGTCCGCGAGGATCTCGAACGTCATGGTCTGTCCCCCCACCTCGAGCCCGCCGCCGCTGTTCTGCGTCCAGCGATACTCGGCGACGCGCCCGTGCGTGGACGTGTCGCGTGCAGTGAGCGTGACCTTCGTCTCTTCCGGCAGCGGCCCCGGCGGTCCGTCGATCGTGACGGTCGGCGGCGCGAGCACACACGCCGGCTCGAAGCTCGACCTCCCGGCCTTCGAGGTGACGCGGCACACGAACCCCGCCGGACAGCCCGCGGCCGCGTCGTCCGGATACGCGGCGGTGCACGGCGGCATGCACCGGTTGACGATCGACACGCCGGCGTCCGCCTCCGGCAGGAACCCCACTGGGACGCCGCACTCCCAATCAGGCGCGCAGGGACCACGGCAGACATACTTCTTCGTCCCGTCGAAGCCGGGTATTCCGATCACCTTGTTGACCGACTCGGTGCCGCACGAGCACGGCGGCCCGACGCACATCCCGTGGAAGCACGCCCCTCCGTCGCGGCACTCGGAGTCCTGCGCGCACGCCGTGCCGTCCTTCGCGTAGACCGCGGCGGGATCGATCGCGTCGTCGTCCCTGCGGTTCGTGCACTGGACCATGAGCGCGCCGAGCCCCACCGAGGCCAGGACAGCGAAGCTCCCCACGAGGCGAACGACGTTGGGCATGAATCCATCGTACGCCCGAAACGCCAAATTATCCGCTCCCGGATATCACCGCGGAGGAGGGTCGAGGAACAAGTAGAGGTTCAGGATGTGGTCGTGGGCCCAGTTGCCCATCGCGTCTTCGCGGCTGCGGATCATGTAGCCGACGTCGAGGCGGGTCGTGGTGTTCAGCATGCGGGCGAGGCCGAACTGGAGGCGGTTCTGGTTCACGCCGAGGCCGGAGAGGTCCCACAGCACCTCGTTCCACGCGTACGGGATCCACTTCGCGCCGACGGGCGCGTAGTTGATGCGGAGCTGGTTTCGGTAGCGCCAGCGATGCTCGCTGTCGGTGCGCCACCGCGACTCGAAGCGGCTGCGATCGTTGAACGTGAAGTCGCCGATGCGGCCGAACAGGTTCGGCTCGAGCTCCGTGCGCGCCTCCGTCTGGTGCACGCCGTCCTTGACGCGGTCGGCGTAGACCGTGCCCTGCGTCGCGACGAAGAGCCAGTCCGTGACGAAGAAGAGCGGGCCCGTCCGGAGGAACGCCTGGTTCAGCCCCTCGGAGCGCTTGTTGACGCGGAAGTCGCCGACGAAGCGCCAGTCGATGCGCGGGAAGGTCGGCCTCTCGGCGCGAAGGACCGGGACGCGGTTCTCGACCCAGACCCAGAGCTCGCCGTCGGCGCGGGCGGGACGTGGGACGGCGAGCAGAGACGAGCAGACAAGCACAGCAATGCGGCGGCGCATCGAAACGCGCCACCCTACCTCATGCCGTCACGGGAGCGCTTCGTCGAAGTGCACGCACCAGTTCCAGAGCGGGTTGCCGCCCGTGCGCGACTGCGTCGGATCCGAGTCGCGGAGGTTGCCGCGCGGTCCCGTCACCGGCCCCGCCGAGACCCCGAGCGCGCTCGCGGTGTACGCGTAGCGGAGGCGGCGGTTTCCGCCGGTGGGCTCGCTCGCGAGCGTGAGCTCCACCGTGTCGGGCCCCGTCACGCGCACGGACTGGATCGCGGGCGCGGGCGGACCGTCTTGCGCGATCTCGAAGCCGAAGGCGCCCGGGTTCTTCACCGCGCTCTCGTCGAGGACGAGCGGCGGGACAGGTACGACGAATTTCACTGTAATGACGTTACCGCTCCTCGTGACCGCGCTCGGGCGGAGCGGCTCCCAGCGCTGCCCCTCGAGCACGATCTTGCGATAGGCCTTCGCGTACTCCTCCCCCATGCGGCGGTAGCCGTCGTTCGTGAGGTGCACGCCGTCGACCGCGTACGACAGCTGGTACTTCGGACCGACGAGCACCGTCTTGCCGCCGCTCTCCACGTGCTCCGCGAGCTGCGCGATCGGGATCCGGCTCGTGAGGTTCGTCTTCACGAACGACGAGAGCTGCGAGTGAAGGAGCGGGATCGGCTCGCTCTGCCCCGTCACCGCGCGGATGTCCGCCTCGTAGTCGGCCTGCCAATGCCGGATGTCGGCCTGGTAGTCGGGGTTGTGATCGTGATCGTCCGACTCGCCGTGCACGACCGTGACCGCGCGGACGACGTGGTCCTTGCCCATCGCGAGGGCGGCGTCGTGGCCCGCCTTCGCCTGCGCGAGGCCGCTCTGGTAGGGCGGCGTGCCCTTCTTCAGCTTCGCGTAGACATAGTGGCTCACGCCGTGGACGCTCATCAGGACGTCGTGGCGCTCGCCGCGATCGGCCGCCATCTTCGCGACGAGGTTCGCGAGGCCGGAGGACATCGTCTCCGTGTTCGGGTGGGCGGGGTTCGTCGCCTTCCCTTCGACGAGCGGGACGAGCTCGCGCGGAGGTGCGCCGCCCGCGATGACGCCCGACTTGAACATCAGGTTCGAGTACGGCTGGCTCGTCGAGATCGCGTCGCCCCCGTCGATGCCGACCGAGAGCGACTGCCCCGTGGAGAGGACCTGATTGATGTCGTGCTTCGTGACCGGCGCCGCCGCCACGCCGCCGCTCGACGAAGACGCGGGATCATCGTCGCCCGAGCCCTGGGGACCACAGTTCGCTACCGCGAGCAGCGTGACGAAGGAACACACCATGAAGCGAGGCTTGCCGAGCGCCATGCCGGGCCGAAAGCGCGAGCCGTGCCAGCGGCGTTCTGCGACAGCTCTCCGCTTCTTGGCGCCGCCCCGCCGCCGCGGTATGCGGGCCGGCGGAGCTTCCCATGACCGACAGCATCCAATCGCATCTCAAGGAAGATCGGCGGTTCCCGCCGTCGGCCGAGTTCTCGAAGACCGCCCGCGTCCAGTCGCACGCCGAGTACACGTCGATGTACCGGCGCTCGCTCGACGAACCTGAGGCATTCTGGCACGAGCACACCACTGACCTCGTCTTTCGCAAGGTCTGGTCCTCGTTCTCGGAGTGGAGCCTGCCGAAGGCGAAGTTCTTCGCCGGCGCGGAGCTCAACGTCACCGAGAGCTGCCTCGATCGCCACCTCGGGACCGACGTGCGCACGCGCGCCGCGATCGTCTTCGAGGGCGAGCCCGGCGACACGCGCACGCTCACGTACTTCGAGCTCCATCGCGAGGTCGTCCGCCTCGCCGCAGCGCTCGTCGACATGGGCGTGAAGCCCGGCGATCGCGTCGCGATCTACATGGGCATGGTGCCCGAGACGGCGATCGCGATGCTCGCCTGCGCGCGCCTCGGCGCCACGCACTCGGTCATCTTCGGCGGCTTCAGCTCGGACGCGCTGCGCGACCGCATCAACGACTGCGGTGCGAAGGTGCTCCTCACGCAGGACGGCGCCTGGCGCCGCGGCAACGTCGTCCCGCTCAAGAAGATGGTCGACGTCGCGCTCGAGCAGACGAAGACGATCGAGAAGACGATCGTCCTCCGCCGCGTCGGCGGCGAGCGCTGCCCCGTCGACATGAAGGAGGGCCGCGACGTCTGGTGGGAGGACCTCGAGAACCGCAAGCCCTCCGAGGCCGCGCTGAAGCTCGCGAAGCACCCCAGCGCCTTCGACGCCGAGCACCCGCTCTTCATCCTCTACACGTCGGGCTCGACCGGGAAGCCGAAGGGCGTCATGCACACGTCGGCGGGGTACCTCGCCGGCGCGCACGTCACGACGAAATACGTCTTCGACCTCAAGCCGGGCGATCTCTACTGGTGCACCGCCGACGTCGGCTGGGTCACCGGCCACAGCTACCTCGTGTACGGGCCGCTCTCGTGCGGCGCGAGCGTGATGATGTACGAAGGCGCGCCCAACGCGCCGGACTGGTCGCGCTTCTGGAGCATCATCGAGCGCCACGGCGTCACCATCCTCTACACCGCGCCGACGGCGATCCGCGCCTTCATCCGCGCCGGCGACGAGTGGCCCGCGAAGCACGACCTCTCGTCGCTCCGCCTCCTCGGCTCCGTCGGCGAGCCGATCAACCCCGAGGCGTGGATCTGGTACCACAAGACGATCGGCGGCGGCCGCTGCCCCATCGTCGACACGTGGTGGCAGACCGAGACCGGGTCGATCATGCTGACCACGCTCCCCGGCGCCTGCTACTCGAAGCCGGGATCGACCGGCCTCCCGATGTTCGGCGTCGACATCGCGGTCGTCAAAGACAACGGGGTCGAGTGCCAGGCGAACGAGGGCGGCAAGCTCGTCATCCGCCGGCCGTGGCCCTCGATGGCGCGCACGCTCTGGGGCGAGGACGAGCGCTACCACAAGACGTACTGGGACGTGCTCCCCGACGTGTACTTCACCGGCGACGGCGCGCGCCGCGACGAGGACGGCTACTTCTGGGTCGTCGGCCGCATCGACGACGTCCTCAACGTTGCAGGACACCGCATCGGCACGGCCGAGATCGAGAGCGCCCTCGTCAGCCACCCCGCCGTCGCCGAGGCGGCCGCGGTGGGCCGCCCCGACGAGCTCAAGGGCCAGGCCCTCGTCGTGTTCGTGACCCTGAAATCGGGGCATATCGCGAACAAGGACCTGAAATCGAAGCTCGCGGAGCACATCGACAAGGAGATCGGGAAATTCGCGCGGCCGGACGCGATCCGCTTCACGGACTCGCTTCCGAAGACGCGCTCCGGCAAGATCATGAGACGACTCCTGAAGGAGGTCGCGGCCGGCAACACGGAGACCAAGGGCGACACGTCGACGCTCGAGGACTTCAGCGTGCTCGCGAAGCTCCAGAAGGACGAGGACTGATCGCGCAGTGACCCATGAAGGACATCCAGGTTCGCCTCACCACGACGATCGCCGTCACGATCATCGCGTCCGCCGGCGCCTTCGCCGCGGGTCGCTCGACGAGCCCGGCAGCGGTCTCGACGACGACCGTGCACGCCGATCCGGCGCCGGTGAGCCCGCACGATCACGATCACGAGGACGAAGGTCAGGAGCTCCCGCCGAACCATCCGCCGGTCGGCGGCGGCATGGGCGGGAGCGACATGACCGGCGATCTTCCGCCCGGTCACCCCGAGGTCGCGCCCGGCAACTCGGGGCTCGGCGCGGGGCACGGCGATCACGGCAACCTCGCCGCGACCGGCCTCGCCTGGACGGTGCCGCCACGCTGGCAGCAAATGCCGAACACGAGCTCGATGCGCATCGCGACGTACCGCGTCCCGCGCGCGGAGGGCGACGCTGCGGACGCGGACGTCTCCGTCACCCAGGCCGGCGGCTCGCTCGACGCGAACATCGATCGCTGGATCGGTCAGTTCGGTCCCGAGGCGAAGGCGAAGGCGAAGCGCAGCACGAAGACGGTCGCGGGCCTGAAGGTGACCGTCGTCGAAGCGGAGGGGACCTACGGCGGCGGAATGGGAGGCGACAAGCCGCAGGAGAACGCGGCGCTGCTCGGCGCGATCGTCGAGACCCCGGACCAGCCGCACTTCTTCAAGATCACGGGGCCCAAGAAGACGGTGCAGTCCGCGCGCGCGGAGCTCGATTCCCTCCTCGACTCGGTGAAGCAGAAGTAGCCATGTCGACCTACGGCTGGATCGCGCTCGGCGTCGTCATCTCCTCCATCCTGTACTGGCTCTTCAGCCAGATCGGGAAGGGCACCGAGGAGAAGGCGATCGCCACGCTCGAGGACATGGCCGCGCTCGGCGAGATCGTCCCCGACACGATCCATCCGCGCATCGATCTCGATCGCTGCATCGGCTCCGGCGCCTGCGTCTTCGCCTGCCCGGAGAAGGACGTCCTCGCGGTGGTGCGCGGGCAAGCGGTGCTCGTCAACCCCCTCGCCTGCGTCGGTCACTCCGCCTGCGTCGACGCCTGTCCCGTCGACGCGGTCGCGATGGTCTTCGGCACCGCCAACAAGGGCGTCGAGCTCCCGAAGATCGACCAGAACTTCCAGACGACGCGCCCCGGCGTCTACATCGTCGGCGAGCTCGGCGGGATGGGGCTCATCCGCAACGCGGTGTCGCAAGGGCGGCAGGCGGCGGACCACGTCATCAAGCAGAGCCAGCGGCGCGGCCGCGGCGACGCCTACGACGTCGCGGTCGTCGGCGCGGGTCCGGCCGGCATCAGCGCGACGCTCCGGTTCCTCGAGGCCAACCTCAAGGTCATCATGCTCGAGCGCGAGCAGTTCGGCGGCACGATCATGCACTACCCGCGCGCCAAGGTCGTCATGACCGGCGCGCTCGACTTCGCGATCGTCGGCAAGGTGAAGGCCGCGAAGATGAGCAAGGAGGAGCTCGTCGAGCTGTGGGAGCGCATCATGCGCGAGGTGAAGCTGCCGGTGCAGGTCGGCACCCTCGTCGAGGGCGTCGAGGCCGATCCCGACGGCATGTGGCGCCTCAAGACGAGCACCGGCCCGATCCGCGCCGCGAACGTGTTCCTCGGCCTCGGCCGCCGCGGCTCTCCGCGCAAGCTCGAGGTCCCGGGCGAGGAGACGCCGAAGGTCCACTACCGCCTCCTCGAGCCGCGCGAGTTCGCGGGCAAACACGTCCTCGTCGTCGGCGGCGGAAACTCCGCCGTCGAGAGCGCGCTCTCCCTCGCCGACGCGCGCTGCTGCGCGTCGGTGTCGATCAGCTACCGCAAGGGCGCCTTCGCGCGCTGCCGCGCCGACAACCGCCGCCGCATCGATCAGGCGATCGGTCAGGGCGTCGTGCAGGCGCTCATGCCGAGCGAGATCGCGCGCATCGAGGACGACGCGGTCTTCCTCAAGACCGATCGTCCCGGCGAGGAGATCCGCCTCCAGAACGACTCCGTCATCGTGCAGATCGGCGGCACCGCCCCCGCCGAGCTCCTCGCGAAGTTCGGCGTCGAGGTGGTGAAGAAGTTCGGCGAGGCCTGGAGGACCTGAATGACGAACCGAATCCTGGTCGTCTTCATCGGCCTCGCGTTCCTCGTCGCCGTCTTCGGCGGCGGGCCCGCCGCGTGCGGCTCCGAGCCCGACGTCCACGAGACCAAGCTCGCGCTCGAGAACGACTGCATCGTCTGCCACAAGGCGGCCTACGTCGCGGCGCTGAGCCCGCGGCACGAAGGATCGATCCCCGACACGTGCGACGACTGCCACAGCACCGAGCTCTGGTCGCCGCTCTCGAAGCAGGCCGACGCGAAGACGATCCACGCGCTCGAGATCGTCACGTCGAACAAGGTCAAGTGCGAGGGCTGTCACAAGGACGACTACGACGCGACGACGAAGCCGAAGCACGAGGGCATGTTCCCGACCGACTGCGCGGACTGCCACAGCACCGAGACCTACAAGCCGCTCCCGAAGGACATCCACACGACGGCGTCGTTCGCGAAGATCAGCGCCGCCGCGGACTCCTGTTACACCTGCCACAAGGAGCAGTACGACAACAACCCCACCCACAAAGGCGATCAGAAGCCAAAGAATTGCGCGGTCGCGCCGGGTTGCCACAACGTCGGATCGCCCACGGTCAAGGCGTGGCTTCCCCTCAAGAGCTGAGGAGACGACGTGTCGGCGACTGCCCAGCCCGCAAAGAAGAAGACGCGCCTCGCGCCGTGGCTCACGCTCGGCGGCCTCGTCCTCCTCACGGTGTGGCTCTACCTCGAGGGCCGCGGCTACTACCTGCTCTCGACGCACGAGCGCTTCGATCACCCCGACTTCAAGACGCTGAAGCCGTCCGGGCTCCTCGGCCACGGCTACGGCATCGTCGGCACCGCGCTCATCATCGCGAACCTGCTCTACCTCGTGCGCCGTCGCTTCGCGAAGTTCAACTTCGGGCGCCTCAGCACCTGGCTCGACATGCACGTCCTCGCCGGCCTCGTCGGCGCGGTGCTCGTCGCGTTCCACTCCACCTTCCAGCTCCGCACGCCGATCGCGACGACGACCTCGATCAGCCTCGCCGTCCTCGTCGCGACCGGCGCGGTCGGCCTCTACATCTATCGCCTCGTCCCGAAGGCGGGCGGCATCGCGTTCCAGCAGCGCATCGGCGAGGTGGAGAAGGTGCTCCCCGACTTCTCGCGCGAGGTGCGCGAGGCGGTCGGCAAGGTGCCGTGCACGCGCCTGCCGCCGAGCGCGTCGCTCTTCCAGGCGCTCATCACGGTGCCGCGCTGGACGCAGGAGGCGAAGGCGCGCCGGCTCGTGGTCGAGCGCGCCGCCGCGCGCGATCCCGCGATCCAGATGCTCATCCAGATCGAGCGCGAGCGCGTCGTCGATCTCGTCGCGGAGCTCGGCGACCTCGCCGCGTCCGAGATCGACTCCAACGCCGGCGCGGCGCTGATGCGCTCGTGGCGCTCCGTGCACGGCTTCATGGCGATCCTGATGGTGCTCAGCGTCACCGTCCACATCTGGGTCGCGTGGGCCTACGGCTACCGCTGGATCTTCTCATGACGAGGGGGATCTTCCGTGTCCTCCTCGCGCTCGCGATCTTCTTCGTCACGAGCACCGCCTCGGCGCAGCTCCTCTCGCCGGGTCCGCTCTCGCGCGGGCACGCGCCGCTCGAAGGCGACCAGAACTGCACGCGCTGCCACTCGTCCGGCAAGCGCGTCGAGCAGTCGCTCTGCCTCACGTGCCACAACGACCTCGGTCAGAAGATCGCGGCCGGCGCCGGCCTCCACGGCCGCACCTACCGCGGGCGTCCGTGCGAGCAGTGCCACGTCGAGCACCACGGCGTGAACAACCGGCTCATCCGCTGGCCGGGCGGGAACCAGGCGCAGTTCAACCACGCCGAGGGCGGCTGGGCGTTCGGCGGCGCGCACAAGGCGGCGGCCTGCAACAAGTGCCACAACCGCGTGAACGGCCGCGGCGCACCGACGTTCCTCGGCCTCTCGCAGGCCTGCACCTCGTGCCACAAGGACTTCCACGAAGGGCGCTTCGGCACGAGCTGCGCCCAGTGCCACAACGAGACCGCGTGGCGCGACGCGAAGGTGCAATCGAACTTCAACCACGACCTCGCGCGCTTCAAGCTGCGCGGCGCGCACCAGCGGGTCTCCTGCGCGCAGTGCCACGGCGAGCCGCCGAAGTACGTCGGCCTCCGCTTCGGCGCGTGCACCGACTGCCACAAGGACTTCCACAAAGGCCGCCTCGGCCCGAACTGCACCGGCTGCCACAACGAGACCGCGTGGCGCCCCGCGATCCTCAAGCCCGGCACCCACCCCGGCGTCAGCCTCGGCAACGGTCACTCGTCGGTCGGCTGCAAGGGCTGCCACGATCGCGGCGTGCTCGCGTCGCCGTCGAAGGGCACCGAGTGCGTCTCGTGTCACAAGGCGGTCCACAAGGCGCCGTTCGGCAACGGCTGCGGGAGCTGCCACGCGAGCATCCTCTGGGTCGGGCTCCCCGCGTCGATCGGCTACAACTCGCATCCGCGCACGGCCTACCCGCTGACGGGCCGACACAACCAGGTCGAGTGCAGCGGCTGTCACAAGCCGAGCGTCCCGCGCGGGCAGCGCTACCGCGGCCTCAAGTTCGGTCGCTGCATGGACTGCCACGGCGACAAACACAGCGGCGAGTTCGCGAAGGGCGAGTTCGGCTCCGAGTGCAAGACGTGCCACGAGACGAAGGGCTTCCGGCCCACGCTCTTCGGCACCCAGCTCCATCAGAAGGCGTCGTTCCCGCTCGAGGGCAAACACGTCGCCGCGGCGTGCTCGGGCTGCCACCAGAACGCGCGCCCGCGCCTGAACCTCCGCGTCTCGAAGAAGGTGTGCGCGGACTGCCACGCCAACCCGCACGGCGATCAGTTCGCGACCGAGATGAAGGACGGCGGCTGCGCGCACTGCCACCAGCCGACGGGGTGGGACCAGACGAAGTTCGAGCACGCGATGTGGCCGCTCACCGGCGCGCACGCGAGCGCGCGCTGCGAGGGCTGCCACTCGCCGACGCCGGAGGACCGGAAGAGGGCGGCCGGACCTTCGTGGAAGGGCGCGCCGCGCGAGTGCGCCGGCTGCCACGACGACGTGCACGCCGGTCAGTTCCGCCAGAGCGAGCCGAAGGTCTCCGACTGCGCGACGTGCCACACGACCGCGACGTACAAGATCCCGAAGTTCGATCACGACAAGCTGACGCGCTACCCGCTCACGGGCGAGCACCAGCGGATCGGCTGCGAGCGCTGCCACTTCCCGACGAAGCTGAAGGACGGCACCGAGGCGGTGCGCTACCGCCTGCCGTCGACCGAGTGCGCCTTCTGCCACGCCGACCCGCACACGAAGAAGGTGGCGTCGCAATGACCCGCTTCTGGTCGCTCGTCCTCGCGGTCGCGATGCTCTTCGCGGGCAGCTACGCGTTCGCGCAGTCGAAGAGGAAGCCGAAGCCGAAGCCGCCTCCGACCGAGGAGCCGGAGGAGAAGAAGGAGGAGGAAGAGGAGGAGCCCAAGAAGGAAGAGAAGAGCGAGGACAAGTCCGACGAGAAGAAGGACGAGGAGGAGCCCAAGAAGCCGGAGCCGAAGGCGGCGGAGGGCGATCAGCCGTCGATCACGGCGACGATCCCCTGCTCCGCGTGCCACACGACGTCGGGCTGGAAGGCGACCGACGCCGACAACACCGGGAGCGACGGCGCGCCGAAGTTCGATCACTCGAAGACGGGCTTCCCCCTCACCGGCCAGCACGTGAAGACGGCGTGCGTCGGCTGCCACGACGGCAAGCGCACGGTGAAGCGCGCGTGCAGCTCGTGCCACAACGACGCCCACCGCGCGCGGCTCGGCATGGTCTGCGAGCGCTGCCACACGCCGGCGGACTGGCGGAACACGCGCTCGCTCGACATGCATCGCCTCACCCGCTTCCCGCTCACGGGCATGCACGTGCTGCGCGACTGCACCGAGTGCCACCGCCGCGCGAGCGAGCATCAATGGACCGGCGTCCCGATCGAGTGCTTCGCGTGCCACGAGAAGGACTACCGCCGCTCCGACCTGCGCCCGATCCACAACGGCGCCGTCGCGGGTCAGAACGCGTTCCCGCGCGACTGCTCGATCTGCCATCGCGCGACCGCGTGGGCGCCGGCGCGCTTCGACTCGCAGTTCATCACCGACAGCTCGGCGATCCCGCTCAAGCAAGCCGCGCCGCCGACGCACGACATGAAGTTCCCGATCAACTTCGGCGTGCACCGCACCGCGAGCTGCGACGACTGCCACACGAACACGGCGACGCCGCGCGCGGTCCGCTGCACGAGCTGCCACGCGCACGAGCCGGTGCGCCTCGCGGCGCAGCACAAGAACAGCGTGTCGCCGCTCGCGAGCGCGTGCCTCTCCTGCCACCCGGGAGGCATCCGTCGATGAGGCGCGCTCTGGTCGCGGCGGCGGCGCTCCTGCTCTCGTCGATGGCGCTCGCGGCGTCGACGGCGTCGACGGCGCTCGCGGCGCCGCCGAAGAAGCCGGTGCCGAAGGGGACGCTCATCGACGTCACGGTCGCGGAGATCGCGGCCGGTCACGCGTACCTGAAGCCGGGGCTCGCGGGCGGGCTCCGTCGCGGCGCGAAGGTCCTCATCAACGACAAGATCTTCACCGTGACGCAGGCGACGTCGTCGTTCGCGATCGTGTCGCTCGGCGAGGAGACGTTGAAGGAGGGGGCGAAGGGCAAGGCGCTCGCGCCGGACGAGAAGGAGGAGGACGAGGCGAAGCTGAAGAAGCCACGCCCCGACAGCGCCTTCGAGGGCCAGTGGCCGGAGGCGGTGCCGCCGGCGCAGGGCAAGGCCGTTCGCTTCGTGCCGCTCGGCGACATGGACGCGAGCAAGAAGACCGACATCCGCATCACCGCGCTCGGCGGCGGCGTGTTCCCGCTCGCCGATCGCGGCGGGGCGGCGGCGCGCGCGGAGCTCAACGCGCGCGTGCGGGCGGAGCCGTTCACGGTGCCGCTCGCGTTCCTCCTCGACGCCTCGCTCCAGAACTGGTTCGGCCCCGGGATCGGCGCCCGCGCCGGCGCCCCCGCCCGCGCGCCGATCCTCCGCGCGCGCGAGCTCATGCTCGCGTACGGCTCGCAGCAGGGCTTCTCCGCCAACATCGGGCGCATGCGCTACGCGGCGGCGACGCTCGGCACGCTCGACGGCATCCGCCTCCGCTCCACCATCGGCGACAGCGGCTTCGCGGTCGCGGCCTTCGGCGGTCTCCTCCCCGACCCGCTCTCGTCGACGCCGTCGCTCGACGCGCAGCGCTTCGGCGTCGAGGCGAGCTACTCCGACGCGAGCTCGTCGCTTCATCCCGAGGCCGCGATCGTCCTCAACGGCTCGATGTTCGACGGCAGGATCGACGAGCGGCGCTTCGGCGGGCTCGTCGGCATCTACCCGGGCCATCACCGCGTCGGGGCGCACTTCGAGGTCGGCAGCTATCCCTCGGACAACCTGTTCGCGGCGCCGGGCATCGACCTCAACAACGCGGGCCTCGACGCCTCGCTCCTCCTCGGCGCGCTGCAGATCGGCGCGCGCGTCGACGTCCGCAAGCCGGAGCGCTCGCTCTGGCTCGCGTCCTACCTGCCGCTCTCTTTCTTCTGTCTCACCGCGCCGCCGGAGCCGGCGGACGCGGTCGTCGTCCCGGGCGAGCGCATCCCACCGGAGCTATGCGACGGCCGCACGCCGACCCGCGTCGAGGGCGCGCTCGACGCCACGGTCTCGCTCGACAACGTGATCATCGCCGCGGGCGCGACGACGGCGCGCGACGTCGTGGTCGGCGGTCTCCCCTCGATGATCGGCGGCTTCGCGAACGGCCGCGTGTACCGTCTCGCGAAGTACTTCCGCGCCGACGCAGGCGTGAGCTACTCGACGGCGTCGTACTTCAAGATGCTCGGCTTCACGGCGGGCCCGGGCGCGACCCTCCTCGCCGACATGCTCGACGTCGGCGCGTACTACCGCTTCGCGTCGGTGACCTACTCGGCCGGCGGCGCCTCCCCGACACAGAACGGCTTCGGCGCGGTGAGCACGTTCATCCCTTCCCGCATCTTCTCGATCTCCCTCCAAGCCGAAGCCATCCGCGGCACCGACGTCGACGCGCTCATCGCGTTCGTAAGCGCCATGTACCGCCCCGCCCTCTGACACGCCCACACGCGGGCGGGGTCGCGTTCCGCGGGCGGGGCCGCGTTCCGTGTGCAAATCCGAACGGTCCACGGGCGGGATCCGCGGTTCCGGAAAGGTCGTCCCGAGAGATTTTCGCAGGGTCATGGGGCCACCGCCCCCGTCGGGGCAGCCGCGGTTGTCGCGGCGCCCGACGAGGGAGCGATCAGCGACGACGACGAGAGCGCGCGCGAGGATGGAGCTTCTGCTTCATCGCCGGCGTATCGGGCACGGTCGCCGCCGCGTCGATCGTCGGCTTGAGGCGAGCGCGATAGGACTCGCCTTCGATGACGAAGTCGTACGCCGTGTTCTTGAAGCGGTCGACGGCGCTCTGCGCGAGTAGGACGTCGTCGAACATCGCGAGCCACTCGGCGGTGTCTCGATTCGAGGTGATGATCATCGACGCGCGACCGGTGCGTTCGAGGAAGAGTTGATAGACGTCTTGCTCTCTTCCTTCGACATCGGCTCGAGGGCGAAGTCGTCGAGGATGAGGAGATCGACCGTCGTGAGCGCGATCATCTCGGCGTCCCGCGAATTGTCGAAGCGACTCTGCCGTAGCCGGCGCAGCGTCTCGTCCGCGCGCGCAAACGTCACGTTGTACCCGTGACGACACGCGAGATGACCGAGAGCGTTCGCGACGAAGGTCTTCCCGACGCCGACGGGATCAAGGATGCAGACGTGACGATGTGTCTCGAGGAAGCGCAGACTCGCGAGCTCCGCGAGCACGCGCTTGTCGAAGCTGACCTTCGCGGTCTTGTCCCAGTGCTCGAGGCGCATCGTCGGATCGAGCCCGGCGTCGTCGGCGCGATTGTCGGCGGCCGCGTTGTCACGACGTGCGATCTCGTCGGTGAGGAGCATGAGCAAGAGATCCTCAAACCCCATCTCCTGTCTGTCGGCAAGGACGAGTCGCTCGGGCAGGCTCTTCGCGATCCGTCCGAGGCGAAGGCGCTTCAGCGCGTCGACGAGCTCGGGATTGAGAGAGGCGATCGTGCTCATCCCTTCACCTCCTTCTTGCTCGAACCACGCGTTTCGAAGTGCTCAACCGGTCGAACGAAGCGAGGCAGCGGAAGCTGCACGACACGTCCACCAGCGTCGGGGCGCACCGGCTTCGAAGCGGCCTTCAACATCTTCGCGACACGGCTCACGCTGATGACATCGAAGGCGAGCGCGCTCTGGCAAACCGCCTCGACGCGACCGTCACCGTACTTCTCGCAGAGCGCGATGAGCGCATACGCCTGACGCATCTTGTTCCAGGGCAACGGACCGAAGCTGATCGCGAAGTACCTCGCGCGACGCTAGCCTTCGACGAGCGATGACACGAAAAGACGAAGATCGCACGACCCGTCCTGCCCCGAGTAGCCGCGATCACTGCACGATGATGCAGTAGTTCCCGGCGAGGTCGGGGTTGGCGCTGTTCGAGACGAGCGTGCAGATGGAGCCGGACGCGCAGTCGTCCTCGCCGCTCGCCGCGATCCGGCACGACCGCATGCACGTCGGGCTCCGGCCGATCAGCTGCACGCACTCGGCGCCGTCCTCGCAGACCTCGTCGATCGTGCAGGCGCTCCCGACCGGCGTCGCCTTCGACCTCGTCCACTGCCGATACCCGAGCAGGCCGCCGAACGTGACGACGACGAGCACCGCTCCGGCGACGACGACGCGACGCGCGGCGCCGTCGTGAACGGCGGGCGCCGGCGCGACGTCGCGACGGCAGAGCGTGCAGCCCGCGTGCACGGACGGATCGAAGTGAAGCCCGTGCTTCTCGCAGAGCGAGAGCCTCTTCTCGTTCGGCGGCTCCTCGCGGTCACCCTCCATCCGGACGCGCGATCGTACCGCACCTCATCCCCCTCCGCGGGACGGCGTCACCGCGAGCTGGACGCGCAGCTCGAAGTGCTCGGTGCCGTGCGCGAACGGCTCGCCGACCCAAGCCTCGAAGCCGGGTTGATGGTCGGGCACGAAGCCGCTCCGCGGGAGCCACGTCGCGTAGAGCCACTCCAGCGCGCGAACCTCCAGGTCGATCGAGCCGGCGACGTCGATCTCGGCGACCTTCATCGGAGGGAAGCTCGCCTCGCTCACCTCGCCGTCGAGCGCGACGTCGTCCGCGATCTCGACCCCGACGTCGTAGCGACAGCGATCGAGCGGGACGATCTCCGGATCCTCCCACTGGTACCCGAGCCACTGCCCTCCCGCGAGCCCGCGCGCGCGCGCCCAGGTCAACATCTGCTCCGTCGCCGCGGCGACGCCGTTCCCTTCGTAGGGGCGAAACACGCGCCGGTAGGCGACGCGGCGCGCGGGCAAGTCGCGCAGACGCACCTTGAAGCGATCGGGGCTCGCTCCTTCAGGCAGCCGCGCGACGCGATGCCCCTCGGGGAGCGTGCCGAGGAGCTCGTCGCGACGTTCGCGCCGGAGCGCGTCGAGGTCGAAGGCGCGCGGCGACACGCCGAAGCGCTTCCGAAAGCTGCGCGAGAAGTCGGAGCTCGAGCCGAACCCGCACGCGAGCGCGATCTCGGTCAGCGACCCCTCGCCGTGGGCGACGAGGTGGAGCGCGCGCTCGAGCCGCACGCGCTTGACGAAGTCATGGAGCGTCTCGCCGACCACCGCCCGGAAGACGCGGTGGAAATGGTACGGGGAGAAGCAGGCGACCTTCGCGACCTCCTCGAGCTTGAGCGGCTCCGCGAGGTTGCGGGTGACGTGATCGATCGCGCGGTTGACGCGGTCGACGTAGTCGCGATTCGCAAGATCTGGCAAGTCGGCCATCCCGTTTCCATCGTAGGGTGCGCCCCATGATGCTCGGAACGTTTTCGGTCAGCCTCTCGGTCAAGGACATCGAGGCGTCTCGCGCCTTCTACGAGAAGCTCGGCTTCTCGCCCTTCGCCGGCGACGCGAAGCAGAACTGGCTCGTGCTCCGGAACGGGAGCGCGGTGATCGGCCTCTTCCAGGGGATGTTCGAGCGCAACACGCTCACGTTCAACCCGGGCTGGGACGACCAGTGCAACGAGCTCGCGTCGTTCACCGACGTACGCGAGCTGCAACGCCGGCTGAAGAGCGCCGGCATCGAGCCGGCGACGTCCGCCGACGAGTCGACCAAGGGCCCCGCGAGCTTCCTCGTCATCGATCCCGACGGCAACCCGATCCTCGTCGATCAGCACGTGTAGCCGCGTATCGACGCGCGGCGGCGCTACCGTCGGTCCCGCACGAGAGCACGGCATGCTTCAGGCTCCGGATGGGGTGGTCGACGCTCGGAGCTCGACGACGATCGTGCTCTCCGGGCCGTCGCGCGACACGGTCATGGGACCCGCCTTCGCGAGGAGGCGATGGATCGCGACGTTGCTCGCGAAGGCGTGGGCGACGAAGCTCCGGACGCGGAGATCGCCGGCGAGATCGGTGAGGGCCTCGAGCAGGTGCGTGCCGAGGCCTCGTTGCTGCCAGTCGTCGGCGACGGTGACGGCGACCTCCGCGATCGACCAGTCTCCCGGGATGCGGATGAAGCGCGCGACGCCGACGATGCGCTGCTCGTCCGTGAACGCGGCGAGCGCGACGTGGTCGCGGAGGTCGACGCGGCAGAGGTGGCGCCACATCCCGGCGTCCAGATCGGAGACCTGGCCGAGGAAGCGCTGGTAGCGCGACCACGGCGAGAGCGCGTGGAACGCGGCGCGGAGCGCGGGCTCGTCCGACGCGCGGAGCGGGCG
Source organism: Labilithrix sp. (assembly GCA_019637155.1). NCBI lineage: Bacteria > Pseudomonadati > Myxococcota > Polyangiales > Labilitrichaceae > Labilithrix > Labilithrix sp. The sequence continues at coordinate 168,326 of JAHBWE010000002.1, read as the reverse complement.
GACGCGCACGCCGGCGCCATCCGCCAGCCGCACGACGATCGGCGCGCCGTGGAGGCGCGGGCTCGGTCCGAGCGCGAGGAAGGAGAGGTCGTTCCCGTCGTTCGCGTCGTGGCGCTCGCGCCGCGATCCGGCGCGCGGTCGATGGGTCTTGCGTGCTCTACGTATCATCGCCGATCAGGTCCTCGAAGATCAGGAGACGAACCGCGCCGACGACGAGCGCGGCGACACCGGCGACGGATCGAACGAGCGGCACCGCCGCGACCAGCCGGAGCGGCCTCATCGCGCCCTTCGAACGCGCACGACGTCGAAGCGCGCCACGATCTCGAGCCGCGTCGTCCCGAGCTGGAAGGACAGCTCGATCGTGGGCCGCCTGCTCGGGGACAGGAAGGAGGTGGCGATCTGGACGTGGATGCTCATGAGGACCTCGAACGAAAAATGACGCGAGCCCGCCGGCAGTCGGTGCCGGCGGGCTCGGACGCAGCCGATCGCGCATCAACGCGCCGCGATCGGAGGACCCGCTCCCGCCGGACGACAGCGACACGCGCGCGTTGCGCCGAGCGTGACCGAGGGGAGCGCCATGTCCTTCATGCGAGACTAGTATCTATTATAACAGACAAGGCTGTCAAGCGCTCGCGCGCGCGTCCAGGTACGCCGTCGCGATGGCCGCGCGCACGCGCGATACGCCCGGGCCCATCGCCGACCGGAGCGGGATGTCGCGGCGCCGCGCGACGAGCCGCACCTTCGTGGCGGCCGCGTGCGAGACCGTCCCCACGACGAGGACCAACCCGTCGGCCGTGGCGGCGCGCTCCTCCAGCGACGGACAGTCCACCGACGCGATGTCGATGACGATCCCGGCCGGCGCGTCGCGGTAGTAGGGCTCGAGCCGCGTCATTCCCCCCACGACGAGGATCCGAAGCTCTCTCATCATAATAATAGATATACGTTCATTATAACAGATACGCAAGCGGGCGGAGCGCGCTCCGGGCGGTGGTACACTTTGGATCGAATGCGTCGCGCAGCCGGGGGGCTCGCTTTGCTCTCGTTCGTTGCGCTGTTCGCGTGCGGTCTCGACGTCGTGGGCACGGGCCCCGCGCTCGACGGCGGGCCGACACCGACACCGACGCCGGAGGACGCCGGCGCGACGCTGCCCGAACCGGGCGTCCCGGATGCCGCCGGCGGGGGCGACGCGACGATCGACCCGCCGGTCTCGGAGTGCGGCGACGTCCTTACGTCGGAGAACGACTGCGGCGCGTGCGGGCACTCGTGCGGCGGCCGCGGGTGTACGGGCGGTCTGTGCAACCGAGAGCCGGTCGCCGCGCTGACGGAGCCGCGCGCGATCGCGGTCGGGAGCGACGTCTTCATCGCGAACCCGGGCGTCGTCCAGCGCTTCAGCCTCGCCGGCGTGCGCGGCTCCGACATGCCGAGCTCCTCGAGCAACGGAAGTGCGCTGACGCTCACGGCGTCACGGCTCGTCGTGGGCACGAACGACACGCTCGCCTACTACTCGCTGGGCGGCGGCTCGGGCGACTCGGCGACGACGGAGCGCATACGCGACGTCGTCGCGAGCTCGACCCAGCTCTTCTACAGCCGCGACCCGGGCGAGGTCCGTCGCAACAACCACAACCTCACGTCCGCGAGCACGATCTCGACGGCGAACAGCGACCCCTTCGGCCTCGCGCTGGACGACAACAACCTGTACTGGGTCGATCGCACCGCGCGGACGATCGTGAAGGCTCCCCTCGGCGGCGGCGGCGGCCCCGCGGCGATCGTGAACGGCCAGGACGGCCTCCACTCGATCGCGACGGACGCCACGTCGCTCTACTGGACGACGGCGACCGAAATTCGGAGGTCCGACAAGAACGGCGGAGGCGCCACCACCCTGGTGACGGAGCGGCGGCGACCGCGCTCGCTCGTCCACGATCAGGGCTTCCTCTACTGGATCGACGGCGACAGCGGCCGCCTCGAGCGCGCGCCGACGACCGGGGGGACGCCGCTCGTGCTCGCGCAGGACGCGGCGCTCCCCGCCAACGTGTCGGCGCGCCTCGTCGCCGTCACGGCGACGCACGTGTACTGGGCCTCGCCGAGCGACGGTCGCGTGTCCCGTCTTCCGAAGTAGCGCCGGCCGGGTACGCTGCGTCCATGTGGCGGCGCTCGCTCGGGCTCGTGATCGTCATCGCCGGCTGTCACGAGTCACCGCCGCCCGCGGTTCCGCCCCTGACGACGGCGATCGCGCCGCCCGCTCCGCCGCCCGCGCCGGCGACCGGGGTCCGCGGCGAGGTCCTCGCGCCCGCCGGCTCGAGCGCGAAGGGCCGCCTCGTGCTCACGTGGCGCACGCAGGACGAGGAGCGCGAATTCGCGAGCGGCGACCTCACGCTCGCGACCATCCGGCGCATGATCGATCGGATGACGGTGAGCGCCGCGGACGTGGACCTCGCCAAGACGCCGCGCGTCGCGTACGAGCTGCCGCGCGCGCCGGCCGACGCGGTCGCGGTCGCGATCCTCGACGTGGGGCACACGTTCTGGGCGACGTTCCAGGGCGGCGGCAAGGGCCTGGTCGCGAGCAGCGCGGCCGGCGGCGGCCCGCTCACGCTCGCGCCCAACCCCGCCGCCCCGTCCCCGCCGAAGGAGCGCTGCGCCGGCGAGCGCTACAAGCTGCTCCTCGTCGAGGACGCGCAGCTCGGCAAGCGGCGCTTCTGCGCGTACCTCCCGGCGTCATGGAAGGCAGACGCGAAGCGGCGTTATCCCGTCATCCTGCTCCTGCCCGGCTTCGGATCGACCGACATGTCCTATCTCGCCGGCCGGCGCCACGCGGGAGAGCGCTTCGACGCGATCGCGACGGAGATGGGGCGCGAGGCCGTCCTCGTCGGCGTCGACACGTCGGTCCCCCTCGGCTCCACGTACTTCGAAGACACCGCGCCGATGGGCGCGTGGGACACCTTCTTCGTCAAGAAGGCGCTCCCCACCCTCGAGCGCGAGCTCCCCATCCTCCCTCGCCGGACCGCGCGCGCGCTGATGGGTCAATCGACGGGCGGCTACAACGCACTATCGCTCGGAATGCGCCATTCGGATCTCTTCTCCGCGATCGGCGCCTCCTCCCCCGACGCGCCCGACGTCGAGAAGTGGCTCCTCGCGCCCGGCACCCGCCGCGCGCACGATTGGCTTCGCAACTGGGCCCATATCGAAGGCACGGTCGGCGGCGCGGGCCAGTTCACGAGCTGGGCCGCGAGCTGGTCGCCCGACGGCGCCGCGCCGCGCGGCTTTCGTTATCCGATCGATCTCGATACCGGATTGGCGGACGAGGAGGTGCTCGCGCAGTGGGTCGCGAAGACCCCGCACGGCCTCGTCCGCGATCCCAAGCTCGTCGAACGCGTAAAAAAGGATCTCTCCGGTCGAATCATGATCATCGTCGGCCGAAGAGACGATTTCGAGCTCTTCGCGCCGGCGGAGAGCTTCGCGCAGGAGCTCGACGCGCTCGGCGTCGCGACGCGCTTCGAGGCGACCGAGCACGGTCACTCCCATCACCTCGAGCGCTTCGAGCCGACCTTCCGCTTCCTCCTCGAGCGCCTCGACCGCGCGCAGTGACGCCGCGAGCGCGGCCGCTACTTCTTCGCGTGCTGAACCGCCGCGAGGACGTGATCGATCCCGGCCGAGACGAAGGCGAACGGATCCGTGTTCGTCGAGGTGACGTTGACGCGGTCGAAGGTGCCGCGGAAGGCGCGCGCGAGCTCCGGCATCGTTTCGGTGAGCATGATCTCGCGGAGGCGCGCCTCGCTGAGGTCGCAGTGCGCCTTGCGATGCATCTCGAGGATGGCGGCCTCCGCCTCCGCCGCCTCACGCTTCGCCGCGAGCTCGACGAGCGCTCGCTCGCGGTCGGCCTCCGCCTTGACGCGCGCGCGGGCGAGGTCGGCCTCGAGGCGCCGTGCCGCGAGCGCGTCCTCGTGCGCGCGCCGCTCCTCCTCGCGCCGCCGCTCCGCCGCCATGCGCGCCTCCTCGACCGCCATGAGCTCGCGGCGCGCGGTCTCCTCCGAGCTTCGCCGCTCGCGCTCGAGCTTCGTGCGCTCCTCGGTGACGTGGTTCTCGGCGACGAGCGCGTCGAGGGCGAGCCGCTCGCGGAACGGCGCCTGGAGCCGCTGGAAGACCTCCTCCGAGAGGACGCGCACGTCCTGGATCTCGATCGTGTCGAGGACGACTCCCCACCCCGTCGCGCTCGTGTCGTCGCTCGCGCCTTCCCCCGCGAGGATGGGACGGATCTCCTCCATCAGCGCGCTCGCGATGTGGTCCTTGCGATGACGGATGCACTCGTCGAGCGTCAGGCTCGCGACGATGCGGCGCGTCGCGCCGACGAACATCTCGCTCAGGATCTCGGTGAGCGAGGAGCGATCGAGGTCGATCATCCGATACGCGAGGAGCGGCTCCGCGATGCGATACACCGCGAGCCCGCGCACCTCGACCCCGACCTTCTCGACCGTCACCTGATCGGCCGCGAACCCGAGCTTCGCGATCGCCGTCGGCACGATCGCGACGCTGTCGGACGGCCACTTGAAGCAGGAGAGCCCCTGCCCCGCGCGCAGCACCTTGCCGTCACGCATCTGGATCAGGAACTCGTTCGCCTGCGCCGTCACTCGGCCCCACCGCGGAATCTCCATGGTCGCCCCTCCTGCACGCGCAGTGCCGCCGCGTCGTCCCCGAAAAACCTAGGGTCGACGCTCGGCAGCGACGACCCCGGTGCACCAAATTGGTGCAGGCGCTCGAGCCTCGATCAGGCCGAGCCGCGTGGCCCGACGCGCGCGCTCTCGATCTTCATTCCCCCGAGATCGTGATTCGGATCGCGCGCCTGCTCGGGGAGAGAGAAGCGGATGTAGTGGGTCCGCGGATTGGAGATCGTCCCGAAGCTCGCCACGCCGCGGTGCTGGTCATCGAAGTAGATGATGACCGCCATCGGACCGATGGCGTGGCCGAGCGCGCCGTGCCACAAGGAAAACCGCGGGAGGTGAAGGAGCTTCCCCTGCCCCTCCGGGATCTTGACGTCGTACGAGGTCGCGATGCCGCGCACGAGCTGCTGGAGCGGCTTGTGCTCGGCCTGAACCCCCTCGTCGAGGAACGGCGGGAACGGGACGAGCTGATCGTGAAAGTACTTCGCGACGTCGGCGAGCTCACGCGCCTCCGCCACGAGCCGACCGAGCTTCGCGATACGTGTCTCGAGGTCACTCCCCACGGTGCGACGTAGGCTACCACGTGCCCCGCACGACTCCAGCCCTCGCGCGGCTCACGCGCGGCTCACGCGGCGGCGGGCACTGAGGCGCTCGCGCGTCCAGCGGGCGCAGTCGATCGCGAGCTCTTCGCACGAGAGGCAGTCCGCGTGCTCGCGGCACCGCTCGCGGACGACGCGCGTGGTCGACGCGACGGTGATCGTGATGTTGGGGCACGCGACGGACTCCACGACGGGGCGACCCGCGTGAAACGCGATGACCCGCCCGACGCCCGGCAGCAGCGCGCAGCCGGGCACCAGCACGTGATCGCCGAGGTCCGGCGTGTACGAGACGGCGCTGCTCCTGCTCATGGCGGCGGCCAACATGGGTCGCGCTCCGCTCACGTCAAGACCGACGCGACCGCGCGGACCGCGCGCGCGACGCAGCACTTCGAAGGCGCGTCGTGGTATCCCGGGAGCATGCGCCGCTCGAGTTGGGGTTCCTTCGCTGTCGCTCTCGCCGTCGCGAGCTGCGAGGGCGACTGCGCGCGCGAGCGCACGCCGGCGGCGATCGACGCGGAGGTCAAGGAGGCGGAGGCGCCCGAGGCTCCCGAGGCGGCGGCGCCCGTCGTCGACGCGGGCGACGAGCGAGACGCGTCCACGGTGGAGGCGCTCGACGCCTCGGTCCAGCCCGCCGTCCAGCCCGCGGGCGCGGGCGATGGAGGAAGGAAGACCCCGTGCCCGAAGGTCTCGCCGCCGTCGAAGGGACGGGTCGACGCCTGCGCCGCGCAGGGCGGGACGCTCCGCGGCGTCGAGACCGACGGCTGCATTCGTGGCTACGACTGCGTGAAGTAGGGGGAGCCGGCGCTGGCCATTCCGGCGGCGTGTGCTACCGCGTCGGCGATGCGTTCCCTGCGCTGGGCGCCGTGCCTCGTCCTTGGTGGACTTCTCGCGTGTGGCGAGAACGGCGAATCCTCGCCGGAGGGGACGTCGCTGAGCGCGTCTCGCTCCGGCGCGCCGAAGGTCGAGCTCCAGATCGTCTTCGTTCACGGCGTCACCCAGGCCGACGCGGGCCGGCGCGTGGCGCACGAGCAGCTCGTCGATCTGGAGCGCGGCGTCGTCGAGCGCATCGCGGCGCGCGGCGACGAGCGGGTCGCCGTCTCGACGGCGCGCGTGAACATTTACACCGACGCGAGCGGCGAGCTCGTCTCGCCGCGGTTCGACGACCTCAAGGACGGGACCGGCCTCCCCACCGCCAACGCGTGGCGCGCGCAGCTGATCGCGAAGACGAACGCCGTCTTCCCGACCGGGAGGAACATCGTCTTCGTCGGTCACTCCACCGGCGGCCGCGTCGTGGCGGAGGTCGGCGCCTCGCCGGAGATGCGCGATCGCGTCGCCGGCGTCGTGACGGTGCACGGCATGATCGACGCGCTCCAGAGCCCCAAGTACGACGTCATCGGTCCGACGAGCTACGTCACGGGCTGCAAGCTGTTCAAGAGCGACGGGTGGTGCGAGTACTCGGGGCTCGTCTCCGGCGTGCCCGCGCTCGACTGGCTCGCGCGCGAGCGGCACGTGCTCTCGCTCGTCAGCGCGTCGTCCTGCATCCCCGGCTTCTGGGAAGGAGCGAACGATCAGGCGCTCCCGCTCCAGGCGCAGTCGAGCCCCTGGTCGCCGGGGCTCACGCTGACGCCCGCGCTCGGCAAGACCTACGCTCCCGCGCACGGCACGTTCTACGGCGAGTTCTGCCACCCCGACGTCGTCGACCGCGGCTCGGCCAAACACGTCGCCGCCGTCACCGCCGCGAGCAGCGCGATCGTCGAGTGGCTCTTCGACGCCGCGCCGCGCGTGGTCGCGAGCGCGGAGGCGAGCCCCGACGATCCGTACGAGATCGCGCCGCTCGCGGCGGGCGTGCTCTCGGCGCCGCTCGCCGTCGCCGGCGCTTGTCCCGAAGGTCGCCACGCGATGGGCAAGGTCGACGTCGCGGGGCTGTGCCGCCACCCCGGCTTCGCGAACGGCAACGATCATCCGTTCGACGCATCGAACCCGATCGCCCTCGACCTCGGCGCGCAGTGCGACGCGACCTTGCGCGTCGCCCACGGTCACGCGGGCAAGCGGCACGCGATGCGCGTCTGGACCAAGTCGTACTCGCTGCCGGAGGGCGGCGGCCTCGTCTCGACGCTGCGCTGAGCCACGGCGAGCTCGCGCCCACGTTCCACCGCCCGTGTGCTACGGCGCGGGAGATGAAACGCTTCGACTCGATCGTGATCGGCGCCGGCCAGGCGGGGCCGTCGCTCGCGGTGCGCCTCGCGGAGGCTGGGCAGACCGTCGCCATCGTGGAGCGGAAGCTCCTCGGGGGTACGTGCGTCAACACCGGCTGCACGCCGACGAAGACGCTCATCGCGAGCGCGAAGGCGGCGCATCAGGCGCGGAGGGCGGGCGAGTACGGCGTCGATCTCTCCGGTCCGATCGGGTTCGACGTGGCGCGCGCGAAGGCACGCGCGAAGGCGGTCTCGGCCACGTCGCGCGAAGGGCTCGCGGCGTGGCTCCGCGGCACCGCGCGCCTCACGGTGCGAGAGGGGCACGCGCGCTTCGAGTCGCCGACGACGATCGCGGTCGGCGGCGACGTGCTGAGCGCGGAGCGCATCTTCGTCAACGTGGGCGCGCGCGCGCGTATCCCCTCGCTCCGCGGCGTCGCGGACGTCCCTTACCTCACGCACTCCTCGCTCCTCGAGCTCGAGACGCTGCCGCGGCACCTCGTGGTCGTCGGCGGCGGCCCGCTCGGGCTCGAGTTCGCGCAGATGTATCGCCGGTTCGGGAGCGAGGTCACGATCGTCGAGGCCGGCGCGCGCTTGCTCGCGCGCGAGGACGAGGACGTGTCCGCCGCGGTGACGAGCATCCTGGAGGCGGAGGGCATTCACGTCCGCACCGGCGTGGAGTGCCTCGCGCTCGAGCGCGCCGGCGACGGCGACGGCGACGACGTGAAGGTGGCGCCCGGCGTGAGCGGCTCGCACGTGCTCCTCGCCACCGGCCGCCAGCCGAACACCGACGACCTCGGGCTCGAGCGCGCGGGCGTGGAGCTCGACGCGCGCGGCTACGTCGTGGTCGACGATCAGCTCCGCACGAGCACGCCCGGCATCTGGGCGCTGGGCGAGGTCAACGGCCGCGGGGCCTTCACGCACACGGCGTACAACGACTACGAGATCGTCGCCGCGAACCTGCTCGACGGCGAGCCGCGCAAGGTGACCGACCGCATCGACGCGTATGCGATCTACATCGATCCTCCGCTCGCCCGCGTCGGCATGAGCGAGACCGCGGCGCGCGCGAGCGGCAAGCGGTACCTCGTCGCGCATCGTCCGATGACGCGCGTGATGCGCGCGGTGGAGAAGGGTGAGCCGCAGGGCTTCATGAAGGCCGTCGTCGACGCGGAGACGCAGGAGATCGCCGGCGCCACCATCCTCGGCGTCGACGGCGACGAGGCGATCCACGGCCTCCTCTACGCGATGTACGCACGCGCCACCGCGAAGACGCTCACCCACGCCGTCGGCATCCACCCCACGGTGTCGGAGCTGCTCCCGACATTGCTCGGCGACCTACGCCCGCTCGGGTAGGCGACTCACAGTAGCGACCGCACGACGAGCCAAAGCGACCCTCCGCCGAGCGCGAAGGTGAGGCACGCGAGCGCCGCGCGGCGTGTCTTGGGATCGCGCAAGAGCGGCGCGGTCGCGAACGCGTCGGCGCCGTCGGTCGCGGCCTGGAAGAGGAACAGCCATCGGAGCGCGGCCACGTCCCCGACGAAGTGGAAGGTCAACACGCCGAGCCCGACGTCACGGATGCCGAAGTAGCGCCCCATCAGCCGCGCAGACGCGTTGTCGTGCTCTTCCGGGAAGCGAAGCAGCTTCGACGTGAGCCGCGGCGCCGCGATCGGCGCGAGCCCGATCAAGATCCGACCCACCCCCATCGCATAGACGACGACCTCGAGGTTCATACGACGAAGATAGGCGACCAGGAGGTCCCGCCGGGGCCGGGAACTTCGTTCAAGCGCGCTGACGGCGCGCGCGGCGGACCCGGCGGACGACGAAGAAGACGATCACGCCGACGAGCGCGAGGAGATCGAGCGGGAGTGGGATCGGGCGCGCCCTCGACACGACGGTGGGCGGCGGCTTCACCGGCGACTGCTCCTTCGCGCGATCGAGCCACAGCTCGTCGACGCCGGGGCGCGGCGACGCGTCGTCCTCGAAGGCCGTGAGCCACGCGCCCGCGGGGAGCGCGACGGAGAGGTGCGGGACATGGCCGGCGTGGAGCGGACCCGACCACGTCGTCTTCCCGGGGAACACGGTCGCGCCGGCGCCGATCGTCGCCGCCGCGCGGCCCGCGCCGAAGAAGAAGACGCGGAGCGAGCGCGTGCTCGAGAGGTGGGGCGGGAGCGACTCCCGCTGATCGCGCGGCTCGCGGTACGGGAAGAAGGGGCGATCGGTCGTGAACGACATCCGCACCGCGCGCGTGCCGAGCTCGCGCGTGGAGGCGCCGGCGTCGACGTCGTCGGCGATCTTGAAGGCGGTGAGCTTCCACTTCTTCTCGACGTAGGGGACGAGCCACTCCGTCAGCGCTTGGCCCTTCGCGTAGCCGCGCTGCGTGAGCCAGTCGCCGAGCGCGCCCGCGTCGTCGGCCTCGAGCACGGTCGCGTCGTAGTCGCCGACGCGCTTGGCCTCGAGCACCCGCACCGGCGCCATCTCCGGCGCGGCGGCGCTCCGGGAGTAGAACATGAACGGGAAGAGGAGGAGCAGCGTCGGCTCCACCGCCGTGTGCTCGCGGTACTCGAGCTCGGGACGAACGGCGGACTCGAGCTCCTCGAACGCGGTCTCGTCGGCCTCGGCCAGCTCGGGGCGCGACGGCGTCGGCACGAGGAAGCCGAAGTCGCGCGCCTCCGAGCGGAACGACGCGCGGCGGATGAAGTGCTCCCTCTTCGCCGCCTCGTCCCAGACGATGATCGCGGACTCCTCCGCCACCGCGACGCGCTCACGCGCCCGCGGCGCCGGCGCGCACGCCGCCGCGATCCGCGGCCCGAGCACCACGGCCGCAACGACGGCGGCGCCCCACCCATGACGAGCCTTCATCGCTCGTCACTATAGAGCCGCCGGGTTCGAGTATCGTGGTCGCCGTGAAGATCACTCTCTACGACTTCCCCGCGAAGACCGGGCTCGACGGCTGGGACTCGTACTCCCCCTTCGTGCTGCAAGCCTCGCGCGCGCTGCGCTTCGCCGGTCTCGAGTTCGAGCACGCGTACGCGAACATGGTCCGCCTCAAGGAGCTGAACCCCGCCGGACAGCTGCCCGTCGTCGTGTTCGGCGACGAGAAGGTCGCCGACTCGACGCGCATCATGAAGCGCATCGAAGAGCTGAAGCCCGGGGTGTTCAGCAAGGACCTCGACGCGCGCGGCAAGGCCGAGGCGTGGCTGTGGGAGGAGCTCGCGGACACGCTCCTCTATCCCTTCGTCCTCGCCTCGCGCTGGGCCGACGATCGCGGCTGGCACGTGCCGCGCGACGCGTTCTTCGGCGCGCTCCCTCCCGTCGTGCGGACGATCGTGGCGAGCACGATCCGCCGCGGCACGGTGAAGAAGCTCGTCGAGCGTGACTTCCTCCGAAACGGTCTCGACGCGTGTTACGCGCGCATGGCGACCGCGCTCGACGACCTCGACGCGCGCGCGCCGAGCGAGGGCTTCTGGCTCGGCCCCAACGTCACCGCCGCGGACATCGGGCTCTTCGCGCAGCTCCATTCGCTCCGCATGCCCGTCGTCGAGCACACCGCGGCGGAGGTCGCGAAGCGGAAGGAGCTCACGCGCTACCTCGATCGCGTCGACGAGGCGACGCGCGCGGCTACTGGCAGCGATCGTTCGCGCCCGGATTGACCTGGCAGCCCGCGGCGCACGCCTCGATCTTCGTCGCGCCGGCGCCGTCGGCGTTGCAGCGGTAGAGCGCGCCGACGTCGCCCTTCACCTTCGAGGTCGGGCCGCCGCAATAGGTGCTGTTCGCGACGCAGACCGAGAGAGCGGGACCGGACCAACTCGGCTTTCGCCCGGCGGCGTAGCGGAACGGACCGAGCGGGTGATCCTCGAAGTGGAGGTGCGGGCCGGTGCTGTTGCCGGTCGAGCCGACCTTCCCGATGACCTGCCCCGCCGTCACCTTCGCGCCCACCGCGACCGAGCGCGCCGAGAGGTGGCAATACACGTACGTGCGACCGTTGTCGGCGTCGAGCCCGATCCACTGGCCGTACGCGCCGCCGTTTCCGTTCGACCAGCGGATCGTGCCGGCGCGCACCGCGACGACGTTCGTGCCCGCCGGCGCCGCGTAGTCGTCGCCGGTGTGATAGCCCGCGGCGTAGCTCGCGCGCCTCACGCCGTACGCGAACGAGACGCGGCGCCCGGGGACGGGGGACGCGACGCCGCTCGAGATCTCCGACGTCGTCTCCCCGACCGGCTCGCCGCCGTCTTCGTCGTCGTCGTCGTCGCCGATGCCGTCACCGACACAGCCGAGCGCGAGGAGCGGAACACAACCGAGAGCGAGGAGGAGATGGAGCGCCTTCATGCCGTCGCGCTACCGCAACGCACGTTCCAGGAGCGCTGCGGCCGATCGGCCGCGACGTGCGGCCGATCGGCACGCGCCGCCGCTCCCTCGCGATCGCCGCCGGCGCCGCCGATCGGCCGCAACGCGCGCTGCTGCGCGACGCCTGCGGGCGATGGTCCGCCGATCCAGATCCAGCCGTGCCGGCGATCAACGCGCCTGCTTTCGCTCCGCGCTCGGCGTGAGGGCGCTCCACCGCGCGAGGATCTCGGCGTCGACGGTGGGGCGAGCGTCGCGGAGGAAGCGCTCGAGATCGCCCAGCGCGTCGACGCCCCAGAACGGCTCGCCGCCGGCGATCGTCGTCGGCACGCCGAACACGCCGTCCGCGATCGCGCGCTCCGTCTGCGCCTTCACGCGCGCCTTTCCCTCCGCCGACGTCGCGTCCGCGATCGTCCGCTCCGCGTCGACGCCGAGCTCGGTGAGGAGGCGCGCGACGATGGCGGCGTCCTCGAGGTTCGCGCCTTCGCCGCTCCACACCGCGGCGTAGAGCCGATCGACGATGCGCCGCCGCGTCGCCGCGTCGTTCGGAACGGACGCCACGCGCAGCGCGAGGAGCGGGTTGAACGGATGATGCTTCGGCACCCCGAGCGGGACGCCGAGCGCGCGCGCCTTGCGGAGGGTGTCGAACAGGAGGTAACGCCGCTTCGCCGCGATCTCGGCGGGTCCCTTCGTTCCATGATGATCGAGGAGCGCCGCGAACAGCACCGGCACCGCTTCGACCTCACGCCCCGCCGCGACGCGGTGGATCTGCGTCCACGCGAGGTACGCGTATGGCGAGATGAAATCGAAATAGAAGCGAACGGGCTCGATCTCGGTCATCGCGGAGAAGATATCCGCTCCTGAGCCGCCTCGGATCCAGATCGGGTTGGCAAGGTCCTGGAAACACTACGGACGCACATTGTGGGCAGGTGGCTCGTCGCGTGCAGGTCGGCGGGCATGAGGCTCTCGCTCGCGCTGCTGGTCGCCGCCTCGCTCGTCGCGTGCCGCGCCGCGGACGAGGGCGCGGCGGCGGGCTCGCAGGCGGTCGTCGAGATCGCGCCCGACGCGGTGAAGGTCATGAACGACGTCTGGGCGACGCGCGACTTCGACTACCTCCCGTGGGCGTACTCGCCCGACGGCTGCTTCGCGCGCTCGTACTTCATGTCGATGGAGCTCGCGTCGCGCGGCATCCCGGTGCGCCAGCAGATCATCAACCTCCGCTGGAACTCCGACGTCGCGTCGAACCAGGCCGAGTTCGAGCCGGTCGATCGCGCCGGCAACCCCGTCACCTATCCGGCGACCGGCGGCCGCGCGGTCAAGTGGCAGTACCACATCGCGGCGGTGCTGATGCCGGGGCCGAACGTGAGGATCGCGGAGCCGATGGTCATCGATCGCGCGCTCGAGCCCGGACCGGTCACGGTGGAGCAATGGGTCCGCGACGCGAACTCGAGCAACATCCCGGTTGCACCTCCGAGCGACGCGCCGCTCACGACCGACGACAACGGCCACCCTACGCGCGGGTTCAACCAGCTGAAGACGCGCGGCGCGCCGTACGTCGGGGTCGGCTCCTTCCTGAACGACAACTGGGCGTCGTACGAGGCGGAGCCCGAGCTCGTGCCGTCGTTCGATCCCTCGACGATCCAGCTCGCCTGCGACACGGTGTGGACGATCTGGGTCGACTGCATGGGCGCCGACGAGGCCGCGACGACGAAGATGCTCGACGCGCGCACGAACGCGCTCGTGCGCGACCTCGACGCGCGGCACGCCCTCACCGAGGAGCGCCCCGCGGAGCCGATCGCGTGCACGCGCAACCCGCGCTTCTCGTGCTTCGCCCACTCGAACGCGATGGACGCAGAGCCGGCGGACGCGACCGAGTAGCGATCGGATCAGAACGTCGTCGTGATCGTGTCGCGGCGGCGGCTCGGCGGCCACGTGAGGCCGCGCACGGTGCGGTCGACGCACGTGACGAGCGCGGCGACCGACTTCGCGCGCGCCTTCGCCGCGTCCTTCTGCGCCTTCGTCGGCTTCTTCGGCTTCTTCGTCTTCGGCATGACGACGCGCACGGTGACGCCGATCGCGCGGCCCTCCCGGATCGCCGCCTTGACGGTGACCTTCGCCTTCGCCGGGACGCGGCAGTGCGAGGGCACGCCGCGCATCGGCTCCATGAGCTGCACGTCGGTGAGATGCAGATGATCGTCCCTGTCGCTCAGCGGCTCGGGCGTCGCCGTCGCCTGCTCGTAGCTGAGCTTCGAGACGGGAGGGAGGAGCCCCGCGTCGACGGGCATCAGGTTCGTGAATTCCTCCGGCGGCGCGGACGCGTCCTCCTCCTCTTCTTCTTCCGCGTGCGCCTCGCCGTCGTGTTCCTCTACACCCGCGTCCTCCGGCGGCGCCGGCTCGGCCAGCGGCGGCGCGGGCGGCGGCGTGGTGGCGCACGCGACGGCGCACGCGAGCACCGTCGCACCGATCCACGCCCACGCCCTCTTCACGCGAACAGAATAGACGCGCTCACGCGCTTGCGCTTCCTCCGAACCTCGTGGACCCTCGATCGATGACGTCCGACGCGCTCGATCCCCTGCGTGCCTGCTGCGCACGCGTCGGCTTCGATCTCGATCGTGCGGGCAGCGCGCTGCTCGAGCGGATGCTCCTCCTCGCGGAGGGCTCCGGCACGTTCGACGACGCCGTCCGCCTCGCCGATCACGCGCATCGGGTGTTCGCGCACTACGCGAAGACGAAGCCGGACCGCGCGTTCGACGCGCTCGAGCGCCGCACGGTGGTGCTCGCGAGCCTCTTCTCCGACATCGGCAAGACCGGCCCGGCCGACGCCGGCGCGGACGATCGGAGGACCATCGTCGAGGCGTTCGCGGTCGAGAACGTGCGCGACGACCAGCAGCCCGTCGCGACGTTCCTGCGCACGTACTTCGCCGCCGACGCCGAGGAGCGCATCGCGCGGTTCGCGGCGATGGGCATCGATCCCGCGCTCTCGCTCCGGGAGTTCTGGAACCTCCACGCCCACTGGACGCTCGCGATCAGCGAAGCGGCCGGGCTCCCGCCGGAGGCGACCGCCGCCGCCGCGACGCACCACATGCTCGACGACGTGAACCCGGACTCGATCGTAGGCGACGACGATCGCTTCACGCGCTCCTTCGGGCAGAACACCACCTTCGATCGCGCCGAGAAGCTCGTCATCCTCCTCGACAAGTACGACGCCGTCCGCCGCCGCGGCGGGCGCTCGCACGAAGGCGCGATCGCGTGGCTCCGCGAGCGCATCGCGCAGAGCGACCGCTTCCGCGACGACGCGGAGCTCCTCGAGCTCGTCGCCGACGTGGACGCCGCGATCGGCGCGAGCCCATGAGACACGCGCGCGTCGCCCTGCTCGTCCTCGTCGCGTGCCGGTCGCCGCATCCGGCGCCGGCGCCGAGCGCGCCTCCGCCCGTCGCGGTCGCGGGGCCGCCGCCTCCGGAGCCGAGCGAGCCTGCCGTCGCCGACGACGACGCGAGCGCGCCGCCGCCTCCGGAGCCCGCGCCGCTCGGCGGCGACGTGCTGGAGACGTGGGAGGTCGGCGACCTCGAGGTGGTCGCCTCGTTGCCGACCGGTACGGAGGAGCGGCGACCGATCGTGGTCGGCGTGCACGGCTCGCACGATCGCCCCGACGCCGCGTGCCGGCGCTGGCGGCGCGCGCTCGCGGCCTGGCCGATCATCGTGTGCCCGAAGGGCGTGCCGTACCGCGGCGGCCTCGCGTGGGGCGCGCCCGCCGACGTCGCGCAGCGGATCGATCGCACGCTCGCCGCGCTGCGCGAGCGGCACGGCGACCGCGTCGCGGAGGGCAGCGTCGTCTACGCGGGCTGGTCGCTCGGCGCGACGCGCGGTCCGAAGGTCGTCGCGCTGCGTCCCGGCCTCTTCGATCCCGTCGTCCTCGTCGAGATCGGCCACACGCGCATCGACGCCCGCGCGAGCGCCGCGTCGCTCCGCGGAGGGCGCGTGGCGCACCCGATCGTGGCGTGCGCGACGAAGCGCTGCGCGTCGTTCGCGAAGCGGCTCGGCGGCGCGGCGTTCGTCGACGCCGGCATCGGCCGCGGCCACGTGTTCGACGCGCGGATGGCGCGCGCGGTCGGCGAGTCCGTCCGCGCCGCCGTCGCGAACGACGCGCGCTGGGAGGGCCTCGCCGCCGCCCTCGCCGCGTCGCCGCCCGCCGACGACGAAGAGCCGCTCCCGCCGGTGGACGAGGAGCCCGACCTCGTCCCCGATCCGTAGCGACCGCGCTCAGCCGCCGGCGTGGATCTGAATCGTCGCCGCCGCCTCGCGCGCCATCGCGAGCGCGGTATCGTGATCGGGATCGCGTACGACGATGTTGCCGTCGGAGAGGAAGGTCTGCCGCCAGTCCCGCCGCGGCGCGCCGATCGGGAGGAGATCGACGCGCGCGACGTTGTCGCGATATCGATTCATGAACTCGTCGAGGCCGACGTACTTGGTAATTCGCCCCTGCCCCTTCGCGCGGATGAACACGATTCCGGCGTGGTATTTCTGCTCCGGCGGCGCGTCGACGCGGCCGTGGACGACCGCGCGCGCCCACTCGACGAAGAGGTCCACGTCACCGGCGTAGTTCATGAGGTCGACCATGTTCGCGCCCGGCGCCCGGCACGCGATCTCGCCGAACACGGCCTCGCCGCTCTTCTTCGAGCGGAACCACTCCATGTGCGTGAAGCCGCTCCCCATCCCGAGCGCGGCGACGGCCTTCCGTCCCATCTCCACCGCGTCCGCGACGAGGGGGCTCTTCCGATCGCGCAGGGTCAGGATGATGGGGCTGATCCACTCCTTCTTCCGCGCCTCGAGGACGTTCGGGTAATAGCGCGTGCAGCCTTCGTAGAGCGGCACGCCGTTCGAGCAGACCGTCTCGTAGGTGTACTCGTCGCCTTCGATGAGCTCCTCGACGCTCGCCTCGGGGACGTGCGCGGTCCGCGCGAGCACCGCCTCGAGCTCCTCCTTCGACGTCGCCGCCCACGTGTCCGCCGACCCCGCCCCCGCGATCGGCTTGAAGATGAGCGGGAACCCGATCCGCTCCGCCGCCGCCCAGACCTCCTTCGCCGTCCGCACGCGCGCGGACCGCGGCACGCGAATGCCCGCCGCGGCGACGCGCTCGCGCATCGCGACCTTGTCGCGGAAGCCGATGACCGCGTCGCGCCGCATCCCGGGGAGCGACCAGCGCGCGCGGAGGTCCGCCGCGAGCAGCATCATCACCTCCCAGTTCGTCTCCACCCGATCGATCCAGCGGCCGCGGAGCCACTTCTCGAGCCGGCGCGTGACGTCCTCTTCGTCGAGCGCGCTCGGGACCTGGAGGTAGTCCTCGAGCGCGTCCTTCACGCCCTTCGGGAGCGAGCGCGCGGGCGAGTCCCCGACGCCGAGCACCGAGGCCCCGACCGCGGCGAGGCCGCGCGTGAACTGCTGCATCTCGGGCGGATAGGCCGGCGACAGGAAGAGGACCTTCACGGGGCGAGCAGTATAGGGTCACTCGCCGCGGCGCCGAGCGTGGATCGCGCGCACGGTCTCGATCGTGTCGGCCTCGGCGGCGGTCTTGTCCTCGCGGTAGCGCAGGACGCGCGCGAAGCGGAGCGCCATCCCGCCGGGGTAGCGCGTCGAGGTCTGGAGCCCGTCGAACGCGATCTCGACGACCTGCTCGGGCCGCAGCTTCACCACGTACCCGTCGGTCGGCCCGTCGGTGAGCGCGAGGAAGCGCTCGGTCTGCCACGCGAGCATCGCGTCGGTCATCCCCTTGAAGGTCTTGCCGAGCATGACGAAGCCTCCCGTCGCGGGGTCGCGCGCGCCGAGGTGGATGTTCGAGAGCTTCCCAGTGCGGCGCCCCGATCCCCACTCCACCGCGAGCACGACGAGGTCGAGGGTGAGGACCGGCTTGATCTTCCGCCAGCTCGCGCCGCGCCGCCCCGCTTCGTACGGCGCGGACAGCGACTTCGCGACGACGCCCTCGTAGCCGCGCGCGAGCATGCGATCGAGGAAGGCCTCCGCCTCCGCCGCGTCGCTCGTGACGACGCGATCGACGAGGCGCGCGGAGGTCTCGAGGCGCTCGAGCGCGGCGCGGCGCTCGGCGTTGGGGAGGTCGAGGAGGTCCACGCCGTCGACGTGGAGCGCGTCGAAGAGGAAGATCGACGGGCGCTCCTCCCCCGCGCCGCTCGCGAAGCGCGACGCGGTCTCCTGGAACGGCAGCGGTCTCTCCGGCGCGTCCTTGCCCGCGAACGCGAACCACAGGATCTCACCGTCGACGACGAGCGACGGCGCCGGCCACCGCGCGACCTCGGCCGCGACGCGCGCGAGCCGCGCGGTGACGTCGTCGAGCGAGCGCGTGAAGAGGCGCACCTCTTCGCCGTGCTTGTGGATCTGGATGCGCGCGCCGTCGAGCTTCGCCTCGAATGCCGCGGGCGCGCCGAGATCGGAGAGCGCCTCCGCGACGGAGCCCGCGGTCTGCGCGAGCATCGGCGCGAGGGCGCACCCGACCTCGAGGCGGAACGACGCGAGCGCGGGCGCGCCGCCTTCCATCGCGGCCGCGGCGACGGCGGGGAGATCGCCGCGCAGCATCGTCGCCCGCCGCACGGTCGCGACGGGCACGCCGGCCGCCTTCGCGACCGCGTCGAGCATCACGCCCGCGAGCGCGCCTTGGCGGAGGTTCCCCGCGAGCAACGCGCGGAGGAAGGACTGCTCGACCTCCGTCGCGCGCGACATGACGTCGAGGAGGAGCGCGGCGCGGCGGCCTTGCGATCCGGCCCCCGCCGCGGAGGCCATCTCGCCGAAGGCGCGGTTCACCTCCTCGACGGTGAGCGACGGCGTCGCCGCGGACGCCGGCATCCGCGCGAGCGACGCCCACCCCACGCCGACCCGCCGCTGGAGGAGCTCCCCGGAGAGCCACGCGACGAGCGCGGGCACGTCGGAGCGATCCGCCGCGCGCAAGAGCTCGGCGAGCCGCGCCGTCTTCGCCGACCGAGCTCCGGTCGCCGCGGTCTCGCCGGAGACCGCCGCCACGTCCGCGAGGCGGGTCAACGCGCTTCCTCGTCGTGCATCACGCGTCCTATCGTACCGGTGATACCGGCGCGCGAGCGCGCAACCACCCCGACATCGTGATACGAAGCGCGTCGGCGATGGCCTGGTACGACGTCTTCTCTCGCTTCTATGACGCCTCCCTCGAGCCGCTCTATCGCGAGCAGCGGGCGCGCGCCGCCGAGATGCTGCGGCTCGAGGAGGGCTCCTTCGTGCTCGATCTGCCGTGCGGCACGGGGCAGTCGTTCTCGAAGCTCGCGGCGGCGGGCCGCGTCGTGGGCGTCGACCTGTCGGACGGGATGTTGCGCGAGGCGAAGCGGCGCGTGGAGCGCGATGGCCTGCGCGGCGTCTCCCTCCTCGCGAAGGACGCGGCGACGCTGACGATCGACGACCTCGGCGGCGCCGCGCCCGATCGCCTCCACGTCTTCCTCGGCATGACCGTCTTCCCCGATCACGAGGCCGTCTTCGAGCGACTCTGGTCCGTGCTCGCGCCGGGCGGGCGCTGCGTCATCGTCGACGTTCATGCGGCCGAGCCGCGGTTTCAAGGGAAGATGGTCGAGTGGCTCGCGCGCGCCGACCTCCGCCGCCGCTTCTGGGAGCCGCTCGAGCGCCGCGGCGCCGGCTACGTCCGCGAAGACCTCACGTTCGATCGCCGCCACGGCGGCCAGATCATGATCGCCGCCGCCGACAAGCCCGCTTAGCCGACGAACGCGGCGAGGTGCTTGCCCGTGAGCGTCTTCTTCTTCGCCGCGACGAGGTCGTGCGGCGTGCCCTCGAAGACGACGCTGCCGCCGTCGTGCCCCGCGCCGGGGCCGAGGTCGATGATCCAGTCCGCGTGCGCCATCACCGCCTGGTGATGCTCGATCACGATGACCGACTTGCCCGCGTCGACGAGGCGATCGAGCAGGCCCAGGAGCTGCGCGAGATCGGCGAGGTGGAGGCCCGTCGTAGGCTCGTCGAGGACGTAGACGCCGCCGTCTTCGCCCATGTGCGTCGCGAGCTTCAGACGCTGCCGCTCGCCGCCCGACAGCGTCGTCAGTGGCTGGCCGAGCGTCAGGTATCCGAGGCCCACGTCCGCCATACGCTGCAAGATCGCGTGCGCGGCCGGCGTCGCCGCCTTGCCTTTACCGAAGAACAGGGTCGCCTCCGCGACCGGCATGTCGAGCACCTCGGCGATGTTCTTGCCGCCGAGCCGGTACTCGAGGACCGAAGCCTGGAAGCGCTTGCCCTCGCAGTCCTCGCACACGGTCGTGACGCCCGCCATCATCGCGAGGTCGGTGTAAATCACGCCCGCGCCGTTGCAGGTGGGGCAGGCGCCCTCCGAGTTCGCGCTGAAGAGCGCCGGCTTGACGTTGTTCTCTTTTGCATACGCCTTACGAATCGGCTCCAGCAAATCGGTATACGTCGCCGGGTTGCTCCGGCGCGACCCGCGGATCGGCGTCTGATCCACCGAGACCACCCCCTCGCGCTTCGCGACGGAGCCGTGGATGAGCGAGCTCTTCCCCGACCCCGCCACCCCGGTGACGACGACGAGCACGCCGAGCGGGATGTCGACGTCGACGTTCTTCAGGTTGTGGGTCTTCGCCCCGCGCACCTTCATCGCCCCCGCCGGCTTCCGCACCGAGGGCTTGAGCGAAGCGCGATCGCTCAAGTGGCGGCCGGTGAGCGTACCGCTCTTCTTCAGCCCCGCGACCGTGCCCTCGAAGACCACCTCGCCGCCCGCGGTCCCGGCGCCAGGGCCGAGGTCGACGACGTGATCGGCGATCGCGATCATCTCCGGCTTGTGCTCGACGACGAGGACGGTGTTGCCCTTGTCGCGGAGGCGGAAGAGCAGGTCGTTCATCCGCTGGATGTCGTGCGGATGCATCCCCGCGGTGGGCTCGTCGAACACGTACGTCACGTCGGTCAGCGACGAGCCGAGGTGGCGCACCATCTTCGTGCGCTGCGCCTCGCCGCCCGAGAGCGTGCCGGTCGGGCGATCGAGGCTCAGGTAGCCGAGGCCGATCTCGACGAACGAGTCGAGGGTGTGCCGCAGCGCGGTGAGGAGCGGCGCGACGGAGGCCTCCTTCAGGCCGCCCGCCCACTCCGCGAGCTCGTTGATCTGCATCGCGCACGCGTCGGCGATGTTGATCCCCTTGATCTTGGAGGACCGCGCGCTCTCGTTGAGGCGCGTGCCTTTGCAGTCGGGGCACGTCGTGAAGGTGACGGCGCGCTCGACGAACGCACGGATGTGCGGCTGCATCGACTCGACGTCCTTTGACAAATACGACTTCTGGATCTGCGGGATCAATCCCAGGTACGTCAGGTTGATTCCGCCGACCTTGATCTTGGTCGCTTCTTTGTAAAGAAAGTCGTGGAGCTCCTTCTTGTTGAATTTCTTGATGGGTTTCTTGAAATCGAAGAAGCCGCAGCCCTCGTAAATACGCCCGTACCAGCCCTCCATCGAGAAGCCGGGGACCGTGAGCGCGCCCTCGGCGAGGGACTTGTCCTCGTCGTAGAGCTGCGTCAGGTCGATGTCGTTCACCGAGCCCATGCCCTCGCAGCGCGGGCACATCCCGCCTTGCCGGTTGAAGACGACCTTCTCGGTCTTCTTGTTCCCCTTCTCCACCGTGAGCGCCCCCGCCGCGCGCACGGTCGGCACGTTGAACGCGAAGGCCTGCGGCCCGCCGACGTGCGGCTTGCCGAGGCGGCTGAAGAGCACGCGCAGCATCGCGTTCGCGTCGGTGACGGTGCCGACCGTGGAGCGCGGGTTCGCGCCGAGCCGCTCCTGATCGACGATGATCGCGGTCGTGAGGCCGTCGAGGACGTCGACCTCGGGGCGATCGAGCGTGGGCATGAAGCCCTGCACGAACGCGCTGTACGTCTCGTTGATGAGGCGCTGCGACTCCGCCGCGATCGTCCCGAAGACGAGGGAGGACTTCCCCGAGCCCGAGACGCCGGTGAACACGGTCAACCGGCGCTTCGGGATCTCGACGCTGACGTCCTTCAGGTTGTTCTCGCGCGCGCCCTGAACGCGGATCAGGTCGTGACGATCGGCGGCGTGAGTCACTGCGCGCGCGCCTCGATCATCTTCCAGCCGTTGCCCGACGGATCGCGGAAGCCCGCGTCGACCGCGCCGAAGCGCTCGATCGGCTCCTGCGTGAGCTCCACCCCGCGCGCCTTCATCCGCTCGTAGGCCGCGCGGCAGTCGTCGACCTCGAGCACGAGCGGCGGCATCGCGCCCTTCGCCACCGCCTCGCGCAGCGACTGCGCCGTGCTCTCGTCCACCGTCGGCGGGCCCGGCTTGAAGAGCCCGAGCTGGAACGACGGCTGGTCCGGGTGCTGGACCGTGAGCCAGCGGTAGTCCCCGTTCTTCACGTCGGCCTTGACCTTGAAGCCGAGCTTCTCGACGTAAAACGCGAGCGCCTCGTCCTGATCACGCACGTACAGCCCGACCATACCGACACCTTGGCTCATGGGACCTCCGTTCCTTCGGGCTCTTTCCTACCCTCCCCCTCCTTCCGTCGCTTCTCCGAAACTGCCATCGTGAGGTCCGGCCGCAATGCGACGCGGATGTGACAGTCGGGGACGTGCTCCGGCGCGTGCGCGCTCGACGTCCGGCGCGCGCGGAGCTCGCCCGGGCTCTCCCCCGTGACGTCGCGGAACGTGCGGCCGAACGTGCCGAGGCTCTTCCACCCCGTCGCGAACGCGACCTCCGTGATCGGCAAATCCGTGTCGCGGAGGAGCGCCGTCGCGCGCTCGATGCGGCGCGTGAGCAGATAGCGATGCGGCGGGACGCCGAAAGCTTCCTTGAAAGAGCGCGCGAAGTGAGCCTCCGAGACGCCGCTCACGCGCGCGAGCCGCACGACCGGCCACTCTTCGTGCGACGCCGCGTCCATCCGATCCTTCGCGCGCAAGAGCCGCCTGATCAGCTCCGGGTCCTGACCCACGCGCCCGGATATAAGCGAACGATCCCCCAAACGCGACGACTTCGGCGCCCGCTCTCAAGCCCTTGCGCACGAGCCTGCGCAAAGCGCGACTGAGGACTCTCGTCCCTTCCGATCCAGCGTCGTGCCTCGGTCCGACGCGATTGCGCAATTTGGACAGCTCGATTCGCGCGGGATCGCGCACGTCACACATTGCGGCACATGGTGTGCTTGCCGCGAGCGCATGCTTCGACGCGTTTGGCCCGCTCTTCCTCTTCTTCTTTCCTGCGCCAACCCCACCGAAACGCCCGCCGCGAGCGACGCCGAGCTCCACCTCGAAGAGGGTCCGATCCCCACCGCGCTCACCGAGCTGAAGGCGGGTCTCCCCTATTTGCCCGGTATCGACGAGTCGCCGCTCGCGCTCGGCGCGCCGTGCGTCGCGGATCCGAAGATCACGATCACGCCCGGTCAGGTCGGCTCCGCCGCCGCGGTGGTGCAGACGCGCGATCGCCTCAGCCGCGAGCTCGGCTTCGGGATCAACGGCACCATCCCCGTCGCCGGCGGCATCACCGGCGCGGCCGGCCTCACGTACACGACGTCGTTCGACGATCAGTCCGCCGTCGTCCTCTTCCAGAGCACCGGCACGTACGAGAGCGTCCTCACCGGCGCGTCCGCGCTCGCGTCCTACGACGCGGACGCGATCTGGCGCTGCGGGTTCGGCTACGTCGCGCGCGCGAGCCATCGCGTCACCGCCGCGCTCGTCGTGACCGTGCGCGCGGTCTCGAACGACAAGGACTTCAAGGCCAACGCCGGCCTCGGCAAGACCGGCGTCGCGGAGGCGAAGGCGAGCATCTCGAACCTGATCCAGCGCGGTCACGTCGAGATCTCGATCCGCTTCGCGACCGACGTGATCCCGAAGCTACCGCGCGCCCCGTTCGCGGACACCGTGATCATCGTCGGTACGAGTGAATCCGACAAACAGAAGGCGCAGGAGAAGCTCGCGCGTTCGCTCGGCTGGCTCGCCGAAGCGCAGTCGACGATCGAGGGCTACCTCGGCGAGCTGCGCGCCAACGCGGAGAAGGCGCCGCCCGCGCCGGCGCAGTCGATCACCTTCCGCTACTACCCCGGCACGCCGAACGACATACGCGCCGCGGTCGATCGCGCGGTCGGCCACGCGAACGACACGAAGGTCGCGCTCCGCAAGGCGCGCGCGTTCGTCGACGCGTGGGAGCAATACGCGAAGGCGGGGAACGAAGGGACGAGCCACGAGTGGAACGTCCCGCTCGCGCCGGCCGCGACCGTCGCCGACCTCGATCGCCGGAAGACCGCCGCGCTCGAGAAGCTGCGGCCGCACGAGAGAGAGCTCGCGGCCAACCTCGACGCGTGCGTGAATTCGCTCCGCAACGATCGCACCGCGCTCGACGCCGCCTGCACCGCCCCGCCGGCGCTCCCGCTCGACGAACGCGCGAACGACATCCGTCGCATCGCCTACCTCTCGACCGAGCAGACGCGCGGGGCGCAGGCGTGCCCCGCCGGCCAGCGTCTCCCGAAGGAGAGCGAGGCGGCGATCTTCTCGCCGTGGAGCAAGGCGCGCGCGAAGACGTCGAACCAGGGACTCTGGATGGCGGAGAGCGGCTGCACGTGGAGCGCCGGTTGGATCTACGACGGCGCGCCGGGCTGCTCGAACATGTGGATCGTCGACAACGGTCTCCGCGTCTGCCTCTCGAACGCGGGCGGACCGATGCCTCCGCTCGACTGAGCGCCTCTTCAGTGCGTGCCGAACGCGCACGTCTGGCGGAACACGCCGCCCGACTCTTCCTTGCTCGAGAGCGACACCGGCGCGACGAGGACCTGGGAGGCGAACTCGCGCGCGTCGACGCCGCGCGCGGCCATGATCTTCTTCACGAGCTTCTCGTCGCTCGAGTCGGCGGGGCTCGCGAGCTCCTGCTCGAACTTGCTCCACCCGGCGAGGCGGTCGACGCGCTTCCACAGACCGGAGAACTGCGACGACCAGAAGAAGCTGATCAACGAGACCGACGCGCGCTCGTACATCTTCAGCGCGAGCTCGGAGCAGTAGATCTTGTCGTCGCCCTCGGTGAAGAGCAGATCGTACGGCTTGCCGTAGAACGGCTTGCCCGCCTCGAAGAGCGCCTTCACCGTCTTCGCCGGGAGGTCGCTCTTGTAGCGCGACGCTGCGAACTTCTTGCCCTGCCCGCGGCCGATCCACGACTCGAGCGGCGTGATCTTCACGGGGCCGACCGCCTCGTAGACGTTCCACGCGCCGGCCACCTTGAAGACGACGCCGACGTGCGTGAGCTGGCTCTGCGTGAGGTACGCGATCGCGCCCGCCTGCTCCGAGAGCGAGCGGTGGAAGACGAGGTCGCCCGCCTTGAGCTCGCAGTCGCCGCGCGTCCTCGTCGCGAGCGCCTCCTCGTCGGAGAGCTGGTACGCGGTCGCGGCGAGCGCCGCCTCGGACTCCGTCGTAGGCTCCTCGTCGATGTCTTCTCCCGCGCACGCCGCGAGCGCGAGAAACCCGAGGACCAGGACCTTACGTACGAGCGCCATACATTCACCCACCGCAAGCGGCGGGCCTCTCCTTACCACGCCAAACCACACGAGACTTCACGCCTTTGCGCGCGCGATCATGGTCGATCATGGAGCTCGCGCGCCCCGCGATCACGCGTGCTCGCGCAGAACGAGCACCCGCCGACGACATGGACGAGACGCTGCGACAGCGTGTTCGGGACGGCTGCACGATCGCGACGTCGCCGGCGTGGTGGCGTAGCGGAACGAGTATGATTGGGAACGCGAGGAATCGATCGACTCGTCGCGGTCTTCGCGCGATCCCATGAACGTCCCGAAATCGAGGCACCGCGCACGACTCCGTGAAACATGGTCACAGCTCGTCACCGCATATGGCTCGGAGCGCTCGTCGCCGCGGCGTGTACCCCGTTCGCGGCCGACGACGGCTCGCGCCCAACGTCCGAGGCCGGCGCTCGACTGCCGACCGCCGACGCTGCGACGCCGGCCGAGGCGGGGGAGATTCCGCCGCCGCCGGTGATCCCCGACGCGAGCGCCAACGAGCCGCCGCGGAAGACGGTGACGTGGAGCTTCACGAACGACAACCTCATGACCGGTTTCTCGTACCCGAATCACAACGGAACCCAGCAGGTCGGGCGCGACAGCGTCAGCTACACGAGCGCGCCCGCGTCGTTCCGATCGCGCATCGGGCCGCACGAGGGCCAGTCGGCCGCTCGCTATGGCTTTCGTCCCTACGCCGACGCCGCGAAGGCCGGACGTTACCGGATCGATCTGCAGCTCAAGATGACCTGCGAGCTCGAGGACACCTCGCAGAAAGTGTCCGTCGTCGAGCTGTACTGCACCGGGGGGACCAGCGCCCCCGTCGTCATCCTCATGTACGACCCGATCAAGAAGGGACTGGCATTCCAGGGGAGCCACAAGCCCGCGCCGACGTCGGGAGAAACGAAGACGTACCCCCAGCGGCCGTTCCCCTCGCTCGCTCTCAACGAATGGCATCACATCACGATCGACGCCGTCTTCGGACACGACGACGGAGCTCTCTCTCTCTTGCTCGACGGTCAAGCAGTGAACGAGGTCCCGGCGGCGACGGAGATCGGCCTCGGATGCGCGGGCTCGCCGATGTCGTTTCAGGTCGGCCTCGCCGCCATCCTGACCGGAGCGACGGGGGACTGCACTGCCCACTACGACGACGTCGTGTTCGAATATCCAGAATAGCGCTCCCCGTATCTCCCGCGCTCCGCGTCTCCCGCGAGGATCAATTCGAGGTGAGGGCTAGAAACCTCGGGCGCGGGGCGCGGACTGATGCCATGGTGAATCAGTCACGGCTCCGTCCATCGACGCGAGCGTGAGCACATCGAGCGTGCGCTTCGCGGCGCGCGCGCCGGCGCTCCTGTGTGCTGCAGAGCGACGAGACGCCAACAACCCCAAGAGTCCTCGCGGCTGCCGCGAGGGGGAGAACCTCGCGTGAAGCACGAGACACCGGGTCATTTCACGAGCGTCACGGTCAACACGGTAGAGCGGACGGAGATCCGCGGCGGCACCATCCGCCTTCGCGAAGGCGACATGCCTCCCTTACCCATCGGCCACGTCGCGCAGATCGTGGGGCGCGACGAGTCGTGCGACCTCGTCCTCTGCGACGGCAAGGTGAGCGCGATTCATCTCGAGCTCGCCGCGACGGAGCGAGGGGTACGCGTCCGCGACCTCGGCTCACGCAACGGGACGTTCGTCGGTCGCACCCGCATCGCCGACGGATACCTCACCGAGCCCGCGACGATCACGATCGGCGACACCGCGCTCGAGTTCCAACCCACCCGGCCGGAGCGGCTCGCGGTCTCCGCCGGCGTCGAGTTCGGGCCGATGGTCGGCGCGAGCCAGTCGATGCGCGAGGTGTTTGCGCGCTGCCAGCAAGCGGCGCCGACGGACCTCAGCGTCCTCATCCTCGGCGAGACCGGCTGCGGAAAGGAGCTCGTCGCGGCGGCGATCCACGGCGCGAGCCAGCGCGCGAAGCGGCCCTTCGTCGTCGTCGACTGCGGCTCGATCCCGCCCGGGCTCGCGGAGAGCACGCTCTTCGGGCACGAGCGCGGCGCGTTCACCACCGCGGTGACGAACCGGATATCGCCCTTCGTCGAAGCCGACGGCGGAACGATCTTCCTCGACGAGCTCGGCGAGCTCCCGCTCGATATCCAACCAAAGCTCCTCCGCGCCCTGGCGGAGAAGCGTGTAAAGGCGCTCGGCTCGAACAAATGGCGCCCCGTCGACGTACGCGTCATCGCCGCGACGCGGCGGGATATCACGCGCGAGGTAAATGCCAATACGTTCCGGAGCGACCTCTATTTCCGCGTCGCCCAGCTGCGCGTCGAGCTCCCTCCGCTGCGGGATCGCCGCGAGGACATTCCCGCGCTCGTACGGCGGATTAGCGCGGACCTCGGCGCGCCCGACGCCTACGAGCGAATTCCCACCGACTCGCTCGAGCGACTGATGCACCACGACTGGCCCGGCAACGTGCGTGAGCTCCGGAACGTGCTCTCCGTCGCGATCGCCTTCGCGAAGGACGGACCGGTCGACGTCGCCGCGCACCTGGCGCCGCTATTGCCAATCAGCGAATCCCCCACGACGAAAGGTCGAACCTATCAAGATGCCAAACGCGAGCTGTTGAGCCGCTTCGAGCGCGACTACTTCATGGCGCTCCACGCGGAGTGCGGCGGCAACGTCAGCGAGATCGGCCGCCGAGCCGCGATGGAGCGCGCCCACGTCCGCGGCTATCTCCGTCGCCACGGCATCGGGACGTGATCTCGCCGTCGCGCGCGCCTACTTCAGCGTGATGTCGACGCGGCGGTCGATTTGCCGCTCCGCGGCATCGGTCCCTGTCGCGTCGAGCTCACCGCGCGACGTCTCCTGGAGCTGGGCGCTCTTCACGCCGAACTGTCCGAGGTAGGTGGCGACCGTGTTCGCGCGGCGGGCGCCGAGCGCCATGTTGTAGTCCTCCGTCCCGAGCGTGTCCGCGCGTCCGGTGAGCATCACGGTGCGGCCCGCGAGCGGCCCGGTGCTGAGGCACTGGCTGATGAGCTGCAGCATCTCGTAGTCCGCGAGCGCGAGGTCGCTCTCGTCGAACGCGAACTTCGGCGCCGACTGGACGTTGCCGAGCGGGAGCTGACACGTCCGCGAGATCTCCTCCGACACCGTGACGGAAGGGCTGACCGGGACCTGACGTGGCAAGACGGCACCGGACAGCTCCGTCGTCGAGGTCGTCTCCGTCGCCGGCGGAGGCGCGACCGCGGCCGCCGGCGGACGCTTCTCTCCGCGGCAGCCGCTCGCAAGCGCAGCCAGAAAACAGACACCCGCGATCAGCGATCCGAACCTCATGACGCACCTCCTTCGCGCGAAGGTGCATCTCACGTGCCCGCCCACGGTAGAGGTGCTGGAAATTAGTTCACCGATCCGTTAACCTTTTTGCATCATGCCGCGCGCAAAGACACGTGCCCCGATCCGCCTCGCTCCCGGCGAAGGCCGCACCTACGCGATGGGCCCGCTCCGCGCCGTCTTCAAGGCGGACGGCGCGGAGACGCGCGGGAGGTACTCGATCTCCGAGTGGTGGCTCGACCCGTACACGCGCGGCCCCGGCGCGCACCAGCACGAGGAGGACGACGTCTTCTTCGTCCTCGAAGGAACGATGAGCTTCTTCGTCGGCGGCGAGTGGATCGACGCGCCGAAGGGCTCCTTCGTCGTCGCCCCCGGCGGCACTCCCCACGACTTCGAGAACCGCACGGCGAAGCGCGCCGGCGCCCTCAACATCTCGGTGCCAGGCGACTTCGAGCCCCACATGGAGGGCATCGCCGCCTGGTTCCGCGCCCGCCCCACCGCAGACTCCCGCACCACGAACGCCCCACGAACACGCAAACGCGCCTGATCCTCCCTCCGAGGCGACACCATGACTTGGATGATTCGGCGGCGAGAGCGTCGAGACACGAGGCACGAGGCGCGTGCGTGTGTTCTTTCCCAGATGGCGGCGAGCCTGACGCCTCGCTTCAGTGAAGGCGACCGCGGTCAGCTCTGGGAGCCGGGTTTGCCGTTCTTGTCGCCTGCGTGGGCGCGTTTGCCGCCGCCGCGGCCGAGGCCGTGGCCGCTGCCGTGCTCGGCGGTGGTGCCGCCCGGCACGCCGTCCTTGTTGCCGGCGGCCTCGCCCGTCTTGCCGCCGCTGTTGCGGCCGCCGCCTTCACCGCTGCCGTGCTTCTGCGTCGTGCCGCCCGGCACGCCGTCCTTGTTGCCGGCCGCGGCGCGCGGATGACCATGCGCGCCGGTGCCGCCGCCGGAGCCATGGGCCGTGGTCTTGCCCGACGCCGGCGCGTCGGTCGCCGCTCCCGATGCGCCTTCGGGCGCGGTCGGCGGTGGCGTCGAGCCTCCGCAGGCGGTGAGGGCAAACGTGACGAGAACCAGTGCGACGTGCGTGCGAGCCAGCATTTTTCGCCTCGTGTAACATCAGTGTAACACGGGTCCGGGCGGGAGCTCAAACACAGCAGGAAGGCAGCTCGGGCTCCGATCGCGTGCACGCGCTCTGGCATTTGTTCTCGCCGCAGACCGCCGTCGACGCGACCTTGCCGGAGCGGCATCGAACCGCGACGTCCGCGTTGCGCTTGCTCCAGCCGACGTCGCGACCGCAGTACGTGCCGTCCGCGCGACCGCTGCAGGGATCGCACTGATCGTCGAATCCGTTGACCGCGACGCAGCCGATCGGGCACCGCGCCGTGCAGGTGAAGACGCCCTCGCACCGGAGCAGATCGTTCTCCCCGTCGGCGGGATAGTCGGTGACGCGCCGACCGCAGACCATGCCGCCCGGCGCGCAGAACCCGAACACCGTCGGCGGCGTCTTGCACTCGGGAGGAAAGTCGGACGGGCGGGCGTCCGCCGCCGATGCCGCGTCACCGGCGGGCGCGCCGTCGCCGGGCGGCGGTGCGTCGAAGGTCGTCGCGACGCCGCTGTCGTCGACGATCTCGGCGACGTCGGAGGGCTCGTCGAACGAGACGAGGAGCGTGCACCCCGCGAGCCCAGCGAGCGCGACGCCGATCGTGGTTGCGAACGCGCCTCGCCCCATGGAGCGAGCATATCCGCAAACGAGGTGTGTGACGCTAGCCCCGCTTCTTGCCGTGACGATGGGCCGCGCGCTTCGCCGCCTTCGATTTCGCCTTGTCCTCGACCGTCGTCTCCGCCTCCGGCTTCTTCTCGTCGGCCACCTCCACGGCGGGCACGGCGGGCGCGGGCTTCGTCTCGGGCGGCGGCGGCGGCGTGGTGGGAGCGGCGGGAGCGGCGGGCGGCGGCTTCGTCTCGACCGGCTTCGCGGCGATGGGCTCGTGCGACGCACGTGAGATCATCACCGCCGCGATGACGGCGACGACGCCGACCCCGATACCGAAGAAGAGACCGCGCTTGCGCCGCGACTCCGCGTCGGGATCCTCGGCGATGCCGAACGACGACATCGAGAACGGCGTCGCGGACGCGCGGTCCGACGTCGGTGGGCGGTAGGCGATCTCCGTCGGCGGATCGCCGTGCGCGTAGTCGAAGATGTCCGTGTTCATCGTGCGCGCACCCTACGCCGCCGAGCATCGATCGAAAAATGACGGCAGGCATGAGACGGCGGGAGGACGACACCACGACGCGAATCGTCCCGGCTCAATGAAATTCCCGCCGCTCCCGCGCAGGAAAGCCCGCTTCCAAAGGACCGGCGACGCTCGTGGGTCGGACCGGAGTGCGGCGCGCGCTCCTCGTCGTGCTCGTCGTGCTCACCGGGCTCGTCGAGCTCACGTGCTGTCGCGTGGGCGCGGCCGACGGAGCGCTCAGCCCCGTCGCGATCGAGGAGGAGCGGCGCGACCGGGAGGAGAGCGTCGGCGCGGGATACGACGTCTTCGCCGCGCCGCCGTTCGTCGTCGTCGCGCAGAACGGGATGCGCGCCGAGGCGACCGCGACGATCGAGTGGGCGCGCGATCGCCTCCGCGCCGACTTCTTCGACAAGGAGCCGGGCAAGGTGCTCACGATCTTCGTGTTCGCGGACGAGGCCTCGTATCGGAGCGGGAGCTCCGCGCTGCTCGACGTCGTGCCGGACACACCTTACGGCTTCTTCCGGCCGTGCAAGCGCGCGCTCGTCGTCGACTCCGCGTACGGCTGGGGCACGCTCGTCCACGAGCTGGTGCACGCCTACGTCGGCGCCGACTTCCCCTCCGCCCCGACCTGGCTGAACGAGGGGCTCGGCTCGCTGTTCGAGCGACCGATCGACGTCGAAGGCCATATTCGCGGAGCCACCAACTGGCGACTAGCGGAGCTCCAACAAGCCATTCGCGAACGCCGCTCGCTCTCGTTCGAGACGATGGCCGGAGGCTCGCGGCTCGCGTTCGACGGCAAACGCGGCTCTCTCTATACGTTTCGCGATCACCCGGAAGGCGACGGCCTCCCCGCGCTCCGGCGCGTCACCGGCGTCGCCGACCTCGACGCGCTGCGACGCCGCTGGGAGACCGACGTCCTCGCGCTCTCCTACGCGGCCCCGAACGTGGCGCGACGCTGAGCTTCAGCGAAACTCTCGGCTCAGGTTCAGCTCCTGGAGCGCCTTCGGCGCCGCCTTCGTCGGGGCGGCGTCCTTCTGCTTCGACGCCGCCGCCTCGTCCGCGGCCTTCTGCGCCTTCTCGAGCGCGGCGACCTGATCGTCGAAGTCTTGCCGGAAGCCGCGCGCGCGCGTCGGCGCGACGTTGCCCGCCGGCGCGCTCCGCGACACGTCTTGCTTGACGTTGCCGAGCTCGTTGGTCCGGCCGGCGAGGCGCCGGCGCGCCTCCTCCGCGCGACCGCCCGCGATGAGCTCGCTCGCCTCGGCGAGGGTGCGCGCGGTCTGGCTCCGCTCGACGCGCGCGCGCACGAACGGATCGAGCTCGGCCTGCGCGCCGTCGCTCTTCACGTCGAGGGCGAGCGTCCCGCTGTACGACACGTTCCGGTGCTCGCGCAGGTCGCGGTACGCGAGCTTCACGTCGGCGACGGGCTGGCGTCCGTCGTGGTCGACCGGCACGCGGAGCTTCAAGAGGAGCGACTTCTCCTCCTTCATTCCATAGGTGCCGAGCGGGACGACGACGCGGCGGCCGTCGCGGCTGAAGGAGCGATCGAAGACCTCGTCGATCTCGACCCCCGGCGCCGGCTCGACGACGAGCGCCGCGTCCTGCGCGACCGTCGAGAGGAGCTGGAGGAACTCCTGCGTGAACACGCTGGAGAGCGTCTCGGGATTGGCCACGAAGTAGTGATTGCCATTCGCCTCGCTCGCAATCGCGCTCATCACCTTTTCGTCGTAATCCAGATCGACGCCGATCGTGGTGACGGCGCAGCTCTGCTCGCGGATCAGCGACGCGAGGCCGCGGAGCCCGGCGACGTCCTTGATCCCGTGGTTCGTCGCGCCGTCGGAGAGGAGGAGCATCCGGCGCACGCGGTCGCCGCCGATCGGTGCGCGATCGAGCGCGCGCTTCGCCGCCTCGAGGCCGCACGAGATGCAGGTGTCTCCGCCGAGGCGAATCCCCTCGATCGCGGCCCGGATGTCGGGGCGCGTCTCGGCGCTGATCGTCGTCGGCTCGAGCACGACCTCCGCCTGCGTGTCGAAGCTGACGACGAGCACGGTGTCGCCGTCCTTCAGCCCGTCGACCGCGGTGTTGGCGGCGGCGATCGCGTTCGCGATGCGGCGTCCCTTCATCGATCCCGATCGGTCGACGACGAGCGCGAGGTCGAGCGGCGGCGCGGTCGCGAGCTGCGAGTCGATGCCGGTCACCGTCGCGAAGAGGTAGGTCTCCGCCGTGCCCGCGCCCGTCGCGAGCGACGCGTGACCGAGACGCGCGTCGGCGAGGAGCGTGCTCCCGAGCGCGAGGTGCGGACCGGGGACCTCGATCGGATCGGCGACGACCTTCGGCGGCGGCGGCTCCTCGGGCGGAGGGATCGGGATCGCGAACGCCGCCGCCGACGAGAACATCGCTCCGAGCCCCGCGAGGACGACGACCAACCTCAGCTTCATGCGGATTCCCTCCAGCGCATGGCGCCAGCCTTCTACGTGCCAGATCGCGATGTGTGCTACGCCGCCGCAAATTTACCAAACATTCAACGAAACCAAACGGTTACCAGCCTGTCGGTTCACCCTTTCCGCGCGCCCGCGCGGGCCTACCATGGGCGGCCATGACCACCAGCAAGCGCCCTCCCTCGCCCTACGAGTTTCTCCCGCAGGTGCCGTCGTTCACGTTGACGAGCGCCGACGTCGCGGACGGAAGACCTCTCTCGAAGCCGCAGGTCTCCGGCATCTTCGGCGCCGGCGGCGAAGACGTCTCGCCGCAGCTCTCGTGGTCGGGCTTCCCGAAGGAGACGAAGAGCTTCGTCGTCACCGTCTACGATCCGGACGCGCCGACCGCGAGCGGCTTCTGGCACTGGGCGGTCGCGAACATCCCGGCGAGCATCACCGAGCTCCCGGCCGACGCGGGCAACCCGGACGCGAAGAAGCTGCCGGCCGGCGCCGTCACGCTGAAGAACGACGGCGGCGGCGCGCGCTACATCGGCGCCGCCCCACCCGCGGGTCACGGCCCGCATCGCTACTTCGTCGTCGTGCACGCCGTCGACGTCGAGAAGCTCGACGTCGGCCCCGACGCGTCGTGCGCGTTCCTCGGCTTCAACCTCTTTTCGCACACGCTCGCGCGCGCGATCCTCGTCCCGACCTACGAGGTCTCGAAGTAGCGCCGCGATGACGGACGCGCAGCCGAAGAAGCACCGACTGCCGGCGACGTTTCGATCGCTCGGCACGCTGCGCGTCCTCAACGTCCTCGCGCTCGCGAGCGCGCTCGGCGGTGGAACGGGCGCCGTCTTCGGCAACCTCTTCGGAGGCACCGGCGATCGCTCCGCGATGGCGGCGACCACGATCTCGACCTTCCTCGTCGCGCTCGTCTGGGCGCGCGCGATGCGCAGCCGCCGCACGTTCTTCGACACCAAGCTCCGGAGCGGCTGGGCCTGGTCGGTGCCGCTCGCGGCGCTCAACGGCGCGATGGCGTGCGGCCTCCTCGCCGCGTCCGAGAACGGCAACTTCATCGAGGGCTTCATCCTCGGCGGCACGATCGGCGCGATCCTCTGGGTCCCGGGGCTCCTCGCCGTCCTCGCGCTCTACGCCTACCCCATCGCGCGCGCGCAGTCGCTCGCCGAGAAGGGGCTCGCGGGCGAGGAGCGGGGCGAGCGCTTCGTCGGCGTCGTCTCCCTCCTCATCGCGCTCGCGACGTTCGTCGTCGTCCCCGCCAGACGGACGTTCATGAACTCGGTCTTCGGCGAGGTTGGCTTGCTCGTGGAGCTCGGGCGTCCGCTCGTGCTCGGCGCCGCGACGATCGCCGCGCTGTCCGGGCTCACCGCCGCCGTGCTCGCGACGTACCGCGACCGCGTCCGGCGCGCCTTCGTCCGCGACGTGGAGGCGGGCACGATCGAGGGCCTCCGCGTCGACACCACCGGCGAGGGCAAGGTCCTCGTCCGCGTCACGTCGCACGGCGCCGGCTACCGCGCGTCGACGCTCGAAGAGCAGATCTACGGCCTCGACGAGGGCGGCGACGCACGCCGCGCGCTCACCGGCGAAGAACCCTGAAGAAGAAGGCTTGTCCGGCGCGGACGGCGCGCCCAACATCACGAGCGCACCATGGCCCACGGAGCAGACCTGTTCGTGCACGCCCTCGAGAACGAGGGCGTCGATCGCATCTTCGGCCTCCCCGGAGAGGAGAACCTCGACCTCGTCGAGGCGATCCGAAAGTCGAAGATCCAGCTCGTGCTCGTGCGGCACGAGCAAGCGGCCGCGTTCATGGCCGCGACGTACGGGCGCCTCACCGGCAAGCCCGGCGTCTGCCTCACCACGCTCGGCCCCGGCGCGCTGAACCTCACGACCGGCGCCGCGTACGCGCTCCTCGGCGCGATGCCGATGGTCATGATCACGGGCCAGAAGGGGATCCGTTCGTCGCGGCAGGCGCGCTTCCAGATCGTCGACATCGTCGCGACGATGCGGCCGCTCACGAAGATGTCGCATCAGATCGTGTCGCCGACGACGATCCCGACCCTCGTGCGCGAGGCGTTCCGCGTCGCGGAGCAGGAGCGGCCCGGTCCTGTCCACCTCGAGCTCCCGGAGGACATCGCGGCCGAGGCGTGCGAAGACGTGCCGCTCGTCCCGCCGAACGAGCCCGAGGTTCCGATCGCGAGCGCGGCGAGCCTCGATCGCGCGGCGGAGCGGATCCGCGCGGCGGAGCGGCCGCTCGTGATGCTCGGCGCCGCGGCGTCGCGGCCGCGCTCGACGTCGGACCTCGCGCAGTTCGTCCTCCGCACGAAGATCCCCTTCTTCACGACGCAGATGGGGAAAGGCACCGTCCCCGGCGGCACCGATCACTACATGGGCACCGCGGCGCTCTCGGAGCGCGACTACGTCCACGACGCGATCGAGCGCGCCGACCTCATCGTCACGATCGGCCACGACACGATCGAGAAGCCGCCGTTCATCATGAGCGCAGAAGGGCCCGACGTCGTCCACGTCGCCTACGAGCCGGCCCACGTCGAGCAGGTCTACTTCCCGCGCTACGAAGTGATCGGCGATCTCGCGAGCTCCCTCCGCCACCTCGCCGATCGCCTCGAGGGCACGCTCCCGAACGCGCAGGCGCTCCTCCCCCTCCGCGCCGGCATCCTCGCGCACCTCGCCGACCGCGCGACGGAGGACCGCTTCACCCCGCAGCGCATCGTGCACGACGTGCGCAAGGTCATGCCCGCCGACGGGATCGTCGCGCTCGACAATGGCATGTACAAGATATGGTTCGCGCGCAATTACCGAACACGAATGGCCAATACGCTCTTGCTCGACAACGCCCTCGCGACGATGGGCGCGGGGCTCCCGTCCGCGATGGCGGCGGCGATGCTGCATCCGAAGCGGCGCGTCCTCGCGGTGTGCGGCGACGGCGGGTTCATGATGAACAGCCAGGAGCTCGAGACGGCGGTGCGGCTGAAGCTGAACGTCGTCGTCATGGTCCTCGAGGACAAGGCGTACGGGATGATCCGCTGGAAGCAGGCCGTCGACGAGCTATCGGACTTCGGAATGACGTTCGACAATCCGGACTTCGTCAAATACGCAGAAGCCTACGGCGCGCGCGGGACCAAGGTGACGGAGATCGCCGACCTCGCGCCGGCGCTCGAGCGCGCGTTCGCGGAGGGCGGCGTCCACCTCGTGAGCGTCCCGATCGACTACTCCGAGAACGAGCGCGTCCTCGTGAAGGAGCTGAGGTCACGATGACGAAGCTAAAGGTCGTCCAGGCCTTCGACCGCGCCGTCTTCGCCGAGACGGACACCGACGACGCGGCGTCGCTCGAGTCCAAGCTCGCGCGCGCGGCGGCCCTCTTCGCCGATCGTTCGCGCGCGCTCCGGCCCTACCGCCGCGCCGAGGTCCTCCGCCAGGCGGCGGTCCTCGTCGGGGCCCGCCGCGAGGAGCTCGCGCGGCGCATCGCGCAGGAGGGCGGCAAGCCGCTCGCCGACGCGCGGGTGGAGGTGACGCGCGCGATCGACGGCCTCCGCGACGCCGCCGACGAGCTCCGCTCCTTCGCCGGCGCCGAGGTCCCGATGGGCCTCACCCCGGCGAGCGACGGGCGCTGGGCCTTCACGACGAAGGAGCCGATCGGCGTCGTCGCCGCGATCTCCGCCTTCAACCACCCGCTGAACCTGATCGTCCACCAGGTCGCGCCCGCGATCGCGGTGGGCTGCCCCGTCATCGTCAAGCCCGCGACCGCGACGCCGCTCTCGTGCGTCGCGTTCGTCGAGCTCCTCCGCGCGGCGGGCCTGCCGGAGGACCATTGCCAGGTCCTCGTCACCGAGGACAACGCGTTGGCCGAGCGCCTCGCGACCGATCCGCGGATCGCGTTCCTCAGCTTCATCGGCTCGGCGAAGGTCGGCTGGTACCTCCGGAGCAAGCTCGCGCCGGGCGCGCGCTGCGCGCTCGAGCACGGCGGCGCGGCCCCGGTCGTCGTCGACCGCAGCGCGAAGCTCGACGCGATCGTGGAGCCGCTCGTGAAGGGCGCGTACTACCACGCGGGCCAGGTCTGCGTGTCGGTGCAGCGCGTCTTCGCGCACGCCGCGATCGCGGACGACCTCGCCGCGCGGCTCGAGGCGCGCATCGGCGCGTTGCGCACCGGCGATCCGCTCCGCCCCGACACCGAGGTCGGTCCGCTCATCCTCCCGCGCGAGGTCGATCGCGTGGAGGCGTGGATCGCCGAGGCGCGGAGCGGGGGCGCGCGCGTCACCGGCGGACGCCGCGCGTCGGAGACGACGCTCGAGCCGGCGGTGATCGTGGAGCCGCCGGCGGACGCGAAGGTGTCCGCGCTCGAGGTGTTCGGGCCCGTCGTCTGCGTGTACCGCTACACCGATCTCGACGACGCGATCGCGCGCGCGAACGCGCTGCCGTGGGCGTTCCAGGCGAGCGTGTTCGCGAGCGACATCGAGCCCGCGCTCCGCGTGGCGCGCCGGATCGACGCCTCGACCGTCCTCGTCAACGACCACACCGCCTTCCGCACGGACTGGATGCCGTTCGCGGGCCGCCGCCAATCCGGCTACGGCACGGGCGGCATTCCCTACTCCATGCGCGACATGACACACGAGAAGATGATCGTCCTACGGCACGACGATCCTTAGTCGCAAAACCGCAGACTCCAGACATCACAGAGACCTGCGCTCTGCGGCGGGCGCCGGAAATTCCCTCGTGATCTCGTGCTCGGCGACGCGGCACCTTTCCTGAATGACGCTGCGACATGCCAAGTCGACTCCGTCTCCTCGCCGGTGTGCTCGTTGCCTGTGTCCTCGTCGCCGTCGCTCCTCGGACGGCGAAGGCGGAGGCGGTGCGCGCGAAGGCGCCCGCCGCGCACGCGTGGTGCGGCGAAGGCACGGAGGCGCTGCCGTCGGACGTCTGCTACATCGACGGCCGCGGCACGAGCGGCCGCCGCACGCTGGTCATCTGGCTCCACGGCGTCATCGCGAAGGACACGAACTGGTCGCACAACCACGAGAAGATGCTCGCGCGCGTCGCGAAGGCGACCGGCATCGAGATGCTCTTCCCGAAGGGCGTCCTCGGCGACAAGCTCTACGCGTGGCCCGGCACCGCCGAAGCGCAGGCGAAGAACGAGGCCGCGCTCATCGAGCAGTGGATGACGGCGAAGGCGCTCCTCGAGAAGCGCGACGACAAGAAGTTCGACGAGACGTTCATCTTCGGGTTCTCGAGCGGCGCGTACTTCGCGAGCTCGCTCGCGATGCGCGGCCGCGCCGACGTCGACGGCTACGCGGTCTTCGCCGGCGGCCAGCCGATGGCGAAGGCGGCGACGCCGGCCGCCCGCTTCGCGCCGGTGTACGTCGGCGTCTGCGCCAACGACTCGACGACGGTGACCCACTCGCGCGCGTTCGCCTCCTCGCTCGCCGCCGCCGGCATCCCGCGCATGGTCAGCGAGCAGAAGGTCGGCCACGATCTCTCGCCCACCCACTTCCTCGGCGCGCTCGCCTTCCTCCGCAGCAAGACGCCGCGCGCCTGACCTCGGACGAGGTAGGCTGGGCCGGTGCCGTCCTTCCGCGTCCTGCTCGTGATCGTCCCCTTCGTCGTCGCGTGCGGAGGGAGCACACCGCCGCCGCCGCCCGCGGCCCCGACCGCGAGCGAGACGCCCGCCGACAAGTGCCTCGCGATCGCCGGCGCGACGCGCGAGAAGAAGGCGGACGAGCCCGCGAAGATCACCGCGAAGCACATCCTCGTGAAGTACAAAGGCTCGAAGCGGGCGCCGGACACGATCACGCGATCGCGCGAGGAGGCGTGCCTTCGCGCGCTCGAGGCGCGGAGCAAGCTCGAAGGCGGCGCGTCGTTCGGCGACGTCGTGAAGGAGTACAGCGAAGAGCCCGGGGCCGCGACGCGCGAGGGCACCCTCGGATCGATCGGCCGGGGCGACGTCGCCGCGCCGTTCGCCGACGCGGCGTTCGAGCTCGCGCCGGGCGAGGTCAGCCACGTCGTCGAGACCGACTTCGGCTTTCACGTCATCCGGCGCACCGAGTGACTCACGCGAGGACGCCGCGGACGACCTGCTGCGTGATCGGGTGGTACGTCGCGCGGTAGCGCTCGAACAGCTCCGCCGCGAGCGCGCGCGTCTCGGGACGCTGCGCGAGCGCCATGAAGAGCGCCTTCACGTATTTCGTCCGTCCGACGCGGCCGAGGACCTCCTCCACCCGCGGCAGCACCGCGGCGTGCCCTGACTCGCACGCGAGCACGAGCCAGCTCACGAGCACCTCGTCGTTCTTCGACGCGGTCAGCGACCAGCGCCGATCGAGCTCCTCGCACAGCGCGGGTGTGCACGGCCGCGGCGTCAGCTCGAGGTAGAGCTGCCACTCCGTCGCGCTCCACGCCTTGCCCTCCTCCTCGGACGGCGCGCGGCCCACCGCCGCCTCGAGCGCCGCGAGCCGCGCGGACTCCGGGCGCCAGTACGACGCGGGGAGACCGGCGCCGTCGATCCACGCCGGCGCGTCGACCTTCGCGAGGAGACCCGGCGCGAGGCGCTCCACGAGCGCGAGGAGGTCGTCCGTCGTCGCGGCGCCGAAGCGGTGCTCGCGGAGCCACGCCGTCAGGATCCGATCGAACGCCTCGACGCCGGCCGCCGCCTCGAGCGTCTTGAGGAAGAGGAAGCCCTTCTCGTACGGCACCGCGCTGAACGCGTCGTCGGGATCGATCCCCGCGAGCGGCGTGCGGAGGCGCGTGAGCTCCGGCCGCTTCGCGTGCTGCTCGAACGCCTTCTGCATGCGCTGAAAGCCGATCGCGGCGTGGAGGGCGGCCATGTCCGCGCCCTCGAGCGCGCCGAGGATGCGCCGCTCCGCGAAGACGGTGAAGCCCTCGTTGAGCCAGAAGTGCTCCGCGGTCGCGTTGGTGACGAGGTTCCCCGTCCACGAGTGCGCGAGCTCGTGCGCGAGGACGTTGACGAGGCTGCGATCGCCCGCGAGGAGCGTCGGCGTGAGGAACGTGAGGCGCGGGTTCTCCATTCCGCCGTAGGGGAACGACGGCGGCATCACGAGGAGGTCGAAGCGGTCCCAGTCGTACGGTCCGAAGAGCGACTCCGCGACGCGCAGGTGCTCGTCGACGACGGAGAACTCCCAGTGCGCGGCGTCGAGCACGCCCGGCTCCGCCCACACGCGCGAGCGCGCGGAGACGTCCTTCGACGCGAGGTCGCCCACCGCGAAGGCGAGGAGATAAGGCGGGATCGCCTGCGGCATCTCGAAGCGATGCACCGCGCGCGCGCCCTGCACCTCCCGATCGATTGTGGCCGCCGCCATCACCGCGCGGAGCTCGGCGGGCACGTCGATCGCGGCGGTGAACGTCTGCCGGATCGACGGCGTGTCCTGGCACGGTACGACGCTGCGCGCGTGGATCGCCTGGCACTGCGAGAAGACGTACGGGTGCTCCTTCCCGAACGTCTGCGCGGGCGCGAGCCACTGGAGCGCGGAGGCGTCGGGCGACGTCCGGTAGCGCACGACCACCGCGTCGGCGCCGGCGGGGACCTCGATCGCGAGGCGGCGCCCGAGGATCGGCTCGTCCGGCTCGAGCACGTACGTGAGCGGCGCGCCGCCGGGGCCGCGGACCTCGTGCACGTCGAGCGCGCGCGTGTCGAGGTCGAGCCGCCCGCCCTCGGCGGGTCGGGCGAAGCGGAGCGTGACCTCCGCCTCGATCGTCCGCGTGGCGAAGTCGACGCGCGCCTTCCAGTCGAAATGCGCGGTGCGCGGCTGAGCGTCGTCGGCGTAGGAGTGCGGGTCGAGGCGAGCCATCGCGCGCAGTCTTCCATGCCCGCCGCCGCGCCGCGACAGTGTGCAGCCAGCTGCACAGTCGCGCCGCGACACGACCGATTTTCGCGAGAGATCGCCGAAGGCGCGGAGCTTGCGCATGGGCGCATCGACGCGCGTGTAGGCTAGGAGGATGCCGTCGACCGAGCTCGCGCGAGTGCTCGATCCGTCCGCGCTCGACGCGGCCGCCGGGCCGCACGGCAAGATGAGCGTCGAGCTCTCCTCCGCGCGGCGCGGTGAGGCGGTGGAGCTCGTCGTGCCGAGCCGCCTCGCGTGCGCGCGCTGCGATGGCGGAGGCTGCGACGCGTGCGGGCGAAGCGGCGCCCTTCGCCTCTCCCTCACCGAGGCGGAGCGCACGACCCACTTCGTCCTGCCGGAGGACGCGCGCGAGCGCCTCCGCGTGCGCCTCGTCCGGCCGCTCGGCGACGAGGCGGGCCTCGAGCAGCTCACGATCGAGGTGCGCCTGACGCCCGCGCCGCCGCCGCCGCCGGCGCGCGCGTTCGAGCTCCGCCCCGCCCTCGTCGCGGTGGCGCTCGCGCTCGCGACCGCGATCGCGATCGCGGCGACGATGCGCTGACCTCACGTCCAGTCGAGCGTGAGCACCGTGCGCGCGCCGCGTGTCCACGAGCAGCTCGTGAACTTCGCGACGACGTCGGCCCCGCCGGCGACCTCGACGAGGCGCTCGAAGAACCCCATCGTCTGGTACGAGGCGGCCTCCTCCGCCTTCGCGCCCATGTAGTAATGAATGACGACCTCGGCGTGACCGGGCGCGAGGCTCGGCACCTCGAGCGCCTCGAAATCGAAGTAGGTGGCGCGCTGGACGCGGAAGCGCATCATCGTCTCCACCGGATCGCCGGCCGCGAGGAGGTTCGGGTTCGCGGCGACGAGCGCGTCGACGGAGACGCGCCCCCACTGGCGCACCGCCTCGAGGCTCCCGTTCGCGATCTCGGCGAGGATGACGTTGCCGAACCGCTCGAAGGTCTCCATCGGGTACCAGTCGTCGGGCTCGACCTGGCTCCGGAAATAGAAGAGGTCTTCGCGCCGGACGAACATCGACCAGTCGACGTCCTTCTTCCCACGCATCATGCGGACGTAGTCGGCGAAGAGGATGCCTTTGACGTTGCGGTTCACGGGATCTTCCTACGTTAGCATCATGAACTCGCGCATGTCGGTAAAATCGTCGATTTTACGCGCCGGCTCGAGCGCGGAGCGACGGCGCCGGGACCACGCGCGCGATCTCCGCCGCCATCTCGTCGTAGGCGGAGGCGGTCGGGTGGATGCCGTCGGCGGACCAACTCCTCGCCGGCGCGTCGGCCTGGCGGCGGTAGAGGGAGCGGAGGTCGACGAGCTCGGCGTCGTGCCGCCTCGCCTCCTCGAAGAGCACGGCGTCGAACGCCTCCCGCTTCTCGAAGGTGCCGCCGTACGAGGGCCCGTCCGGCGCGCGGAACCACTCGTTCTGACCGAGGACGAGGACCCGCGCGCCGGCGCGCGTCGCCGCGTCGAGGATCGCGCGGACCTCGGCGCGGTACGTCGCGAGCGGGACCTTCGTCGCGACGTCGTTCGATCCGACCTGCACCGTGACGAGGGTCGGCGCGAACGCCTCGATCTGCGGGAGCTGGTCGCGGATCACGTCGGCGGCGGTGAAGCGCGACACGCCGAGGTTCTTCAGCGTGACGGTGCACCCCGCCTCGCGCCACCGCGCCGCGAGGCGAGCGGGAAACGACGCGCGCTCGGGATCGGGCAGGCCGCCGCCCGCGCTGATCGAATCGCCGAGCGCGAGGTAGCGGACCTCGCCGGTGGCGGGATCGGCGCCGCCGGTGCGGGTGGAGACCGGCGGCGGGGGCGGCGGAGGCGGGAGCGAACGCTCCGCGATCTTCATCAGAAGTGAACGAACGCGCCGGCCAATCACGACGGACGATAGTCTCAGGGGCGATCGACCATGGCAACGCTCGACACCGTCGCACGCATCGTCCGCTCGCTCCCGGAGACGCTCGAGACGAGCTCGGCGACGGGCCTCCGCTGGTGGTCGGTGAAGAAGAAGACGATCGCGTGGGAGCGACCGCTCCGGAAGAGCGACCTCGCCGCCCTCGGCGATCGCGCGCCGAAGGGCACGGTCCTCGGGGTCTGGCTGCCGGACCTCATGACGAAGGAGTCGCTCCTCGACGCGAACCCAGACGTGTTCTTCACGACCCCGCACTTCGACGGTCACCCCGCCGTCCTCATCCCGCTCGCGCGCATCGACGCCGCCACGCTCCGCTCGGTCATCACCGAGGCCTGGACCTTCCGCGCGCCCAAGCGCCTCGCGGCCGCGTTCCTCGCCGAGCCGAAGCCGAAGCCGAAGCGTTAGGTCACCGGCATGGCTCGATGAGCGTCGCCGCGATCGCGTACGCCGGGGCGCCGGAGTAGCCCTCGTGCGCGTAGGTCACGACCGAGCCGGTGACGAGCACGCACGCGTGACCGCGCACGCTCGGAGGGAGGTCCTCCTCGCGCGTGAGGAAGCGCGGCTCTTGTCCGTACCGCGAGACGCGGCGCCAGCCGAGGAGGATCGGGATGCGCGCGTCGCCCTGCGCGAGCGCGAGCAGATCGACCTGACGATGATCGGTGCACCCGTTCGAGTAGCGGTGCAGCGCGCGCGTGAGCCGGCCGGACCACGGCGAAGGACCGAACGGCTCGGCGCGCGTGTCGTCCGCGACGTACGGCGGCGGGCTCGTCGTCATCGTGAAGGTCTCCTCCGCGACGGGCTCGCTCGCGGTGGTCGCCGACGTTCCGCACCCGAGCAGACACGCGCCGAGGACGAAGAGCCGCGACATGCGCGATGGACACCCCGCGCCGCGCGCCCTTTGGTCGCGATGCCTCACGGGCGAAAGAAGGGGCCGAGCCGATCGATCGCCCGCGCGGCGTGCGTCACGTCCTCGTGACCGATCTCGAGGAAGTACGGGACGAGCTCCGGCTCGAGCGCACCTTCGATCTCCTCGATCGGGACCGCGTAGCGCCGGACGAGGAGGCGCGCCGCGCCGAGGCGCTCGTGCACCGGCGACGTGGCGTCGAAGGCGATCCGGTGGAGCTCCTCCTTCGGCGGCAGCTCACCGCGGTACGCGTCGTTCGCGACGCCGTCGAGGCGTCCGAGCCACTCGTGCGTCGGCTCCTCGCCGCGCGCGAGGACGCGGACCTGGA
This sequence comes from Labilithrix sp., assembly GCA_019637155.1. Lineage (NCBI taxonomy): Bacteria > Pseudomonadati > Myxococcota > Polyangiales > Labilitrichaceae > Labilithrix > Labilithrix sp. The sequence continues at coordinate 124,032 of JAHBWE010000002.1, read as the reverse complement.
CCCGCGGCTCGCGCTCCACCGCGGCGCGCCGGATGTGGAGGAGGACGTGCTCTCGGATCGACCCGCTCGCGACCGCGAAGCCACGCCTCGCGTCGAGCACGACGCGGCGCTTCGCGAACGACTCGACGATGTGCAGCACCGACGCGACCGCTCCGCAGAAGACGAGCGCGCCGAACACGCTCGATTCGTACGGCAGCGCCGCGAGCAAGATGCACGCGAGGACGCCGAGCGCGACGACGGTCGCCTTCGCGAGCCGCAGGAACGGAACCGGCGCGCGGAGCACGATGTCCTCGACCACCTCGGCCTGGCTCAGGCGCACGAGCGTCCGCGCGTCCTCGAGCGTGGACGTCTCGACGAAGAGCTCCCCCCGCGGCCAGGAGAACGCGACGCTCGCGCCGACCTGCGCCTCGACGATCGACGCCTCCAGGTCGACGGCGGGCACCCACGTCCGCCCGACCTGGAGCCCGCCCTCCTCCTTCGCCACGCGCGCGACGTACGGCGCCGGACGCCCGGAGAGGAGGAGGCCGATCATCCAGAGCGCCCCCGACGCCCCGGCGCCGGCGAGCGCGCCGGGATCGTGCGGGCTATGCGTCGCGACGACCCACAGCAAGAGGAGCCCTCCCGCCACGCCGACGATCCACGACAGCCACCGATTCTGCCGGACGGGAACGACACGAACGCGGAGGGGGATCGACGTCACCGCCTCCGAGCATAACCGGCGATCAGGCCATCAACGCGGCGCGGGATTTTCGCTCGAAGAAGCCGGCGCCGCGGGTGCCGAGCAGGGCGCCGAGCGCGAGCATGATCACGACGAAGCTCGTGAGGCCGCCGATCCACGGGATGCACGTCGCGACGAGGTACGCGCCGCAGCCGACGAGGAGCTGCACGTACGGGTTGTCGGTCCGGTGGCCGGCCACCGCCGCGCCGAAGGTGGTGAGCACGGAGGCCACCGAGCCGTAGAGCGCGAGGAAGAGCCCGAGCGCGAGCGCGATGGCGACCGGGATCCCGATCACGGTGACGCAGAGCACGAACAGCGTCACCGCGAGCGCGATCGAGCCGGCGATCGCGCCGACGAGGCCGAGCGCGAAGGACCGCATCGGCCGCGACGCGACCTCGACCCGCAGCCGCTCCATCCGCGGCCCGAGCAGCGCGAGCAGCACGCAACCCAGCACGAACAAGAGCGACGCCCGCGTGAGCGCGCGCCCGATCCCCTGCGCCGCCGACGCGACGCGCGAGGGCGGCTCCGCGCCCGCGTCCTCTTGCTTCGCGCGCGGCCGGTCCCGCCGCCCCGCCGCGGTGGTGCTCACCTCGCCGCCGATCGTCGCGCCGTCGTCGCGTTCGAGCTTGCCGCCCGTCACGCGCGCGCTCCCGTCGACGCGCGCGCCCTTCTCGATCCGTAGCTTGCCGCCGAGCACGGTCGCGTCGCCGACGACGTGCGCGCCGCTCCGCAGCGTGGCCGAGCCGCCGGTGACGACGAGGCTGCCCGTCACGGTCCCCTTCACCGTCGCGGAGCCGCCGGTCACGGTGACGTCGTGGACGATCTCGTCGGCCGACACGACCACGTTGCTCCCCACCACGTCGCGGTCCTCGCCGCGCGCGGTCGGGAACGGGCTCGGCGTCCGCGCGCTCGCGGCCGCGATGGGCGTCGACGCGGCGGTGAGCGTGACGAGCTGACCGCTCCGATGCGCGACCACGTCGCGTCCGACGAACAACGCGTCGAGCACGGTGTCGGCCGCTTGTCCCTGCACCGCGACGTGCACGTTCGTGCCCGCGGCGTCGATCGCGGCGCCGTCCTGGAGCACGAGGCTCCATCCCGCCTCGCGCGCGAGCACCTTGAGCGCCTCGCTCGGCGGCCCGTCGATCGCGAGGTCCACGTCCTTCTCCACCGCGGGCCACGTCCCTTCCTTCTTCACCGCCGCGCCTGCGCTCGAGGACAACACGAAGGCGACGAGGGCGACGACGGCGGGACCAACGAAACGACCGAGCTTCATCGTGAGACTTCCTTCTTCGGAGAGAGACGTGCGAGCCCGAGGCCCATGAAGACGAGACACGCGGCGGCGACGTAGGTGGCGACGATCCCGATCATCGACGCTCCCCCCGCGTCGAGCCGCGCCGCCACCGCCGCGAGCGCGCGCGTCATCGCCGACAGCGCGCGCGCCGGACGCTCCGGCGCGTCGTGCGTGAGGAGCCACGGCACGAGCCCCACCGCCGCCGCGACGAGGCCGAGCGCGACGGCGAGGCGCGGAACGGGGCGCCGCCCTTCTGCCTGTCGCGTCGCCGCGAGCGACCGCTGCGTCTCGAGCGAGAGCAGCGCGGAGTGCCCGAGGTGCGCGATGCAGGTCGTGCAGCGCGCGACGTGCGCGCGAACGGCGGCGGGGACGATCGCGTGCTGCCCGTCGGCGAGCGCGGTCAACACGACGTCGCTCGCGTGATCGCCCTCCGCCCAACACAGCTCCGCGGGGAGCAGCTCGCCCTCGGTCTCGGTCTCGGTCACGTGCGGTTCCTTCATCGGCGAACCTCGTCCTCCAGCGCTTCGGCCATGGCCTTGCGTCCACGCGTCACCCACGTCGCGACGGTGCCGAGCGGCACCTCGAGCCGCCGCGCGATCTCCTGATACGGGAGCCCTTCGAGGTGGAAGAGCTCGAGCGCCCGGCGCGGTCCGTCGGGCAGCGTCGTCATCACCCGCCGCACGCGCGCGTCGCTCTCCGCGCGCTCCATCTGCACGTCGGCGCCGGCGCCCGGATCGGCGAGGCGCTCCACGAGCGCGCCGGTCGACGAAGGCGGCGCCTCCTCCTGCGCGCCGCCCCCGCTCCGCGCGCGCTGCCGCTGTCGCGCGCGGAGCGCATCGAGCGCGACGTGGCGCGCGATGCCGATCACCCAGGGACGCGCCGGACCGCGCGCGTCGGCGCGGGCCTCGAGCGCGCGGCGGAGCGTCTCGTTCGTGCAGTCCTCGACGTCGGCGTGATCGGGCCGCTCCCGCAGGATCGCCGCGACGACGGCGGACACGACGAGCCGAAGCTCGCGCGCATCGACGTGCAACGCCGGACCGACCGGAGGATGCAAGAGCGCCGAGGGCACGAAGGTCGACACCATCCTCGCAAGACAAGTCGCCCGACCCCGCCCCGAAATTTCACCGGCCCGCACGAAGGACATAACCGTGGATGATCACGACCGATTTCACCGCGACTGAACGGTCATGCAGTGACGTCCAACCGGCATCGGCTTTGGCGATCGCGCGCGGCCTACGACGAACGTGATGGCCTCCGCGATCCTTCGTCAGTGGTTGATCCTCACGATGCTGCCGCTCCCTCCGCGGCGCATCGACTCCGGCGCGCTCGAGGCGCGGCTCCGCGAGCGCGGGATCGACGTGCATCGGCGCACCATCCAGCGCGACCTCATCGAGCTGTCGGGCGTGTTCCCGATCATCTCCGACGATCGCGCGAAGCCGTACGGGTGGCGCTGGACCGACGACGCGTCGTTCGCGCGATCGCTGCCGCTGCCCCGCGCCGACGTCACCGCCGCGTCGCGCGAGCTCGTCGTCCGCCTGCCGCGCGCGGCGCTCTCGCACCTCGTGGCGCAGATCGGCGGCCGGTCGCGGCGCGTCGCCGACGATCCCGACGGCACCAAGGACCACGCCGCCGTCACCGTCGCGGTCGACGACACCGGCGCCGCGCGCCGCCGCCTCTTCGGCCACGCCCACGAGATCGAGGTCCTCGCCCCACGCGATCTCCGGGCCGAGATCGCGACGATGGCCCGCCGCGCGCTCGCGCTGCACACACACGAGCGCGCGAGCCGATGAGCCGCGGGCGCGAGCGACCGAGCCGGCGCCGTCAGCGGGTCGCGTTCGCGAGGGCGGCTTGCGCGATCGCGCGGACCTCCGCCGCGAGCTCCTTCGTCTCGGGCCGCGCGACCTCTCCGAGGCCGGCGACGAAGCGCGCGAGCACGAGGACCCCCGCCGTCTCGACGACGAAGCGCGAGCCGCCCTTCGCGTCCTCGACCGCGATGTTGTCGTCGGGGAGGTTCCGCGCCACCCAGTACGCCTCCGGATCGCGCACGAAGAACGCGCAGCGCACGACCGGCCCGACGTCGCGAAAGCCGCCGAAGCTCTCCCGATCGAGCTTCGCGAGCGCGTCCTTCGTCGTCGGGCGGAACGGCTCCGTCGAATCGAGCTTCGCCTCCGATACGTTGCTTACGCGGAATCGACGTAATTCGTTAGCGACATGGCACGTCGCGATGAACTGCGGCCGCGCGCCGATCGCGTCGATGCGATGGACCGAGACGTGGCGGCGCGAGTCCCTCCCCTTGCTCGCGGTGTAGTAGCGCATCCTCAGCGCCACCTTCTTCGCCAGGGCGTCTTCGATGAGCGCGAGGTTCGCCTCCTCCTCCGGCGACGCCGGCGCCGGCTGGATCGTGCTCGGGTCGAAGGCGGGCGCGAGGCCGGCGCGCGTGAGCCGGTCGACCGCGATCGCGATCAGCCGATTGCGGAGCGCCCCCGGCGGCGCGCGCCCGAGGAGGCGGAGGAGGTCCATCGCCTCCTCGCCCTTGAAGGCGACCGCGCCCGGGAGCCAGTTCTTCCTCACGCTCCAGTAGACGTGAGGGTGGTCCTCCTCGCGTTCGAGCTTGAGGCCGCCCTCGACGAGATCGCCGAGGTGCCTGCGCACGGTCTCCGAGCTCGTGCCGAGCTCTCGCGCGAGCTCGGCTTGCTTCCAGGTCGGCCGGTCGATGAACGCGGCGATGATCTTGAAGAGCGTCTCGGTCGCCCTGCGCTGTCCCACGCCTCCTCCTCTCAGGTCTTCTCGGTCTTCGCCACGGCCAGGATCTGGTCCTCGGAGAGCTGGTCCGTCTTCATGATCGAGCGCTCCGCCTTCAGCTCGGCGACGTCGCCCTCGGCGAGCACGAAGAACTCGCCCGGCCCCGCCGACGCGAGCTTGGCGGCGGGGTTCGAGCGGTACTCGCTGAGGAGCGGGCGCATCTTCTCGATCGACGTGTTCTGCTGGATCTTCCCGACGAACCAGGACGTGATGTTGTCGCGGCACCGATAGTCGAGATCGCCCGGGCTCTGCGTCGCGAGGAAGACGCCGAGCCCCGCCGAGCGCGCGCGCCGGAGGAGGTCCTGCATCGGCTGCTTCGTCGCGGGCTTCGACTGCGCCGGGAGGTAGATGTCGGCCTCGTCGAGCAGGACGATCGCCTGGAGGTGCCCGGCGGGGTGGCGGGAGGACCACCGCGTCAGCTCGATGAGCAGACGCGACACCCAGAAGTCGACCACGTTCGGGTCGGAGAGGAACTTCGTGCTGATGATGCTGAGGTTCGTCTTCCCCGGCGTCGCGAACGGCCCGTGCCCGAGGAGCAGCTCGGCGCTGAGGAGATCGCCGCCGCGGAGCAGCGACGCGTGGCGAAGGCGCAGGGTCGAGAGGTGCTCCGTCAGCTGCTTGAAGTGCTTCGTGTCGAGCCCGCCGATCGCGTCGAGCAGGATCGGGTCCTCGCTCTGGATGAACGCGATCAGCTTCTCGATGTCGATCTCCGTCTTTCCGCCGAGCTCGGCGAGCAGCTCGATCGCCTTGGCGAGGATCGCGAGGCGCGTCCCCTCCACCTGCGAGCCCCGGTAGGCCATCATCGAGCCGAGGCCGGCGGCGGCGCTCGCGCTCAGCGTGCTCCGCTCGCTCATGTCGAGATCGGCGAGGCCGGGCGGCACGACCGGGAGCGCGAGCGGCCGCCCCTTGTGCGCGCCCGGCGTGAAGACCTGCACCCGCACCTTCTCGTAGAGCTCACGCTTCCGCGCGGCGCGCGCCGGGTCCGCCTCCGGCTCGTTCCAGAACTCCGGCGTCGCGTAGCGACAGAGGTCGCCCTTGCGATCGACGAGGAGCGCGGGCACGCCGCGGACGAGGCACTGCTCGATGACGTTGAGCGCCAGCGTCGTCTTCCCGCTCCCGGCCGAGCCGAGGAAGGCGGCGTGGCGCACGAACGTCGACGGGTCCCGCGTCACGTCGCTCCGATGCAGCGAGCGCGTTCGGCCGAGGAAAATGGGACCCGCGGCGGTGCCGCCGTGCGACGAAGGGATCGGCGGCTCGATGCTCGGCGGCGAGCCGTTCGATCGGATCGACACCGGGCTCACGTCCGCCGGCGCCGGCGTGATCGGCGGAGGAGCGCTCGCGGGCTTCGCCTTCGGCGGCAGCTCGGCGCCGAGCATCTTCGTCATCACGTCGAGCCTGGAGGCGACGCGCTCCTCGCGGAGCCACGCGTCGATGTCCGCCGCGCCGGCGTGCGCGTCGACGAAGGCGCGCAGCGCGGCGAGCGCGCGCCAGTCCGTGTCGCGGACGAAGACCTTCGCGCCGCCCTGCTTGAGCACCTGCCCGAGGCGCTCCGACGTCACGCTCTTGGCCGCCGTCTTCGGGAAGTCGGAGCAGCGCACGATCACCGCGCGCGCGCCGGCTTTTTGGGCGCGCGCGGCGACCGCCTCGACCTGCCGCGCGAGCTTCCCGCCTTGCGGCGCGCCGTTGCAGAAGGCGATCAGGCTCCGCTTCGCGCCGGCGCCGTCGCCGACCGCGATCTCGAGGCCGTCCTGCGCCGACACCGCGACCGTCGCCTCGGACTCGCGCGCGACGTGGCGGAAGCCCCACTCGAGGAGCGCGAGGAGCTCCTCTTCGTCGACGACGCCGAGGGTGTGCTCGGACTGATGGCGCGCCCACTCCGCCGCGAGCGGCTTCGCCGGCGCGGGCGGCGTCGCGTGAGCCTGCGCCAGCTTTCCGAACGGCACGAGCTTGCCGGCCGTCACGCAGCTCTCGTGCGCGGAGCGGCACCAATCGAGGACGTCGCGCGTGCGAAGCCCGGCGAGCTGTGCGATGTCGTTGGGACCGAACGGCCAGAGCGGCTCGTCCTCGTGGACGCGCGCGCCCTGGAGCTCCAGCAGCGCGCGGAGGCGCGAGCCGACGAGGAGCTCCACCTCGTCGGTGCTCCTCGCCGCGACGATGCGGACGGGCGGCGGATCGAGCTCGAGCCGATCGAGGAGCGAGCGCGTGAGGCTCTTGCGCAGCCCCTCGTAGAAGTCGTCGAGGCACGCGACCGCGGCGAGCGAGCTGGGCACGAGCTCCGTGACCTGGCGCAGCGCGTCCATCAGGTTCCGGAAGCGCTGCTGCGCGACGTCGGCCTCGTAGACGTCCTCGATCTGATCGATGAGGAGCACGAGCGCGCCGCCGTGCGACGCGGCGACGAGCTTCCCGATCCCGACGATCATGCGGAGCGGAGCGTTCTCGTCCGGCGAGGGCGTGATACCGCCGAGGTGCTGCCGGTCGTAGTCGCTCAGCTGCTCGCAGCGGAGATACCGCTTCACGCGCGACTCGACGACGGCGTCGTTGGTGGCGAAATAGACGAAGGCGCGGATCAGGTCGACGTCGATCGACGAGAACTCGGCCTGCGCGACGAGGCTGTCGACGATGCGCCCGACGATGTTGGCGCGCGCGCTCGGCTCCGGCTCCTCGCGGAGCTGCGCCGCGAGCTCCGCCGGCACGCGCCAGCGCATGAGCGAGTCCGCGATGCAGGCGAGCGACGACGGCTCGCCCTGGAGGAACGGCTTCTCGAACGAGTCGACGAGGCTCGTGAGGATATGGCGCGCGTACGAGCCGCTCGTGCTCGTCATTTGCAAATAGCCGACGTGGCCGAGCCGCGCCTCGTGCACGGTCCGGCGGAAGGCGCGCATCAAATGTGTCTTGCCGGCGCCCGACTCTCCCCGAATGAGGAGCATCGAGCCGCGCTTCGAGGGGCGGTTCACGTTCGAGACGCGCTGGAGCGTCCGGTTGAAGGCCTCGCGCGCCTCGAAGTGGATCGCCTCGACGTCGAACGGATCGCGCTCGAACACCTCCGCCGAGTGCGCGACGGCGTGGAAGAAGCTCGTGTTCGTCGGCGCGCAGAAGGCGAGCCGGCGCGCGTCGCTCGCGCTGCTCTTCTCGAGCCGCGAGTGGAGCTCGATCTGCTCGCGGAGGTCCTTCTGCCAGGCCGGATCGCTCCCCTTCGTCAGCTCGAAGATGTCGTCGACGAGCCGCACCATCGCGTCGCGATAAAGGAATAGCGGCCCGTCGTCGCCCGCGTTGATCGCGAATCGCCGGCAGATCTCGGCGCCGGTCCAGCGCGTATCGGAGGACCTCCCGCCGAACGGGGCGGGATCGTTCATGTGGAGGTCGAGGAAGTACTTCACGTCGTCGAGGCCGTGCGAAAACTCCTCGTAGAACTGCCGGAACTGCCCCAGATAGCGGACCGCCATCTGCGCGAGCGGCGTGATGTAAATCCTCTCCTCGTTCGTGAACACGCCGTCCTGCATCACGGCGAGCTCCGCGACGACGAGCGCGTCGTTCAGGACCGCGAGGTGCACGAGCGCGCCGGCCGTCACCTTCTCGCCGTCGGGCGCGATCCGCTTGCTCCACCCTTGCAGGCCCTCGCCGAGGACGAGCGGCGTCGTCGACTCGTCGAGCTGCCGCTCGATGGTCTGTGCAATCGAAGTCATCAGGTCGGCGATCACGCTGCTCATGAGAGGGCCCCCTCCAAATCGACGAAGTGAAATACGGCGTTGAGATAAGGCACCTCCGACGCCTCGACGACGTCGGGCGCCATCGCGGGCGTCAGGTCCGCGCGCGCCAGGCGGAGCAACCCCGCCCGGTGGGCGTCGACGAGCTTCGCCTTGAACTGCCCTTCATCCATCGACCGGAAGCTCGCGCGGGCGCGCCTCCAGATCGGAGCGATGAACACCTTGTGCCGGCCGAAGCGCCCGTCGTCCTCGGTCGCGCGCGCGATCTCCTTCACCGCGCTCGCGAACGAGTGAAGCTCGTCGCCCTCGGGCGCCGCCGCCGCCGGCTTCTCGAGCCAGTCGCGGAGGACGGCGTCACGCACGAGGCCCGCGTCCGTCCGCGGGACGCCGAGCACGTGCGCGGTCGCCACCGCGCCGATCCGCTTCGGATCGCGGAGCGACTCGATCCCGAGCGCCCGCGACAGCGCGAACGCGCGCACGTTCGCGATCGTCAGCCGCTGCCCCGCCATCCCGAGCTCCCGCGCCGCCCACGCGTCGAGGACGTCGGCCTGCCGGGTCGACTTCGTCTCGAGCCCGAGCTTCGACGCGAGCGCGACGGCGCGGATCGCCCCCGCGCCGAGCGGGCGCTCGGACGGCGACCGGCCGAGGGCCAGCTCGACGAGCGACGCCTTGAGGCGCGCCCACGTCGGCTTCGCGCCGGCCTTGACGCCGAGGAGCGCGGCCGCCTTCCGCTCCCCCGTCGCCGTCAACCGCATCTCGCCCGCGGCGCAGAGGCCCTCCGCGGCGAGGCGCGCGAGCCCTTCGCGCAGGCGCGCTTCGACGTCGGACGTATTGCCGAACAAGGGACGCAGACTCTTCATTACGTCGCGCTCGGACGGAGGTCTCCGCGCCGGCACGAGCAGCCGCGCCAAGATGGCTGTTTCGATCGGGTTCATGTCTTCTCTCTCTCGAGGAATACGAGCGCGCGGTGGATCTCCGCCACCACCTCGTCGAGGCGCGTCACGACGTCGTCGGCGAGGAACCGCATGACGAAATACCTCTCTCTCTGCAGGACGACGTCCTTTCGCCGATCGCGGCGATAGCCGTCGAGCTCGCGAAAGTGGAAATAGCCGTCGATCTCCACCGCGAGCCGGCGCGACGGACACGCGAGATCGATCTCGAGCGCGCGCGCCCCGAACTTCACATCGAGGCACCGATTCAGCTCGAAGAGGCCGCGCGACCGCTCGTCGGCCTCGAGCGCCTCGAAGAGCATCCGCTCCGCCGCGCTCCGCGCCTCGTCGTCGTCCTCCTCCCGCGCGCGCTCGGCGAGGGCCCCCGCTTCGACCGCCTCGACCGCGAACGGACGGACCATCGCCTTCGCGTGCTCGCGCCCGCTCGACGCGAGCCATCCTCGCCAGCGCGCCGCCGTCGTCGTGACGGCGAGCGGGATCGCCGTCGCCGCCTCGGCGATCGCGATCACGGCGCGGATCGCGACGTCGACGTCGTCGCCGCCGAGCACGAGGAGGGGCGGCGCACCGCGCCCGAGCACCCGGCCGGCGGCGCCGAGCGCGCGCAGCGCGTCGGCGGGGCGCTCGCTCGCGAACACGGCGCCGAGCAAGAGCTGCGCGTCGAGATCGCCCGCCGCGATCAGCGCGTCGCGGCTCGCGGCGAGCCAGACGCCCCGCTCGAAGGGCGTCCGCGCCCTCGTGGGCGCCGAGATACGCGCGCCGAGCGCGGCCTCGAGCGGCGCGCGCACGACGGACGAGGCGAGGTACTCCCGCGCGGCGTCCTCCGCCGCCGGCGCCGCCGATCGGACGACGGTGCGGTCGATCCAGCTCGCCTCCCACGCGCGCGTCACCGCTTCGCCCACGAGCACGGCGGGGACGGGCATCCCCGCAGCACGCCGCGCCGCGTGTCGCGCGAAGGTCCGATCGAGCGAAGCGCCCCCGAGCATGACCGGCGAGAGTACTCGATCGCGGCTCCGGCGGTTCCGTCACTCTCGTCTCTTTCGACGATCAGCTGCGACGAGCCGTGTCGCAGCGCTGCTCGCCCGTTCATCACTCGACACTTCGCCGAACGTCACGTACGGACAAACGATGGCGCAGATGATCCCCGCGGACCCGCCTTCCGCGCAGACCGGGCTCCGCGCCGAGCGCGCCCTCTTCGAGGCGCTGCGCGACGGGTTGCCGAGCGACTACATCGTCTACTACAGCCTCCACTACCTCGGCGACCGCGCGAACCAAGGCGAGGTCGACTTCCTCATCGTGCATCGAGAGCGCGGCATGCTCGTCCTCGAGTGCAAGGGCGGCGGGGTGGAGCTCCGCCCGAACGGCCGCTGGGTCCGCGTCCATCAAGGACGCGAGACGCCGATGCACAGCCCGTTCGAGCAGGCGCAGAAGCAGATGCACACGCTCGTGCGCGAGCTCGGCGACCGCATGCGCGCGCGCTTCCCGCTCGTCCACGGCTACGCGGTGGCGTTCCCGTTCGCGCGCGCGCGAGACTTCCCGCTCCCGCTCGACGCGCGCACGGAGATCGTCCTCACGGCGGACGATCTCGGCGCGATCGGCCGCTGGGTCGAGCGCGCGCTGACGTTCTGGCGCGCCGCCGCGCGCACGGCGCCGCCCGCGATGTCGCCGGCCGAGTTCAATCGCTTCCGCCGCCAGCACCTCCACCCCGAGCTGCGCCTCATCGAGACGCTCGGCGCGCGGCTGAAGGTCGAGAGCGCGGCGATCGAGCGGCTCACCGACGAGCAGCTCCTCGTGCTGAAGGGCTGCCTCGAGTGCCGGAGGCTCCGCGTCGCCGGCGGCGCGGGCTCGGGCAAGACGGCGCTCGCGCTGGAGGCCGCGCGGCGGTACGCGCGCGAGCCGGGGCAGTCCGTGCTGCTCATTTGCTACAACCGCATGCTCGCGGCGCACCTCGCGATGACGGTCGGAGGCTGGGGCGACATCGGCGGGAAGGTCGACGTCACGACGTTCCACGCGCTCTGCCGGCGCGCGTTCGACGCGCTCGGCGTCGTCTACGAGCCGCCGAACGAGACCGACGCCGAACGCGCGCGCAAGTTCTGGGAGGAGGAGGCTCCGGAGACGCTGCTCGAGGCGCTCGCGGCGGAGGCGCTCCCTCGCTACGACGCGATCGTCGTCGACGAGGCGCAGGACTTCCGGTCGGACTGGACCTCCGTCCTCGAGGACACGCTGAAGGACCGCGAGAAGGGCTCGCTCATCGTGTTCTACGATCCCGGGCAGCGCATCTTCGACCGGAAATCCGGGCTCTCCGACATCCCGCAGACGTGGTCGCTCACGGTGAACTTCCGGAACGCGCGCGGCATCGTGAACGTCGTGAAGGAGCTCGGCGGCGTCGAGATGGAGCCCCACCCGCGCGCGCCGGAGGGCGAGCCGCCGACGGTGCACGCGCACGCGGGGCCGGCCAAGACGCGCGCGCAGGTCGACGACCTCGTGCGGCGGCTCATCGAGAAGAACGGCGTCACCGCGGAGCAGATCACGGTGCTGACGCCGCACCGGCGCGACAACTCCAGCCTCAAGGGCGCGACGGAGCTCGGCGGCGTGGCGCTGGCCGAGGAGCCGCAAGCGCGCGACGGGAAGGTGCTCCACACGACCATCGGCGCCTTCAAGGGCCTCGAGTCGGACGTCGTCATCCTCGTCGACATCGATCCCGCCGACACCCGCTGCGACCGCCGCGCGCGCTACGTCGCCGCGAGCCGCGCGAAGCTCGCGCTCCACGTCTACGCGAAGGGCGAGTGGCTCTCTCCGTAAGCGCCGTCAGACGATGATCGCCTGTCGCTCCGGCGCGGTATAGACCTTCCCGATCGCGCGAATCGAGGTGCCGCCGCGTCCCTCCACCGGGCCGACGTCGACGAAGAGGACCTGATCTTCGACGTTGTGGATGATCTCCACGAGCCGGGAGCGCAGCTCGACGAGCTCGCGGGGATTCAGCTCGCAGCGAAACACCGAGAGCTGGATATGGTCGCCCCAGCCGCGCATCAGCCGATACACGCGGCGCAAGCGCTTCGGGCACGAGATGTCGTAGCTCACGACGAACGTCTGGCGCATGGCTCCTCAGCGGGTCCGGAACTGCGGATAAGCGGATATCTCGCCTAACAAGAAGCGGCCGAGGAGCCGCGCCTGCACCTCGAGGACGCGCCGGTAGCTCACGCGATAACCGAATACCGGATGTGTCACGAGCTGGTCCATCCGCCGCTCGTAGGCGCCGAGGAAGCGGCGCCGGCCGTGCGGGCGCAGCGCCACGCCGGTGGTATGCGAGATGAAGTCGCTCTCGGTGATCACGCCGGTGTTGATCGCGGAGATGACGATCGAGTCGCTCAGGATCGGCCGAAACTCCTCCATCAGGTCGAGGGCGAGGGCGGGCCGGCCGAAGCGCGGCTGGTGATAGAACCCGAGGAGCGGATCGAGGCCGGCCGACGCGCAGACGTGGGCGAGCTCCTTCGTCAAGAGCGCATACGAGAGCGACAGGAGCGCGTTGACGGGATCGCGCGGAGGCCGCCGGTTGCGCCCGTCGAGGTCGAAGGCGGCGGCGCCCTCTCCCTTCAGCATTCCGGAGAAGGCGCCGAAATAGCTCCTCGCCGCGGTGCCCTCGATCCCGAGCAAGGACTCGAGCGCCTCGCATCGCTCCGCCTTCTTCGCGAGCTGCTCGAGCTCCCAGAGCACCACCTCCGAGACGGCGGCGTTGTTGCGCCGCAACATCGTCCTGGAGTTCCGGATCTTCGAGGCGATCACGCCGCGCGCGAGGCGGAGGCACGTGTCCGGCTCCGCCATCGCGCGGTGTTGCGCCATACGCAATTCGACGTTCTTCGACTCCACCCCCGTCGCGCGGCCGTAGAACCAGCCGCCGGTCGAGAGGAACGAGATCGAGAGCCCGCGCTCGAGGATGGCGCGCAGCGCCTGCGTGCTGATCTGCACGTTTCCGAAGAGGCTGACCTGCGAGACGTTCGGGAGCCGCGCGCGGACGTCTCCCTTCTTTCCCTTGATGACCAGCTCTTCCCCCGAAATACCGATCTTCGCCCCTTGCTCCTGGACGTAGAGCGGAAGCTCGTCGTCGCGGGCCGGCTGGAGCCGCCGCAGCTCGACGGGCGCGTCGTCCGCTTCGGGCGCTTCGTCCGCCGGCCAGAACTCCTCCATCGCCTCGGCTTCGGCCGGCGGCGCCGGCGGCGCGGGCTCGAGGCCGCGGAGCAGGTTCGTCTCGTCGGGGAGGCAGACGCCGACGAGCGAGCAGCCTTCGCAGCGACTGCTGTCGACGAGCGGCGGTGGGATGACCCCGCCCGCCGCCAGCTCGCGCGCGCGCCGAGCGGCCTCCATCGTCGTCGCGATCAGCGCGTCGTCGATCTCGATCCGCACGCGCCGCCGCGTGCGCGCGAAGTAGATCTCGCCGTGGTCGCATCGGTACCCGTGCTCACGCAGCAAGAGGACCTGCACGCAGACCTGCGCGCGCTCCGGCAAGTGCGCGCCCTCCGGGACGTCCGGCGCCGCTCCGCGCTTGTACTCGATCGGGACGACGGACGACGCGTCCGCCTCGACGACGTCGATCTTCGCGGTCAGCCCCAGCTCCTCGGAGGAGAGCCAGAGCGCGCGCGCCTCGTAGGGAGCCGGCTCCTCGGGCTCGTCTTCGTCGTCCGTCTCGTCGCGCTTCGGCGGCGGAGGGAGCGCGCCGCCGGGTCGATCGGCGCGGCGATGGACCGAGCGCCCGTCGACGGTAAACGCGTTGTCGACGAACTCCCCCTGCGACCACTCGAGGTACATGAGCCGCTCGCAGTAGAGCGCCTCGTTCACCATCCTCGCGGGGACGAGCGCCGGCGCCTCGACGATCACCGGCAGCCGGCGAGGGAGCGGCTTCGCGCGGACCTCGGGCGCTTCGTCGGAACGTCCGGAGACCTGCTCTTGCTCGCTCTCACCCATCGTCGTTCCCCTCGCCTGCGACAAACCGAGTCGCTACCTCTATCAGATCTACACGCTTCATGCAGTTCCGACGATTTTCGCTACTCGCGTGGCGCGCTCGTCCGCGGGAACGTGATCTCCACCGCGCCGCCGCCGACGGGGAGGTGGATCCACGTCGAGAGCACGGGCCTTCCGGTGCCGGCCAGGAGCAACGAGTAGGCGGCGAGCTGCGGAACGAAGGCGACGCACTTCGCGCGCCAGGCGGCCTCGTGCGGCGCGGGGAACGACTTGTGATCGACGAGCACGTAGCCCTCCTCCGTCTCCAGCAAGAGATCGATGATCCCGCTCAGCCAGCGCTCTCCGTGCTCGCTCGGGACCGGTCCCTCGATCGGGAGCTCGCGCCGCCACCGCGCGCCGGGCCACCTTCGATCGACCCACGCCCGCAGCGCGTCGCCCGCGACGAGGAGCGACTCCGCGCGGAGATGCGCCGCCATCCGCCAACCGTCGAGGAGCCGCGCCGCGCGCGTGAGCCGCTCCGCCGGAGCGAGGCCCGGGACGTCGGTCGCGAGGAAACCGTGCACGGCCTGGCCGAGGACGTCGTAGTCCCTCGTCGGTGCGTCGAGCGGGATCCCCCGCGCGAAGTGGTCAATCGCTCCGATGCGCGCCGCGCCGACGAGCGTCGCGTGCGCGGGCCAGCCGGTGACCTCGGCGGAGGGCGTGATGCGATATCCGGGACGCGCGGTGGTCGCGCCGCCGAGCGGTCGCGCGAACCAGCGCGGCGCGGGCGGCTCCGGGCGATCGCGCGGATCGCGGCGCGGGCCGAGCCCGAGGACGCGCGTGTCGACCCGCACCTCCGTCCCGCGCACCGCCGTCGTGGCGGTCGCGCCGTCGGCGGCCTCGAACGGCAAGTCGAGGAGCGCGTCTCCCTCCTCGTCCGCGAGGACGTCGAGCCACGCCGTCTTCGCCTTGTGCTTCGAGACGCGCGCGGCGAGGACGAGGTGATCGCGCGCCCGCGTGAAGCCGACGTAGAGGAGGCGCGCGCGCTCCTTGCGCTCACGGAGCGACACCGCTTGGCCTTCGGGTGACGCCTCGGCGCGATCGGCGAGCGGAGCGTTCTTCGTCGCGCCGAGCGGCCACGGCCAGTACCGGATCGATCGGTTCGCGAGCGGACGCTCCGGATCGAAGCCCGCTCCGGCCGCCTCCGGCGTCACCTCGAAGGCGTCGCGTCGCTCCGCGCGATCGAGGTTCGCGAGGACGACGACGGGCCACTCGAGCCCCTTCGACTTGTGGTACGTGCACACGACGATCGCGCCGTCGTCGCCGGGCACGTGCTGATCGTCGGAGGGGAGGACCTCGTCGCGCTGCAGCGTCGGCGTTCGGACGTCGTCGAAGTAGCGCAGGAGGCCGGCGACGGTCGCGGCCTCGCGCTCCTGCGCGCAGCGCTCCTCGTAGTCTTCGGCGATCGCGCGGAGGGCGTCGATGTTCGCGATCCGCTGGGTCGGATCGGGCCACCGCGCGCAGAGCCGGACGAGGTCGAGCGCTCCGATCGCCGCGTCGACGGCCTCGACCGGAGCGAGGACGGCGAGCCGCTCGCGCAACGGCTCGATCGCGGCGCGCCAGCCTTCCTCGCCGGGGTCTCCGGGGCCGACGGGGTCGACCCGACGAAGTCGCGCGGTGAGCCACGCGTCCGGATCGGCGCCCGCCCATCCCGTGAGCGCGTCGAGGACCGCGGCCGCGAGCTCGTCGTGGCGATCGAGCAGCCAGCGCAGCGCCGCGTCGAGGAGCGTGCCCTCCGGTGTGTCGAAGAGCCCCGCCCGCGCGATCGCGGCGCGGATGCCGCGGGCGTGGAGCGCGTCGGCGAGCATGCGCGACCAGTCGTTGGTCGCCGCGAGGACCGCGACGTCGCCGGCGCGGAGCGGGCGCATCGTGTTGGTCGCGCGATCGAGGACCGGCGTCTCGTGCGGCGCGTCGAGCAGACGACGCACGCCTTCGGCCACCGCCTCCGCGTCCTCCGCGGTGTTGCTCGTCTCGAGCCGCCAGAGGCCGAGCGGGGGAAGCCGGTCGTGCTCCGGGCGCCGCTCCCGCTTCGCCGTCGCCGCCACGTCCGGGCGGGCGAAGCCGTGCGGAGCGAGCGCCGCGCAGAAGAGCTCGGAGGAGAGCACGACGAGCTCCGGACGCGATCGGTAGTTGTGGATCAGCCGGTCCCGCGCGCCGCCGGTCTCCTCGACCCACGCCGCGACGGCGTCCATGAGCACCGGATCGGCGCCCGCATATTCGAAGATGCACTGCTTGCGATCGCCGACCCAGACCGAGCGCCGCGCGAGGGCGTGGAGGCGCAGGAACAAGGCGAGCTGGATCGGGCTCGTGTCCTGGAACTCGTCCACGACGACGAGGCGGAGGCGCCGCGCGAGCTCCGCCTCCACGCGCGGCTCTTCGACCAGCGTCAGCGCGCCGTCGAGCATGTCGACGTAGTCGACGACGCGCCGCTCCCGCTTCCAGTCCTGGTACGCGACGAGCCCCGCCCGCGCCGCCTCGAAGATGGCGCGCGTCATCGCGCGGAGATCGTCGTGGAGGCGCGGGTGCTCCATGTAGCGCTCGGCGGCGAGCCGGAGATCGGCGACGTGGACGTCGCACTTCTTCGACGGCGCGATCGTCGCCAGCTTCGCCCAGACCGACCAGCGGAGCGTACCGTCGCGGAGCCGCGTCTGCGCGTCCTCGACGAGCTGCATCGCGGTGGCCGTGTTCGATCGACCGTCGTCGCTCCGCCGGAGCGCCTGCCCGCTCACCTCCAGCTCCCGCGCCAGCGCGGCGTCGAGGACGGCGCCGTCGGCGACCGGCGGAGGCATGATCGCGAACAAGCTCGCGATCGATCGCTCCGCCATCTCGGGGAGCGCGTCGGGGTGGATCCGGTTCGCGCGCGCGAGGTCCATGATGTCGGCGCACGGCGAGACCCAGTCCGTGCGGCGCGCGCGGTGGTCGACGCCGAGCTCGAGCCGCGCGGCGAGCTCGTCGAGGTGCTGCCGTCGCGACTCGTCCAGCGTCCGCTCGAACGCCTGGCGGAGGAGCTTCGTCTCGTGTCCGGCGACGACGTCGACGTTGGGCGAGAGCCCCGCGTCGATCGCGAACTCCTGCAGGAGGCGGAGGGCGACGGCGTGCACCGTCCCGAGGTACGCGAGCGGGAGCCGCAGCGCCTCGGCGTGGGCGTTCCCGCGCGCGAGGGCGTGCCGGATGCGCGCCTCGAGCTCGGAGTGCGCCTTCCGCGTGAAGGTGACGGCGACGAGCGACTCGACGTCAATACGATTGACGCTATTATTGGAAACAGCGTTTATAACTTCTTGCGTGAGTCTAAATGTCTTGCCACTACCGGCGCTCGCGCCGACGATGGCGATCCCTTCGGCCCTCATTCGAAGGCGCTCCATTTTCGCCCGCAGATGGCGTCGTAATCGCAATAGCCGCACGCCGCGTCCGGCGCCGCGTCGAGGTGCCGCGCGCGCTCCCCCTCCTGGATCCCGAGCGCGTCGAGGAGCGGCCGCTTCGTCTTCGCCGCGGGCACGTGGACGACGCCGCCGGCGTGCGCGTCCAGCACCGCGCGCGCCGTCGCCTCGACGCGGCGCCAGGTCTCGTCCAGCGAAGGCCCCGCGAGCAACCGCGGCGCGTGCATGCGCGGATCGGTCGTCAGGACGGCGCCCGACGCGCACGCGAAATACCCGGCCGGAGCCGGTCCGCGCGACGCCGGGCTCGTCTCCGCCACCGCCCGCGCGTAGACGGCGAGCTGCACGGCGTGGCCCTTCTCGAGGGCGTCACGGTACGCGCTCGCGCCCCACTTCACGTCGAGGACGACCGCCGTCCCCTCCGCGTCGACGAGCCTCAGATCGAGGCGTCCGTGGAGCGGCCCGATCGCGGACGCGGTCGCGATCTCCTCCTCCACCGCGGCGATGAGGAGGCCGCTCTGCGCCAGGTAACGATGGAGCGCGCGCACCGACTCGAGGATCTGTCGCGTGAGCTGGAGTCGTTCGATCGCCGCGCCCGGCAAGAGCAACGTCGCCCCCTCCGCCGCGACGAGCCGCTCGAACCGCTCCCTCGCGCGCGCGAGGAAGGTCGCCTCGTCGCAGGTGAAGGCGCCCTCGAGGTGCAGCTCTTCGACGAGGCGATGCGCGAGTCCGCCGTTCAGGAGGCTGCCGCGCGCGACCTTGGACATCGCGCCCGACCGGAGGCCGGCGCGCTGCTCGAGGACCCACGCGAGCGGACATGTCGCGATGCGCTCGAGCGCGGTGACGGAGACGGAGGCCGGCGACGCGGTGGCCGGCGGCGCGGAGGTGGGCGCGCGCAGCACCTCGGGCGGGAGGCGCCACGCTGCACGTCCGGGCGGGAGCGCGAGCGGCGCGATCGCCCTCACCTCGACGCGCGGCATCCCGCGCTCGCGGATGTCGGTCGCCTCCCGCGTCAAGCGCGCCGCGGATCCCTCGTCGAGCGAGAGCCGCGCGCGGATCTCGTCCCACAGTGGATGTGTCGTCGTCGCGGTGCCGCGAATCGATCGCGGCACGACGAGCACGAGGCTCTCCCGCGCGGCGAGGACCGCGCCGCGCCAGGCGCCGGCCTCTGCCTCGAGGAGCGCGGCGGGATCGACGATCTCGACGCCCGCGGCGGCGATGGCGGCTTGCTCTTCGTGCGTCCACGGACATCGCGGAGGCCTCCGCTCGACGCCGCCGACGAAGCCCCAGAGGATCACGCGATCGCGCTCGCCGAGGATCGATCCCGGATGGATGACGTGCGCGACGCGTCCGGCGTCCTCGATCGACAGCTCGTGCTGCTGCTCGATCCGTCCGAAGCGATCGAAGAGCTGCCGCACGTGCTCGCGCGTGAACGCCGGCCGCGGATCGGCGGCCACCGCCGCGGCGAACGTCGTCGCCTGCGCGTGCGCGAGGAGGAAGGCGTCCCCGGCGCCGGCCTGGACGCGGCTCCGATGCCAGCGTCGCACGCGCTCGATCACGGCGAGGAGCTGCTCGCGTGGAATGCCGGTCGGGGGCGCGCCCGGCGTCTCGAGCCACTCCGCCACCTGGCGCAAGCGCTCATCGACGCGTTCCCGCGCGAGCCGCTCCACCTCGTCGTCGCCGCGTCCGGTCTCGCGCTCGCGGCGCGCGTGCTCCTCATGGAGGTGCCGCGCGGCCTCCCGCTTCTGGCGGAGCCACTCCTTGCCTCCGGTGCCGGGCTGACGTGCGACCGCGCGCGCGAGCCGAGCGCCGAGCAGACCGCGGAAGGGACCGAGCGGGAGCGTCAGGAGCTCGAGGACGCGGTACGGATCCCGCGGCTCGAACGCGATCTCGAGGGCGAGCGCGAGCACCTGCAGCGCAGGCCGCCACACGCTCTCGCGCATCTTCCCTTGCGCCGGCGAGCCGTGCGCGCGGAGCGCGACGTCGAGGGTCTCTCCTTCGCAGCACCGGACGACGACGGCGGGCCTCGCGTCGGACGCGACGAGCATCGCCGTGATCTCGGCGAGGTCCGCGAGCGTGTCGCCGCGCAACACGAGGACGGAGCCATCGCCCCGCGCCTGCTCGACCGCCTCGCCGGCGAGGCTCCGCTGCAATCGCCCGAGGTCCGTGTCGCGCGCCGCCCTCGCGCCGAACGACGGCGCCTCCGTCGCGACGCGCGTCCCGCGTCGCTCGAGGAGCTCGAAGATCCTCCGCCATCGGCCCGGCCACAGCGACGCCGGCTCGAGGAGCGAGAGCGACTCGTAGATCGTGTCTGGTTGCTGCGCGAGCGCGCGTTCGACCTCGGCGACCCGATGAGGCTGCTCCGCGTGCCGCTCCAGCGCCGCGAGCGCGTCGAGGCGAGGCCCACCGCCGGGGATGGCCTCGCCGTTCCATCCGGCTTCCACGAGGTCGTCGCGCCATTCGAGGAGACGCGCCGCGGTCCCCAGCTCATCGAGCGCGAACGATCGCGCATAGAACGCATCGCCGTCGGCGAGCGACCGAACACGCGCGACCCAAGCAGGAATGCGAACGCTCGCCTCCTCTTCTAGTGGTGCGATTCCGAGCCGAAGCTCGAGGTCACGCAGCAACGCCGGCGGCCCCCACGCCGGAGCACCGAGCCGCGGCCCCGTTCCGGCCACGACGACCGGCCCACCAAGCGAGAGCCCGACCACCGGACGCACGCCCCCAGCAGAGCACGCCCTCACCCCCAGCAACATCACCCCTAGGGCGTACGCGACATCCGGCGTCGCAGAGCTGGCCCCTGGCCTGGCCCCGGCCTGGCCCGGCCATAGGGTCACGACCGCCAACTGCCGAGGATCGTTGGCGCCACGTGCAGGCACGACGTGTGCTCGACACGCCGGCATGAGGCGGCTGCGTTTCGACAGAGGGACGCTGGATCTCGGCGACGCCGAAGGGCTCCCGACCGGCGTATGGGACTCTCGCTCCGATTCCCACCGAACGGCCGCGCTGCATTTCGCGGAGATCGCGGCGCACGCCGACGCAGCAGGAATCACGCTCGAGCGAGATCTCCGCACGGAGTGGGAGCGGCGGCCACGCGACGTGAGCTCGCTCGAGCTCCGGCACTACCAGGCCCAAGCGCTCGCCTGCTGGAATGCCGCCGGAAGACGCGGAGTCGTCGTATTACCGACCGGCGGAGGGAAGACCCGCGTCGCCGTCGCGGCGATGTTCGAGACCGGCCTCCCCACCGCGGTGCTGTGTCCGACGAGGGTGCTCGCGAATGCGTGGCTCACGGAGTTGGAGAGTCGATTCGCCGGAGAGCGTATCGGCATCGTCGGCGACGGCCGCCGTCGGATCGAGCGGACGACGGTGCTGACCTTCGAAAGCGCATTTCGCCATATGGACGTGTTGGGCGATCGATTCGGGCTCCTCGTCGTCGACGAGGTCCACCATTTCGCCGGTGGTGCCCGCGTCGAGGCGCTCGAGTCCTCGGCGGCGGTCGCGCGCCTCGGGCTCACCGCCACCGCTCCCGATCCGACCTCGGACGGCGAGGCTCGCCTTCGATCCCTCGTCGGCCCCGTCGTCTACGAGATCGGCTACGCGGACCTCGTCGGCACGCACCTCGCGCCCGTCACGGTCGTGCGGATCCCGGTGCGCCTCGACGCCGACGAGCGCGCCGAGTACGACGCGCGCACCCGCGCCTTCTCGGAGATGCGGCGGACGTTCGTGCGCCTCTACCCAGGCGCGGACATCGCGACGCTCCTGCGCGGCCTCGCGCGATCGCCGGAGGGCCTTCGCGCCCTGCGTGACCGCGCCCGTGCGGTCGCGATCGCGTCCTTCCCTCGGGCGAAGCGCGCGCTCGTCCGCACGTTGTTGAAGCGTCACGCCGCGGACCGGACGATCGTGTTCATGGCGCTCGCCGAGAACGCCTACACCGCCGCGCGCGACAACCTGATCCCGGTCATCACCGGCGAGACGGCCGCTCCCGAGCGGCGGGAGGTCCTCCAAGCTTTCCGCGAAGGAAAGCTGCGCGCCATCGCGTCCGCGCGCGTCCTGAACGAAGGCGTCGACGTACCGGATGCGCGGGTCGCCATCCTCGTCGCCGGCGCCCTCGGAGCTCGCGAGTACGTACAGCGAATCGGGCGAGTGCTCAGGCCGGCTCCGGACAAGCACGCCGTCGTCTATGAGCTGATCACCACCGACACCACCGACGCGCGCCAGTCGCGCCTGCGAGCGAAACATGCTCCCCCTCCGTCTCCTCGAGGTTGATCGAACTCCCGACGGCCGCGTCGTTCCGCGATGGCTCACGTCGCGTGACGAGCCGTGGCTGCGTGAGCTCGTCGCAGAGATGCGAGCCGCGCACGACCGCAGCGTCGCCCACGTCGACGAGCGCATCATCGAGGTCGTCGCCGCGGTCGCGCGACGACACGGCGCGAGCCGCAAGCTCGCTGCTGCAGCGTGGGCCGTCGAGCGCAGTCGCTGGAAGACGCGCGTCGACGCGCCGGTCGCGCCGGCGGTCATTCGTCGATCCCTCTTCCCACTCGCGGCCGAGCGCGATCGGGAGGAGGCGCTCGCGACGACCGCGTCGGAGCTCGGAATCGAGGCAGGCCGCATCGAGGAGTGGCTCTTCGCCGATCGCCCGCGCGCGCGCCTCTTGGTCGCCCCCGCCACGCCGCCGACGACGGCGGACCTCGCCGAGCGATACAACCTGGCCGTCGTTCAATCGCTTCTCTGTCGCGCGACGAACCTACGCGCATCCGTGCGTTCGAACGTCCGGCGAGTCGTCAGCTACGCGAAGCTCATCGGCCTCATGCTCTCGTTCGAGGAGGGCCCGAGTACCAACGGCGGCGTGGAGATGACCTTGTCCGGGCCGCTCGCGCTCTTCCACGACACTGTGAAGTATGGCCGGGCGCTCGCCCGCTGGTTGCCCGCCTTGGTCGCGACGCAGGGATGGTCGATGACCGCCCGCGTCCTCGTCGGCGGCGACGGGCTGCGCTTCGATCTCGACGCAGGCGCTCCCATCCCGCGCACGTACGCGATGCCGAGGGAGCATGACAGCAAGCTGGAGGCGAACCTGGACAAGGACCTACGCCGACTCGACTCGCCGTGGCGCATCGAGCGCGAGCCAGCGGTCATCCGCGCGAACGGAGGCCGCCTTCTTTTCCCAGACTTCGCGCTGACGTCGGACCGAGGACGTGTGCTCGTCGAGGTCGTCGGCTACTGGACCCCCGACTACCTGGCGAGCAAGCTAGCGCTCCTCGACTCGGCGCGTGCTCCCATCGTGCTCTGCATCGACCAGCGTCACGTGCACGAGCCGTTCCGCTCCGACCCACGCGTCCTCCTCTTTTCGAGGCGCGTCGACGCCGCCGCCCTCCTCCTCACGTGCGAGCGCCTACTACACACCTGAGCCGGACGCGCGCGCCCGACAAGCGACACCACTTGTCACGTGCAAAGACGCACCGTCCGAGAGTCCTGGACGACCACACGCCCCGCCTTCATGATGCTCTCCGAGAGCGCGAGCACCGAAGTGACGCCCTCACACCGCGGCCCACTCGCAATCCCCCCAGCTCCTTGAAAATCTTAGAATCGCCAGCCCACCCCCCGCACCTCATCACCCGCACCCCCGCCACCAAGCCCCCCTCCAACCCGCCCCTCGCAACCCAACCCCCAACCCCTCGTAACAACTCCAAGCGTGCTAGACAGCTCTCCGCCGATACCAATCGGCGGCTCCATTGAAGCCCCTTTGCTGGGCAACGGCATCACCGTGCTCGCACCTGCTCTCCGCCGATACCAATCGGCGGCTCCATTGAAGCCCGAGGGGACGCGCGACGCGGTCCTCGCGGAGCTCGATCCTCTCCGCCGATACCAATCGGCGGCTCCATTGAAGCCCAGCGCACGGGAGGGGGAGCTGCGCCGCGAGGCGCGGCTCTCCGCCGATACCAATCGGCGGCTCCATTGAAGCAGCATGAGCCAGGTCAGGTTCGGCCCCACGACATCCGGCTCTCCGCCGATACCAATCGGCGGCTCCATTGAAGCTGGACGTGCGGGTGGCAGCGGCCCTGCGCGTCGTTCCTCTCCGCCGATACCAATCGGCGGCTCCATTGAAGCTTCTTCGACGGCTTCTTGTTGCAGCTCGACTCGCTCGCCTCTCCGCCGATACCAATCGGCGGCTCCATTGAAGCGACCTCGCGGAGGTCGTGTCGCCGAGCTGGTCGCTCGCTCTCCGCCGATACCAATCGGCGGCTCCATTGAAGCCCGTGGTCCGGGCAGACGGCGCCACCCGCGAGCGGCCTCTCCGCCGATACCAATCGGCGGCTCCATTGAAGCGATCACGCATGCCCGAAGGACGTCGTAGGAACTCACGCTCTCCGCCGATACCAATCGGCGGCTCCATTGAAGCTCCGCGCCCACGTCTGTCTCGTGGCAGGCCATCATCGCTCTCCGCCGATACCAATCGGCGGCTCCATTGAAGCCAGGGCGCCGCCGGAAGCGTCGGCGACATCATCGCGACTCTCCGCCGATACCAATCGGCGGCTCCATTGAAGCCACTGGTCGGCGCCGCCGAGCGTCGTGGTCTGTCCGCCTCTCCGCCGATACCAATCGGCGGCTCCATTGAAGCACGTGCCAGTCGAGGACGGCAAGGACGGTCGGCGGAAGCTCTCCGCCGATACCAATCGGCGGCTCCATTGAAGCGTGTTCCCCGAGTACTGCCAGAGCGCGATCTGCTTGAACTCTCCGCCGATACCAATCGGCGGCTCCATTGAAGCCACTCCGGGCAATGCAGGACCATCGGAATCGGGCCGACCTCTCCGCCGATACCAATCGGCGGCTCCATTGAAGCACGTGCAACATCGCACGTGGTCAGCGCGCCAAGACGCCTCTCCGCCGATACCAATCGGCGGCTCCATTGAAGCACCGAGCCGGACAGCGCGTTGCCACCGATGGTGATGTCTCTCCGCCGATACCAATCGGCGGCTCCATTGAAGCGACAACGCCTCGGTCGACGTCGGGACCTTCTTCCCGAGCCTCTCCGCCGATACCAATCGGCGGCTCCATTGAAGCGAGAGCGGGCGGCGCTACGTCCTCGCGCAGACGGCGTCTCTCCGCCGATACCAATCGGCGGCTCCATTGAAGCGACGACGACGCCGAGCGGAGGCTGATCCTCGAGTGCTCTCCGCCGATACCAATCGGCGGCTCCATTGAAGCGTCTGGGACTACGTCACGGACGCGTGCGGCGCGGTCGGCTCTCCGCCGATACCAATCGGCGGCTCCATTGAAGCGCGTCGCTCGCGTTCCACTCGAGCTTCGTCTCCACGTCTCTCCGCCGATACCAATCGGCGGCTCCATTGAAGCTCCGCGTCGCGAAAGAAGTCGGAGCGCGACGCTTTGCCTCTCCGCCGATACCAATCGGCGGCTCCATTGAAGCGTCTTTTTCGCTGCCATGACTCCTCTTTCTTCGGTTGCTCTCCGCCGATACCAATCGGCGGCTCCATTGAAGCGGCCAAGAGCTTTTGGGCGATCGAGTCTGGACACTTGACTCTCCGCCGATACCAATCGGCGGCTCCATTGAAGCGAGGTGGACCGTCACGCGATCCTTGCGCTGGATCGCGGCTCTCCGCCGATACCAATCGGCGGCTCCATTGAAGCTCGTCGAGTCGCTCCAAGCACCGGGCCTTGAACGCCTCTCTCCGCCGATACCAATCGGCGGCTCCATTGAAGCGCGAGCTCGCCGGTCTCGGGGTGCGGGACGACCTGATCCTCTCCGCCGATACCAATCGGCGGCTCCATTGAAGCGACGGCAAGCGTCCGCCCGGGCTCTCGTGGCCGACCGCTCTCCGCCGATACCAATCGGCGGCTCCATTGAAGCGGGGC
Organism: Labilithrix sp.; assembly: GCA_019637155.1. NCBI lineage: Bacteria > Pseudomonadati > Myxococcota > Polyangiales > Labilitrichaceae > Labilithrix > Labilithrix sp. The sequence continues at coordinate 98,332 of JAHBWE010000002.1, read as the reverse complement.
TTACCTCAAGGCGAGAAGGCGTAGAGGTGTCCTCTCCGCCGATACCAATCGGCGGCTCCATTGAAGCTGTCGCCTGGACCTGTTGGACGAAGGCGCGGTCTGCCGCTCTCCGCCGATACCAATCGGCGGCTCCATTGAAGCGTGAAGGTCGGTCTCTCCGACGACCACAAGGTCGTCGCCTCTCCGCCGATACCAATCGGCGGCTCCATTGAAGCGGACTGGTTCGCGACGTACGACAAGCGCGATCGTCTCCTCTCCGCCGATACCAATCGGCGGCTCCATTGAAGCTGGCGGGCGGCCATCAGAGCCTCACCGGCATGATGACCTCTCCGCCGATACCAATCGGCGGCTCCATTGAAGCCGAGCGGCGCGCAACGCGCTCACCGCCGCCTTGCGCGTCTCTCCGCCGATACCAATCGGCGGCTCCATTGAAGCGGCTTCGCGTCGAGGGACCATTCCCGATCCTCAGTGGGGCTCTCCGCCGATACCAATCGGCGGCTCCATTGAAGCTCACGCATCCGCAACGATCGAGAGCGTTGCGCACCCGTCTCTCCGCCGATACCAATCGGCGGCTCCATTGAAGCACGAGACGCCGCCACCACTGATCCTTCTGGCGGCGCGCCTCTCCGCCGATACCAATCGGCGGCTCCATTGAAGCGGCCAGCTCTCGCCGAACGCGCCGCTTGGTGCCGCGGCTCTCCGCCGATACCAATCGGCGGCTCCATTGAAGCCCGTCCTCGATGATGTAGAGCGGCTGGATCGTGTACTCTCTCCGCCGATACCAATCGGCGGCTCCATTGAAGCGTCGAGAGACGCATCTCGACCTCTCTCGCCTTGCCGCTCTCCGCCGATACCAATCGGCGGCTCCATTGAAGCGATTCCGTGTTTCGCGAGCCATCCGAGAATGAGCATCCCTCTCCGCCGATACCAATCGGCGGCTCCATTGAAGCGGGCGAGCCGTTGTCGTGTGGGTACGCATGGGGGTCCCTCTCCGCCGATACCAATCGGCGGCTCCATTGAAGCTACACGCCCACCAACGCGGCCAACCCGACCCCGGGCCCTCTCCGCCGATACCAATCGGCGGCTCCATTGAAGCGTCGCGAACGGGGTCACCGCCGAGGTTCGCTTCGGCGACTCTCCGCCGATACCAATCGGCGGCTCCATTGAAGCGCCCGTGCCGTCGACGTCGAAGGTGTCGGGCCAGGCTCTCTCCGCCGATACCAATCGGCGGCTCCATTGAAGCGCTGCGTTGAGCGTGCACGGCGGGATGCCCCGCATTGGGCTCTCCGCCGATACCAATCGGCGGCTCCATTGAAGCGAGGGCGTCTACGTCACGAACGCGAAGCTGCTCTCGCCCTCTCCGCCGATACCAATCGGCGGCTCCATTGAAGCGCCATCCCGACCAAGAAGCGCGTCGAGCCCGCCGAGCCTCTCCGCCGATACCAATCGGCGGCTCCATTGAAGCGTACGTTGATCATGGGCGGGCTCCGCGCGCAGATCGCCCTCTCCGCCGATACCAATCGGCGGCTCCATTGAAGCAACATCACGGCGAACGTACGGATGGAGGGCGTGCAATCTCTCCGCCGATACCAATCGGCGGCTCCATTGAAGCCTCGAGACTGCGACGAAGGACGGGCTGACCCTCCTCGCTCTCCGCCGATACCAATCGGCGGCTCCATTGAAGCGTCTTCGCCATGACGATCTCGCCGAGCTCGCGGATCCTCTCCGCCGATACCAATCGGCGGCTCCATTGAAGCGAGCTTCGCGGCGACGCGCGAGCCGATGCCGCCCTCGCTCTCCGCCGATACCAATCGGCGGCTCCATTGAAGCGTCGGTGACGCATTCGTCGTGGTGAAGAAGCCGGCGACTCTCCGCCGATACCAATCGGCGGCTCCATTGAAGCGCCCCGCCGGTGTCGTCGACTTGGGCGGCGCGCGGCGCCTCTCCGCCGATACCAATCGGCGGCTCCATTGAAGCGAGCGGAGCGCGAGAAGATCGAGACCGAGCGCGCGGAGCTCTCCGCCGATACCAATCGGCGGCTCCATTGAAGCCTGACGTTCGCACGCCGCTCACGTGCTGCGCGCTCGTGGCTCTCCGCCGATACCAATCGGCGGCTCCATTGAAGCGACGAAGAGCGCGTACCGAGTTCCGGGGCCGCCCGCGCTCTCCGCCGATACCAATCGGCGGCTCCATTGAAGCTTCATCCTGTCGATGGCGGACGTCATGTACGTCGACCACTCTCCGCCGATACCAATCGGCGGCTCCATTGAAGCCGGTAGATCGCGAGCGCCGGGAACTGGAACTGGTCGGCCTCTCCGCCGATACCAATCGGCGGCTCCATTGAAGCGCTGGCGCGTAGCCGTTGAGCGCGGTACCCACGGACGGCTCTCCGCCGATACCAATCGGCGGCTCCATTGAAGCTTCGCGCTCGGGCGCTGGGCGATCAAGGGCGCCGACGTCTCTCCGCCGATACCAATCGGCGGCTCCATTGAAGCGCGGACTACCACCGGGTCCGGCGGGAGGACCACGAGGCCTCTCCGCCGATACCAATCGGCGGCTCCATTGAAGCGGGTGTGGCTCGAGGATGCGGCACCTGCTCTGACCCGCCTCTCCGCCGATACCAATCGGCGGCTCCATTGAAGCCGATCCACGCGGCGGACATCGGCGACCTCCGGCGCGCCCTCTCCGCCGATACCAATCGGCGGCTCCATTGAAGCTACGAGTCGCAGACGGCGAAGGCGATCGCGCCGGGCCTCTCCGCCGATACCAATCGGCGGCTCCATTGAAGCTGGGGCGCGGCGTCCCCCGGAGGGCAGAGCGTCACCGGCTCTCCGCCGATACCAATCGGCGGCTCCATTGAAGCCGCCTCATCTACTTCGTCCCGATGGTGCTGCCGTGACCTCTCCGCCGATACCAATCGGCGGCTCCATTGAAGCGATGGGTCGTGGAGCTGCAACGGCGAATGGCGCTTCGCTCTCCGCCGATACCAATCGGCGGCTCCATTGAAGCAGCGCCGCCGCTGACATGATCTTCGTCGACGCGACGACTCTCCGCCGATACCAATCGGCGGCTCCATTGAAGCACGGACGCCAGCTCGGCGATGTCCAGGTTCTTCACGACTCTCCGCCGATACCAATCGGCGGCTCCATTGAAGCCACCCCGGCGACTCGAATCAGGACGTCGTCGAACTCGTGTTCTCTCCGCCGATACCAATCGGCGGCTCCATTGAAGCGGAGGAACCATGCACGATTGCTGTAGCACTCAGTACGCTCTCCGCCGATACCAATCGGCGGCTCCATTGAAGCGACGGATTCGACTGGCACGTCGCGCCCGACGGCGTGACCTCTCCGCCGATACCAATCGGCGGCTCCATTGAAGCAGGATCTCGCGGCGGGGACGTCCCAGCCGCGTACGCGTCTCTCCGCCGATACCAATCGGCGGCTCCATTGAAGCGCCAGTCGTCGCCCGAGTCGAAGAACGAGGAGCCGCGGCTCTCCGCCGATACCAATCGGCGGCTCCATTGAAGCGTCTCCATCAACTGGCCCGGCAACGTTGACGATTTCACTCTCCGCCGATACCAATCGGCGGCTCCATTGAAGCTCGGCGGGCGGCAAGGCGCTGCACGTCGGGATCGCGCACTCTCCGCCGATACCAATCGGCGGCTCCATTGAAGCAGCGGAAGCTCGACACGCTCGCCGGCGCGCTTCGTTGGACTCTCCGCCGATACCAATCGGCGGCTCCATTGAAGCGAGGGGCTCCTGCACGACGCGGCGGAGGCCTACGTCGGCTCTCCGCCGATACCAATCGGCGGCTCCATTGAAGCGCCTGCTCGGCGCCCTGCCAGCGCACGAACCTGCGCCCTCTCCGCCGATACCAATCGGCGGCTCCATTGAAGCCGATCGAAGCGCGAGGAGAGCGACCACGAGCATGGCCTCTCCGCCGATACCAATCGGCGGCTCCATTGAAGCGCCTGCTCGGCGCCCTGCCAGCGCACGAACCTGCGCCCCTCTCCGCCGATACCAATCGGCGGCTCCATTGAAGCTCGCGCGCCGCGCGGCTGTTGCCGCCGTAGATGCCATACTCTCCGCCGATACCAATCGGCGGCTCCATTGAAGCGATGATCTTCGTCACGTCGTACGAGAACATGTAACCAACTCTCCGCCGATACCAATCGGCGGCTCCATTGAAGCTACCCAGCGATATCCTGACGAACCTTGTGCGCCATCGCTCTCCGCCGATACCAATCGGCGGCTCCATTGAAGCCAGTCTTTTGCGAGGAAGAGGCGACGCACTCCTGCTCCCCTCTCCGCCGATACCAATCGGCGGCTCCATTGAAGCGAGAGCGTGTAGAGCCCTGCTCCGAGCGCGGCGGCGCCTCTCCGCCGATACCAATCGGCGGCTCCATTGAAGCATCGTGAACGGGGCGGCGCAGTCGAGGACGAGCTTGGGCCTCTCCGCCGATACCAATCGGCGGCTCCATTGAAGCCACCCGCCGCACCCGCCGCCCCATCCGCCGTTCCACCCCCTCTCCGCCGATACCAATCGGCGGCTCCATTGAAGCGGCGGCAACCTCGCTCCGCTGCGACGCACCGAGCTCCGGCTCTCCGCCGATACCAATCGGCGGCTCCATTGAAGCGACGGCGACTCGATCTCGAGCTCGCCTTTCAGCGCGCGCTCTCCGCCGATACCAATCGGCGGCTCCATTGAAGCGCCTCCTCGAGGACGGCGGGGAGCGCGTCCTCGGCGATCGCTCTCCGCCGATACCAATCGGCGGCTCCATTGAAGCGGGGCCCGACCTCGTTAGAGCTCACGCTCATCGTCGTACTCTCCGCCGATACCAATCGGCGGCTCCATTGAAGCACATTGATGAGTGCGGCGCCGCTGAACGTGGACGAGCCTCTCCGCCGATACCAATCGGCGGCTCCATTGAAGCGCCGCGCGCACGAACTGCACATGGACGATCGTCCCAGGCTCTCCGCCGATACCAATCGGCGGCTCCATTGAAGCGCGTGCGCGCGCGCCTCGTCAGCGGTCATGACCTCGAGTCTCTCCGCCGATACCAATCGGCGGCTCCATTGAAGCGTCGCGCACGGCGTGACCGCGGCCGTCGCGTTCGGCGCTCTCCGCCGATACCAATCGGCGGCTCCATTGAAGCGTCAGCTCGAAGTCCGGGTACGCGACCTCTTGCGGCGCCTCTCCGCCGATACCAATCGGCGGCTCCATTGAAGCGTCACGGCGCGCGCCTCTTCGCGCCGTGCCCGATCGGACTCTCCGCCGATACCAATCGGCGGCTCCATTGAAGCGGGCTCACGGGAGGCTTCGCGCATCCGACGGCGAGGACTCTCCGCCGATACCAATCGGCGGCTCCATTGAAGCGAGGCGGTTGAGCCAGGTGCCGCGTCGACGTCGGCCGCCTCTCCGCCGATACCAATCGGCGGCTCCATTGAAGCCCGTTGACGAGCTGCTCCCACGACGGAGCGGTGAGTTCTCTCCGCCGATACCAATCGGCGGCTCCATTGAAGCGCCGCGATCGCGACGCCGTTGCCGTCGATGTCCTCGAGCTCTCCGCCGATACCAATCGGCGGCTCCATTGAAGCGCGAACGGAAAGCACTCCTGCTCCGGCGGAGCGCGCCCTCTCCGCCGATACCAATCGGCGGCTCCATTGAAGCGCGAGCGGGACGTGCTCGCGCCGCCATCGGCGCATCAACTCTCCGCCGATACCAATCGGCGGCTCCATTGAAGCCGAAAAAGCCGGATTTCGCGAATCGGAGAGCTGGATCCTCTCCGCCGATACCAATCGGCGGCTCCATTGAAGCGGCACGAACGGCGCGAACACGACGCGGTTCGCGCCGCTCTCCGCCGATACCAATCGGCGGCTCCATTGAAGCGACTCGAACGATGGCGCAGCGAGAGAGCGCACGAACCCGCTCTCCGCCGATACCAATCGGCGGCTCCATTGAAGCGCCGACCTCGTCCAGGGCTACGAGCACACGCCCGGGCAGCTCTCCGCCGATACCAATCGGCGGCTCCATTGAAGCGGCGATCGCGCTCGGCGTGCACTGGCAGCGTGGCGAGCGCTCTCCGCCGATACCAATCGGCGGCTCCATTGAAGCTTCTCTTCCATGTTGACTTCCTCCCTCACAGCTCCGAAGCTCTCCGCCGATACCAATCGGCGGCTCCATTGAAGCGCGCTCCCCGCGTTCGCCGCGGGGACGATGGCGCCCGCTCTCCGCCGATACCAATCGGCGGCTCCATTGAAGCGACGTCTCCGCTCCGGATTGTCACGATCGCGCGCCACTCTCCGCCGATACCAATCGGCGGCTCCATTGAAGCGCGCTCCCCGCGTTCGCCGCGGGGACGATGGCGCCCGCTCTCCGCCGATACCAATCGGCGGCTCCATTGAAGCTGCCCGCGTCCGGCTGGGTGGACGTGAGCAACGTGAGCTCTCCGCCGATACCAATCGGCGGCTCCATTGAAGCGCGGCGGCCGCGGGGTCCTTCCTCGCCGGCTTCGGCGCTCTCCGCCGATACCAATCGGCGGCTCCATTGAAGCGGATGTGGGCGAGCGGCGATCGCAAGCCGTCGTCGGGCCTCTCCGCCGATACCAATCGGCGGCTCCATTGAAGCGCGGATCGCCCACTGGTAGGCCGTGCGAGGGCCGCGGACTCTCCGCCGATACCAATCGGCGGCTCCATTGAAGCTCCAGGACGTTGCGCCCCAGCATCATGGTGTATCCCGCTCTCCGCCGATACCAATCGGCGGCTCCATTGAAGCGTCACGGCGCGCGCCTCTTCGCGCCGTGCCCGATCGGAACTCTCCGCCGATACCAATCGGCGGCTCCATTGAAGCGACTCGAAGTTGTCGGAGAGGATCACTTACCTGCAAGCTCTCCGCCGATACCAATCGGCGGCTCCATTGAAGCGCGTCACGGTCGAGGCCTGCGCGGAGGTCCTCGTGGAGCTCTCCGCCGATACCAATCGGCGGCTCCATTGAAGCCTTTTCGACGAATTCGCCGCGCACGCGCACGCGGAAGACTCTCCGCCGATACCAATCGGCGGCTCCATTGAAGCATGGACCTCGAGTCTCGGATGATGGTCATCACCGAGACTCTCCGCCGATACCAATCGGCGGCTCCATTGAAGCGCGGCGCTCCCGCGGGAGAAGCGGCTCGAGCTCGCGAGCTCTCCGCCGATACCAATCGGCGGCTCCATTGAAGCTCGATCGCCCTCACGATGCCGTTGCCGAACTCGCTGACCTCTCCGCCGATACCAATCGGCGGCTCCATTGAAGCGACGTCGAGGTCGGCCTCGCCACCCAGATCAACGCGCCTCTCCGCCGATACCAATCGGCGGCTCCATTGAAGCATCGGCTGGCAGGAGCTCCAGGGCACCGGCATCGACATCTCTCCGCCGATACCAATCGGCGGCTCCATTGAAGCGCCGGCAAGGGTCTCAAGATCCTCAAGAGCAAGCTCGACTCTCCGCCGATACCAATCGGCGGCTCCATTGAAGCGCGACGGCGGCCGCGACGCGATCGGCGCCGCCGTCGACTCTCCGCCGATACCAATCGGCGGCTCCATTGAAGCGATCAGCTCTGTCCGCCGAACGAGCTTGCCGCGCTTCTCTCCGCCGATACCAATCGGCGGCTCCATTGAAGCGGCGTCGAGCTCCGCACGGAGCTCCGGCTCACGCATCCCTCTCCGCCGATACCAATCGGCGGCTCCATTGAAGCCTCGAGGACCTCGAGGTTGCGATCCACGCGGCGGACACTCTCCGCCGATACCAATCGGCGGCTCCATTGAAGCGGCTTGGCGGCCTGCATCGCCAGTTCGAAGGCCTGCACCTCTCCGCCGATACCAATCGGCGGCTCCATTGAAGCTTCGTGCGGCGCGCGCGGGACGACCAGTGCCCGCGCGCCTCTCCGCCGATACCAATCGGCGGCTCCATTGAAGCCCCGGATTCGGCACGCCGACGGCGCTGCCGCTCATCGGGCTCTCCGCCGATACCAATCGGCGGCTCCATTGAAGCCAGCGTCGCCACTTCGATGTTTGCGGCCTCCCCGCTCCTCTCCGCCGATACCAATCGGCGGCTCCATTGAAGCGACGTCGACGGCGTCGGCGGCGACATCGTGCTCCAGACTCTCCGCCGATACCAATCGGCGGCTCCATTGAAGCGTCGGCCAGGCGGGCAAGTACGTCACGATCAACGGTGCTCTCCGCCGATACCAATCGGCGGCTCCATTGAAGCCTCGAGGACCTCGAGGTTGCGATCCACGCGGCGGACACTCTCCGCCGATACCAATCGGCGGCTCCATTGAAGCGATCAGAGCACGTCGACCGGCCGCGCGATGAAGGGGCCTCTCCGCCGATACCAATCGGCGGCTCCATTGAAGCGGCACGCCGACGGCGCTGCCGCTCATCGGGAGATCGCCTCTCCGCCGATACCAATCGGCGGCTCCATTGAAGCCGCGGCGAGCCCGCGCCGGTCGGCCACGAGAGCCCGGGCTCTCCGCCGATACCAATCGGCGGCTCCATTGAAGCGCGACGGCTTCGATCGCCGCTCGAGCAGCCGCAACGTCTCTCCGCCGATACCAATCGGCGGCTCCATTGAAGCAGACCTCAACTATTGCAGTGTGCACGAAATCATAGGGCCTCTCCGCCGATACCAATCGGCGGCTCCATTGAAGCTTCGTGCGGCGCGCGCGGGACGACCAGTGCCCGCGCGCTCTCCGCCGATACCAATCGGCGGCTCCATTGAAGCGTCGATGTACCGCTCGCCGTTCGGTCCGATCGTCTGGCTCTCCGCCGATACCAATCGGCGGCTCCATTGAAGCGAGCAACACACTGGCCGGCGGAATCCTAACGGTCGATCTCTCCGCCGATACCAATCGGCGGCTCCATTGAAGCGAAGTAGTCCGCGATGGCAGCAACGCGCGCCGCATCGCTCTCCGCCGATACCAATCGGCGGCTCCATTGAAGCAGCCGAGGAGATATGCTCGTCCGGATGCGGTCCACGCCCTCTCCGCCGATACCAATCGGCGGCTCCATTGAAGCGTCCTTGCCTTTGCTCACTTGACCAGCCTCACGTTCGCCTCTCCGCCGATACCAATCGGCGGCTCCATTGAAGCCCGGCGCGGGCGAAGCGGTGCCGGACGCGATGCGCGAACTCTCCGCCGATACCAATCGGCGGCTCCATTGAAGCGGCGTGACGACGCGCGACCACCGACGCAGCGTCCCTTCCTCTCCGCCGATACCAATCGGCGGCTCCATTGAAGCCGTTCATTTGCGTCTACGACGGCACCGCCGGGGCGGACTCTCCGCCGATACCAATCGGCGGCTCCATTGAAGCGTGGAATTGGAAGCGGGGCGCGTCTTTCCAGAGGACCCTCTCCGCCGATACCAATCGGCGGCTCCATTGAAGCCGCACCGCCGCGCGACCTCGGCGGCGGTGAGGCGACTCTCCGCCGATACCAATCGGCGGCTCCATTGAAGCGGCGGGCGGAGGCTCCGCCGCCGCGGGCTCGGCCGGAGCTCTCCGCCGATACCAATCGGCGGCTCCATTGAAGCAGGCTCTCGCGGCGGGGACGTCCCAGCCGCGTACGCCTCTCCGCCGATACCAATCGGCGGCTCCATTGAAGCTGCGACGCGTGCGGCAAGCCGATCACCTTCGAGCGTCCTCTCCGCCGATACCAATCGGCGGCTCCATTGAAGCTTTTCCCGCCTCGCCCTCCACGATGAGGCCCATCATCCTCTCCGCCGATACCAATCGGCGGCTCCATTGAAGCGGGTCATCGTGGACGTAGATGTCCCCGGTGATCGTCATCTCTCCGCCGATACCAATCGGCGGCTCCATTGAAGCAAGAAGCCGGGCGACCTCTTCGACCGCTCGATCGTCCCTCTCCGCCGATACCAATCGGCGGCTCCATTGAAGCTGGGACGTGCGACCCATGGCCGAGGATCTCGACCACTCTCTCCGCCGATACCAATCGGCGGCTCCATTGAAGCTTCTGGGAGGTGACGGAGGACGAGCGCCACGGACCCGCGCGGGTCTCTCCGCCGATACCAATCGGCGGCTCCATTGAAGCGCCGCGAACGCGGCGCTGAGGTTCACGGTGCCGGTCCTCTCCGCCGATACCAATCGGCGGCTCCATTGAAGCACCGGCCGTGCGCGCGCGGGCCTCGAGGCGATCCTCGCCTCTCCGCCGATACCAATCGGCGGCTCCATTGAAGCGTTCTATCGGCGATCGACAAAGCCACGGCGCCCCTGCCTCTCCGCCGATACCAATCGGCGGCTCCATTGAAGCCGATGACGAGCGAACTCGCGGCGGCGCTCGCGGCGCTGCCCTCTCCGCCGATACCAATCGGCGGCTCCATTGAAGCAGGCGTGGTCCGTGTGGCTCGCGTGGGACGGACGACGACTCTCCGCCGATACCAATCGGCGGCTCCATTGAAGCGGTCCCGTCCAAGCGCTCGGCACCGCGAACGCGATCACCTCTCCGCCGATACCAATCGGCGGCTCCATTGAAGCGTGAGCGGCGCGAACAGATCGCCAGCCTTCCTCATCGCTCTCCGCCGATACCAATCGGCGGCTCCATTGAAGCTGGGAACGGAGGGAGCGGACCGAATCGGAGAGGCCGCTCTCCGCCGATACCAATCGGCGGCTCCATTGAAGCATCTTCTCTCGCGCGGCCGTCGCGAGCCGTCGCTCGACTCTCCGCCGATACCAATCGGCGGCTCCATTGAAGCGAGCCGGGCGCGTCCTCGAGTCGGTGGAAGTTGTCCCTCTCCGCCGATACCAATCGGCGGCTCCATTGAAGCGCGACCGCGGCCGCCATCTCCGGCAAATCGTCGGTGTCTCTCCGCCGATACCAATCGGCGGCTCCATTGAAGCAACGCCGCATCCTGGTCTTGGCGTGGCCGTCCCGGCACTCTCCGCCGATACCAATCGGCGGCTCCATTGAAGCGCCTTGGTCTTGTCGTCTTCGGCGGCGCTCTCGTCGCCTCTCCGCCGATACCAATCGGCGGCTCCATTGAAGCTCGCGCTTGCCGCAGCCACGCTCGGGGCGTGCTCGTCCTCTCCGCCGATACCAATCGGCGGCTCCATTGAAGCTACCGGGTGACGCTTGAGCACGTCGAGGCGGAGTTCAACTCTCCGCCGATACCAATCGGCGGCTCCATTGAAGCGGCTCATCGTGACGACGTCCCTTCCGCGTGATGACGACTCTCCGCCGATACCAATCGGCGGCTCCATTGAAGCACGTGACGCGCTCGAACCGATGCTGCGTGGGCGCTCCCTCTCCGCCGATACCAATCGGCGGCTCCATTGAAGCGGCGCACTCGCGCGCTTCTTCGCCGTGGCGGACGCGGCTCTCCGCCGATACCAATCGGCGGCTCCATTGAAGCTATCTGGACGCCGGGGGTCGTATCGTGACACGCCATGCTCTCCGCCGATACCAATCGGCGGCTCCATTGAAGCGGCGCGAAGCCGTTGGTTCCCTCGTTGCCGAGACACGCCTCTCCGCCGATACCAATCGGCGGCTCCATTGAAGCCCTGCGACCTGTCGATCGTCGGCCCAGCGAAGGACGCCTCTCCGCCGATACCAATCGGCGGCTCCATTGAAGCCCGGAGGTCTTCCGCGTCGTCGTCACGTCGCCGGCGGCCTCTCCGCCGATACCAATCGGCGGCTCCATTGAAGCGTGGCGACGAAGCAGTCCGGCCGATACGCGAGCGCGTGCTCTCCGCCGATACCAATCGGCGGCTCCATTGAAGCGGATCGATCTGCGACCAGGCGAAGCCGCTGCGGCTCGGCCTCTCCGCCGATACCAATCGGCGGCTCCATTGAAGCCTCCTCTACACGACGCTCGAGGGCGATCGATGGGACCCTCTCCGCCGATACCAATCGGCGGCTCCATTGAAGCAAGCGCGCGGCGATGGGAGACGTCCAGGCCTTCGCCACTCTCCGCCGATACCAATCGGCGGCTCCATTGAAGCGGGCTCGTCATCTCCGTCCTCGACAAGGCGTCGGCGCCCTCTCCGCCGATACCAATCGGCGGCTCCATTGAAGCAGGCCGTAGCCCGGCTGGTCCGCGAGGACGCGGAGGACTCTCCGCCGATACCAATCGGCGGCTCCATTGAAGCTTCCCGCGCTTCGTCACAGGGGTCGAGTACCACTTCGCTCTCCGCCGATACCAATCGGCGGCTCCATTGAAGCGGCCCGCCGCGCCTCGACATGCCGGGCCTCCGCCGCAGCCTCTCCGCCGATACCAATCGGCGGCTCCATTGAAGCCGCTGCCGCCGCCGCCGCCGATCCAGCCGACGTCGTTCTCTCCGCCGATACCAATCGGCGGCTCCATTGAAGCGGCCTCACGACCGCGACGCCGCTGCAGCGCGCGATCTCTCTCCGCCGATACCAATCGGCGGCTCCATTGAAGCAAGGCCAGCCCCTGATGCGTGAGGAGCCAGCGGCCCGCGCTCTCCGCCGATACCAATCGGCGGCTCCATTGAAGCCCGGGAGCCCGCCGGACGGCGCGGCGCTCCCCGTTGACTCTCCGCCGATACCAATCGGCGGCTCCATTGAAGCGTACGCGTGCGCGACGCCACGTTCTGCCGCGCGTACGAGCTCTCCGCCGATACCAATCGGCGGCTCCATTGAAGCGTCGCTCCGCTCCGGATGCGAGACCGTGTCCCAATCCCCTCTCCGCCGATACCAATCGGCGGCTCCATTGAAGCCGGTACCTCGCGATCTACGAGGACGTCGACGCCGCGGGCTCTCCGCCGATACCAATCGGCGGCTCCATTGAAGCGCCGCGTCGGCGACGTCTCCGAGCGCGTCGGCCGCCTCCTCTCCGCCGATACCAATCGGCGGCTCCATTGAAGCTACGATATCACCACGCTTTGCTAGCGTGTCACCGACACTCTCCGCCGATACCAATCGGCGGCTCCATTGAAGCAGCAAACAGCACCAAATCAGCGCTATTCATTGTGTATCTCTCCGCCGATACCAATCGGCGGCTCCATTGAAGCTACGAGGACGCGATCGCGCAGGCCGCGCAAGCCGCCGCCTCTCCGCCGATACCAATCGGCGGCTCCATTGAAGCGCCGACATCACGACGACGCGCCACCACAGCGACGCGACTCTCCGCCGATACCAATCGGCGGCTCCATTGAAGCCACGTACCGAACGGCGCCGGCGAGGACGCTTTGGGGCCTCTCCGCCGATACCAATCGGCGGCTCCATTGAAGCTCGAGAAGAGCGACGCGGGGAAGCGCGCGAAGAAGATCGCTCTCCGCCGATACCAATCGGCGGCTCCATTGAAGCCGTCGAGAGCGAATCCGGCGGACGAGAGAAGATCGAGCTCTCCGCCGATACCAATCGGCGGCTCCATTGAAGCTCTCATACTTCGATTCCGAGCGAGTGCAGGAGTGCGCGCTCCTCTCCGCCGATACCAATCGGCGGCTCCATTGAAGCCTCGATCGCGCAACGCGCGAGACGTCCGCGCTCGCCACCTCTCCGCCGATACCAATCGGCGGCTCCATTGAAGCGCGGCGCGCACCGATCTCACCCCAGCGGTCGCCCTTGGCTCTCCGCCGATACCAATCGGCGGCTCCATTGAAGCGGCACGGTCGACGAAAGCGACGCGCCGAAGTTGCCGCGCTCTCCGCCGATACCAATCGGCGGCTCCATTGAAGCAGACGCTGAATGGCGGCTCCGCCTACTGGTATCTCGCCTCTCCGCCGATACCAATCGGCGGCTCCATTGAAGCGAGATCGTGCGCATCTGGCAGACCGGCTCGTCGACGGCTCTCCGCCGATACCAATCGGCGGCTCCATTGAAGCGTCGAGTCGAGTCATAAGTGAACGTCCTTCATCGCCGCCTCTCCGCCGATACCAATCGGCGGCTCCATTGAAGCCCGCTCCGCCGATGCCGTCTCCGCCCGCCGTGGTGTCCTCTCCGCCGATACCAATCGGCGGCTCCATTGAAGCCGCGGCTCGCCGCGGCGCTGCGCGCGGGCGATTGGATCTCTCCGCCGATACCAATCGGCGGCTCCATTGAAGCGCGCCGAAAGAGATCGAGCTCGTCGGGAGGCTGCTCACTCTCCGCCGATACCAATCGGCGGCTCCATTGAAGCGCTCCGAGCATGTCGCGGAGCGCCATCTTGGCGAGCGCTCTCCGCCGATACCAATCGGCGGCTCCATTGAAGCAACGTCTCCTCTCCGGATGGTCACGATCGCGCGCCACTCTCTCCGCCGATACCAATCGGCGGCTCCATTGAAGCACTCCGGACACGGCATGACACACCCATCGCGACCCGTCGTCTCTCCGCCGATACCAATCGGCGGCTCCATTGAAGCTCGCCGGCGTCGCCCGGCGTGATCCACCAGGCGTTGACTCTCCGCCGATACCAATCGGCGGCTCCATTGAAGCCAGTCCGCGGAGACCGGCTCGCCGTCGACGCCGATCGCTCTCCGCCGATACCAATCGGCGGCTCCATTGAAGCTACGAGCTCGCGGCGGCGTCGCTGAGCCTGCCCGTCGACTCTCCGCCGATACCAATCGGCGGCTCCATTGAAGCGATCCGAAGGGTGAAGGTGCAGCCGAGCTTCTCGAGCCCTCTCCGCCGATACCAATCGGCGGCTCCATTGAAGTGAGACGCACATCGGTGCGTGGGAGGAGCGTCCGGGCTCCGCCGATACCTATCGGTGGAGCCATTGGCGAGCGCGGTACTCGCCGCCGATACCTATCGGTGGCGAGCCTCAGGGCGCTTCAGCGGCGCCCGTCGGTTCCGCGGCGTGTGCTCACCGCGGGCCCGTCAGTTTGTGCCGGAGCTTTGGATTTTTTGGAGCTTGATGCCGGTGCCGATGGGCTTGGTCTTGCGGGAGCCTTTGCCTTGGGACTTCTTGTAGGCTGCGACGGCGTCTTTGCGGCTGTAGGCACCGTCGGACTTGGCGGTGGAAGGGGGGGCGGGCTCCGGCGTGGCGGCGGGCTTGGGGGCCTCGGCGACCGGGGGCGGCTCCGGCGCGGCGGCGGGGATGGTTTCGGTCGCGGCGGGAGGCGCGGCGGCGGTGGCGTCCTTTGCGGGCTCCTCCTTGCCGCCGCTCGCGATGGCGGCGACGAGGATGCCGATGACGGCCAGGCCACCGATGACGCCGCCGATGATCTTCGCCCGCTGGCGAGACTTCTGCTGCGCGAAGGCGAGCGCGTCGATGTCGGCGTCGCCGCCGGGCGTCACGTGGGTGTCGAACGACACCGGCGGAAGCGCACCCGTGCTCGCCGGCGGAGCCTCCGAGATGCGGCGCTCCTCTTCCTTGTGAATCGCGAAGAGGTCGATGACGCCCGAGTCTCGCGTGTCCATGTCTTGCTCTCTAGCAAGACGGTGACCAGGTCACACCCGCGCCGAAGGCTCGGTTTTCATGCGTGATCGCCCGGAAAAACGCGGCGGTGGAAAAGTTCCGCAACGCTGTTGAGACGATCCCCTGGTCCACCGGATCGTCCATGCCCCGCCCCTCCGAATCAGGGACCACGGAGCGTGATGTGCGAGGAGCTAGGGCTAGGGCGTCGAGGCCGGGACGGCGAGGATCTCCGTCTTCACGTTGACCTTGACCGAGCCGCTCACGTTCGCGTCGACGGCCGACGTGTAGAGCATGATGCTCCCGCCCGCCTTGATCGTGACCCGCCTCGTGGTCTCCATGATCGCGAAGCCCGGACCGCCGGTGATGCTCTGGTTGAAGCTCGTCGACGCGCGGACGCACTGCTTGCGCGCGTCGGCCGTCGAGGGCGCTTCGTCGCCTTCGTACGCGACGAGGTTCGTCTTGATCTTCGCGCCGCCGGGAGCCTCGGAGTTGTAGATGCTGACCGTGGCGTCCATGCTCAGCGGGTTGCGGATCTGCGTGTACGCGTAGGCGCGGCCCTCGCCGAACGCGGCGGTGAGGGGGCAGGTGGTGCCGCTGGCGCGCGCGAGGCTGCCCGCGAGGATCGCGACCGTGGAGCTGACCGTGTTGAGCGTCTGCCCGATCTCGAGCGCCGCCGGCGGCGAGATGCACGACGAGTACGGGTTGAAGGAGCAGTCGCTCCGGCAAGAGCGCACGCGATAGACGTACTTGCCGTACTGGTCCTCGGGGCAGCCCGCGTTCGTGAGGTCGAGCGTCGCCGGCGCGCACTCCGCCGCCGGCGGCACCGTGCAGGCGCCGACCACCCACTTGCAGGCGTTCGAGCACGTGCGCACGCGCGTTCCGCAGTTGCCGCAGGGCTCCGGCTCCACGCTGCCCGCCGCGCAGACCGCGTCCGCCGGCTGGCCCTCGCACGCCGAGTACGGCGCCCACTTGAGCGAGCCGTCGCGCGTCTTCTCGCAGATCGTCTTCTTCGTGCCGCAGAACCCGCACGAGGCGCTCCGCAGCTCGTCGAGCGTCGGGCACGGATCGCCCGCGACCGGGGCCGGCGGAGGAGGCGGGCCCGCGTCCAGTCCGGGGTTCGTGCCGCCGCCGTCGGGCTTCGACGTCGGTCCGCCGTCGCCCGTGGGACCGCCGAGGTCGTCGTCGTCGTCTTCGCCGCCCGGCTCGCCGCTCGACGACGAGCTCGACTTCGGCGGGAGCTTCACGCCCGGCTCGGTCGGCGCGACCGCGACGTCCGGCGGCGGTTCGTTGTCCAGCGTGCCGCCGGCTGCACACGCCGCGCCGAACACTGCGAGGACTCCGAGCGCAGAAGCGCAGACCAGACCTGTTGCAAGGCGACGCATCGTGCGCCTTCATAGCAACGGCACCTGGATCGGCAAGCACGAACAACGCTTCTTTTTTCGCGGAATTAGCCGGCGCCGAGCCGCCACTCTGGATCGCGCGGGATCCCGCGCATTTTGTGGAATCTTCCCGCAAAACGAACGCGGAGACGCTTCGGTGATTTGACGGATTTTCAGGTCCGGAGCGCGGTGACGAGACCGTCCATGCTCTTCTTCGCGTCGCCGAAGAGCATGCGCGTGTTCTCGAGGTGGAAGAGCGGGTTCTCGACGCCGGCGTAGCCCGCCGCCATGCCGCGCTTCAGCACCACCGTCGTCTTCGCCTTCCAGACCTCGAGGACGGGCATGCCGTAAATCGGGCTCGACGCGTCGTCGAGCGCGCCCGGGTTCACGATGTCGTTCGCGCCGATGACGAGGACCGCGTCCGTCTTCGGGAAGTCGTGGTTGATGTCCTCCATCTCGAGGACGATGTCGTAAGGCACGCCCGCCTCCGCGAGGAGCACGTTCATGTGCCCGGGGAGGCGGCCCGCGACGGGATGGATCGCGAAGCGCACCGTCGTGCCGCGCTCCTGCAGCACGCGCGTGAGGTCGTGCACCGCCGACTGCGCGCGCGCGACCGCCATGCCGTAGCCCGGCACGATGACGACGCTCTTCGCGTCGCGCAGCATCGCGGCGGTGTCCGCGAGCGAGATCTCGATCACCGCGCCCGCCGGGGCGGCGGCGGCGCCGGCGGCGGGGGCCTTCGCGTCGGCGGTGCCGAAGCCGCCGAAGATGACGTTCGCGATCGATCGGTTCATCGCGCGGCACATGATGATCGAGAGGATCGCGCCGCTCGATCCGACGAGCGCGCCGGTGACGATGAGGAGATCGTTCGCGAGCACGAAGCCCGCCGCGGCCGCGGCCCAGCCCGAGTAGCTGTTGAGGAGCGACACGACGACGGGCATGTCGGCGCCGCCGATCGCCATGACGAGGTGGACGCCGAGCGCGCCCGCGAGGACCGCGATCGCGCCGAGGTACGGCAGGCCCGCGCTGCCCTCCGCGAGCACGATCGGCACCGTGAGCCCCAGCACCGCGGCGGCGACGACGGCGTTCAGCGCGTGGCGGCCGGGGAGCAGGAGCGGCTTGCCGGAGAGGCTGCCGCGGAGCTTCGCCCACGCGATGACGGAGCCCGTGAACGTGAGCGCGCCGACGGCGATGCCGATCCCGATCTCGACGAGGTGGACCGTGCGCTCGACGCCGGGGTGCATCGCCGCCGCGCTCGGCGAGAGGTACGACGCGAAGCCGACGAGGACCGCCGCGAGGCCGACGAAGCTGTGGAGCACCGCGACGAGCTCGGGCATCCCCGTCATCTCGACGCGCCGCGCGAGGACGCCGCCGATCGCGCCGCCGACGACGAGCGCCGCGCCGAGCATCCCGATCGCGCCGAGGTCGCTCCCGAGGTCGCGCCCGGGGTGGCTCGCCCACGCCGCGGCCGTGATCATGACCGCGATCGCCATCCCGAGGATGCCGGAGAAGTTCCCGCGCCGCGCGGTCTCCTGCTTCGAGAGGCCGCCGAGGCTGCGGATGAAGAGCACGCCCGCGACGAGGTACGCGACGCTGGCGATCCCGCCCGAATCACCGAAGAACGATCCGCTCACGACGTCACCGCTTGAACATCCGGAGCATGCGCTCGGTCACGAGGAAGCCACCGCAGATGTTGATCGCGGCGAAGAGCGCGGCGAGCGCGCCGAGGACGGAGGCGGCGTCGAGCGACGAGCTGATCTGGAGCATGCCGCCGATGATGATGATGCCGCTGATCGCGTTCGTGACGCTCATCAGCGGCGTGTGCAGCGCGGCGGTGACGCTCCAGATGACCTGCCAGCCGACGAAACACGCGAGGATGAACACGGTCGAGTGCTGGAGCAGGTCCGGCGGCGCGAAGCGGCCGGCGAAGAAGAGGAGCACGATGACGACGAGGCCGCCGAAGGTGGTGCCCCACGCGCGGCGGGTGGGCGAGCGGATCTGCGTCTGGGCGGGCTTCGCCTCCGCGGCGGGCGGCGGGCGCGGGCGAACGGAGGGACGCGGCGGCGGGGCGGCGGCCTTCGGCGCGGGGCGCGGGAGCACCTCGCCGCCGTGGGTGACGAGGGCGGGGCGGATGACGTCGTCCTCGAGATCGAGGTGGAGCTTCGCGCCGTCGACGATCTCGTTCAGCAGGTGGACGACGTTGTTCGCGAAGAGGCGCGACGCCGACGCGCCCATGCGCGACGCGAGATCGGTGAGTCCGACGATTGTGACGCCATTGTCGGATTTGATGACCTCGTTGGGGACCGTCAGCTCGCAGTTGCCGCCCTGCTCCGCGGCGAGGTCGACGACGACGGAGCCGCGCTTCATCACGTCGACGGCCTCCTTCTTCACGAGGACGGGGGCGGCCTTGCCGGGGATGAGCGCGGTCGTGACGATGACGTCGCACTCGGCCGCCTGCTTCTTGAAGAGCGCCATCTCCGCGGCGATGAACGCGGGGCTCATCTCCTTCGCGTAGCCGCCGCCGCCCTCCCCTTCTTCCTCGATCTCGACGGTGAGGAACGCGGCGCCGAGGCTCTCGACCTGCTCCTTCGTCGCCTTGCGCGTGTCGAAGGCGCGGACCTCGGCGCCGAGCGCGCGCGCGGCCGCGACCGCGGCGAGGCCGGCGACGCCCGCGCCGATGACGAGGACACGCGCCGGCGGCATCGTGCCCGCGGCGGTGACCTGCGGCCCGAAGAAGCCCTGGTAGTGCTGCGCCGCCTCGACGACCGCGCGGTAGCCGACGAGGTTCGCCATCGAGGAGAGGACGTCCATCTTCTGCGCGCGCGTCACGCGCGGGATGCGCTCGAGCGCGATCGCCGACACCTTCCGCGCGGCGAGGAGGCCCGGGAGCGCCTCGTGGCGCTCGGGCTGGAGGAGCGACACGAGGCACGCGCCCTCCGCGAGCTTCGCGACCTCGGCCTCCGTCGGCGGGCGCACCTTGACGACGAGGTCGCTGCTCCAGGCGTCGTCCGCGATCGTCGCGCCGGCCGCGACGTACGCGTCGTCGGCGATGCCGGAGGCCGCGCCCGCGCCGCGCTCGACGACGACCTCGAGCCCCATCCCGAGCAGCTTCTTGACCGACTCCGGGGTCGCGGCGACGCGACGCTCGCCCTCCAGGCTCTCCTTCGGCACGCCGAGACGCATTGGTTGGGGCACCGACGATACAGCATTTCGTCATGAAATCGCGCCCTAAGCGCTTCGAGGGGATTTCCGCGCTATGCTCGGAGGATGAAGCTCGGCTCGGAATGGTCGCAGTTGATGAAGGGCTACGAGGCAGACCACACGGACCCGCTGAACCAGGCGTGTCACAAGGTGGGGATCCCGCTCATCGCGGCGAGCATCCCGATCGGCGCGACCGTCGTCGGGCTCCCGCTCGCGGCCGGCATGTTCTCGGTCGGCTGGACCTTCCAGTTCGTCGGCCACTACTTCGAGGGCAAGAAGCCCTCCTTCGTCGACGACCGCCGCATGCTCCTCGTCGGCCTCCTGTGGTGGCTCAAGAAGACCGGCGCCAACATCGAGCTGACCGGCGACGCGCCCGAGCAGATGACGGCCTGATCACCGGCGGGCGCCGCGTTGCTCATCTCGAAATGGACCAGACCATGATCGGGGTGCCGGCGACCCGACCCAAAAGCCGGCTATTCGTTGAAATTTCAGGATAATCCGTAAGTTCACTCGCGCGGCATGCGCCTTGCTCACATGTAGGGCATGCGTCGCCAAGTGGGCTTTTGGCTCTCCCTTCTGATCGCTGCTCCCGTCGTCGTCGCGTGCTCCGCCGATCCGATCGTGAGCGCCGAGTCGCCCGTCGCCGCCGACAACTCGGGCGCCGCGAACGAGAGCGGCGCGAAGGAAGGCGTCTGCGGCGCGCTCGAGGCGCGGCGCTCCGCGTGCACGTCCACTTCCACGGCCTCCACCTGCGACGGCGCGCTCGCGTCGGCGTGCGGGGCGTTCGACAAGATCCTCAGCCCCGCCGCGGCGAAGGCCCTCTCCTCTTGTTCCGATGCGCCGTCGTGCACGGCGTCGCCCTTCGCGTGCCTCGGCGAGAACCTCTCGAAGCTCGAGCCCAGCGACGCGCAGCGCTCGCTCGCCAAGGCCTACTGCTCGAGCTGCAGCCCGGTCTCCGGCGCCGTCTGCGAGTCGGAGCTCTTCGGCGCGTCGAGCCCGCTCGCGAACCTCGTCCTCCCGCTCGGCGACGACTTCGCTCGCGCGCTCGAGTCCTCCTGCACCGGCACGCCCGCCTGCGGCGCGACCTTCGCGGTGTGCGCCCAGACGGCGCTGGCGAAGCTCGTCTCCGACGTCGATCCGGCGGCCGTGAAGTGCTTCGGCGAAGCCCTCGTCGGCTCGACGCCCTCGACGCCCTCGACGCCCGACGCGACGCCGGCTCCTTCGCCCGCTCCCGCGCCGAGCGCGCAAGAGCAAGAGCGCACCGGCACCGTTCGGGTGAAGATCGACGGCGAGGAGATGGAGATCGCCTCCGTCACCCCCATCGCTCGCAAGACCCTCTACTGCGATGACGGGATCCACGACCGGCACGCGCTCGATCCCGACTACGTCGCGCTCCGGGTGGATTTCCGCGACAAGGCCGGCGTCGAATCGAACATCCACATCCACGCGTCGGCGACCGGCACGGGCTGCTCGAACGCGCGCGGCCTCACCGGCACGCTCAAGGAGCGCGGCAACTGGCTCACCGGCGACTGGCACTTCGCCAGCGCGACCGCCGATTGCGGCCTCACCGTCGACGCCCTCCCCTCCGACATCGCGGCCGGGAGCAAGACCCCCGGTCACTTCAAGGCGCAGTTCAGCGGCCCGATGACCACGGGATGGGCCTGGGTCGTCGCGCCCACCCCGCCGCAGGTCGAGATCGACATCGACATCACCGTGACGCCTTGGGTCCTCCCCTGGAAGGACGCGCACTGCACCAACGTCGCGCCCTGAGGCTGTCGGCAGCCGGACACTTTGTCGGATCGGCAGCATCGATCCGTCGGCCGCGTCGCCAAAATAGCGGGAATATCCCTGCTCCACCGTCGATTCCGCGACGATCACGGGCTGCCGCGCGGTGGTCCTGGTCTTGCTCGAAGGCGGAGCATGGCGAAGAGCGAGGCGAAGGGAGCGGTGATCGTCGTCGGCGGGAGCGGCGGCATGTCGGAGCGCTACCGCGAGGTCGTCGAGGAGCGCGGGCTCGAGCTGCGTCACTTCGAGAACCGCGTCCCGAGCGGGACGCGCCGCATCCTCGGCAAGGTCGCGGCGGTGATCGTCATGGTCGGAATGGTCTCCCACTCGCTCCGCGATCAAGCGAAGGCGCTCGTCCCCCACGACGCGCCCGTCGTGTACCTGAAGTCGGCGTCCGTCTCCGCGCTCCGCGGCGCGGTCGCGTCGCTCGAGGCCTGAGCCCTCGTCAGAGCCCCATCAACGGATCGATCGTCACGACGCGCTCGACGAGGCCTCGCGACCAGGCGTTGTCGACCAGCCCGCGCGGCGAAACGAGGGTGAGGATGATCTTCTTGCGCGTCTTCGTCACGCGCTCGAAGACCTCGAGCTTCGTCTGCAGCTCGCGGGCGTACGCCTTCGTGACGACGTACGGCTCGCGTCCGTACTTCAGCTCGCAGACGTTGATGCTGTCGTCGGCGCGGTCGAACAGGACGTCGATCTGCGCCCCTTCGGTCGCCGCCGAGCGGCTCTTGGGGACGTGGCGGAAGGACGCGATCTCGCACGGCACCGCGTCGATGCCGAGGGCGCGCCGCAGCTCGGCGGCGTGCTTGAGGACGATCCCTTCGAACGCATAGCCCGCCCAGCTCTCGAAGCCGCGGCTCCGGCTCTTGGTGAGCCAGTAGTCCCGCCCGCCGCGCGCGAACGCGCCCTTCGGCGCCGCCTCGATCCACGTCAGATAAAACCAGCAATACTCGTCCGTCAGTCGGTAGAGCGTGTTCTTCGTCCTGGCCTGGTAAGGGCGGAGCGACGAGAGGAACCCCGCCTGCTCCAGCTCCGCGAGGCGCGACGCGAACCGTCCGCCCGAGGAGAGGCCGGTCGATTCGAGGATCTCGATCCGGGTGACGCCTGCGCGGCGCTTGGCCACCGCGCGAACGATGGCCTCGTGCTCCTCCGGCTCGTCGAAGAGGGAGGCGAACAGGCGCTGGTACTCGTCACGCAGCAAGCCATGCTCCGAGAAGCATGCATACGCCACGTTCTCCTGGGCCGAGCGCCCCGGCTCCATTTGTTTCAGGTAGTGCGGGACGCCGCCCACCGCCATGTAGAGGTCGACCACGTCGAGCGGCTTGGGCCGCAGCCCGCGCGACACCAGGAACGCCTTCGTCTCGCGGAGCGTGAACGGCTGCAGATGGATGCGTCGGGTGATGCGGTTGTAGAGTCCCCCTTTGGCGTGAACGAGCTCGTTCACCATCCACGCCGCCGCGCTCCCGCAGAGGATCATCCGCAGGGACGGGATCCGCGAGAGGCGCGTGTTCCAGGTGTGATCGAGCGCCTGCACAAGCCGCGAGCGGCGCGTCGCGAGCCATGGAAGCTCGTCGAGGAAGACGACGAGCTTCCGGTTCTTCTTGTCCTTTGCCGCGCGCTCGAGCCCCGCCGCCATCGTCTCGAACGCGACCTTCCAGCTCGGAAATGGAGGCAAGGGCGCGTTGTCGAAGAGCACGCGTTCGACCTCGCGTTGGAAGAGCAGGAGCTGCTCGGCGGCGGGAGCGTCCTTCAAGCCCGTGACGGTCAGGAACACGTCGGCCTTCGGCTCGACCCATTCGCGGATCAGGAACGTCTTGCCGACCCGGCGCCGCCCGTAGATCGCGATGAGCTCGGCTTCCTTCGAGGCGAGCATCGCGTCGAGCAACGCGCGTTCGACCTCTCGTCCGACGACAGATTCCGCCATGTTTGGGAGACGATATGCGGCGGAATCTTTGGTCGTCTATGAAATTCCGCCGTATTCGGGGCGGTTAATGTGGCGGAATCTTTTGTCGCCGGCGCGGCGCACGGGTGATGGATCGCCGATGGGCCATTTTTCGCTGCTCGCCGGCGGCCTACCACGAGGGCCTCGTCCGCTATAAGGCGGCGAAGCGCCACGCCATCGACGCGTGCATGAGCGACGACTCGGACCTGATGGTCATCACGAAGGAAGCGGCGGCGGCGACGGCGGCCTGCGGCGCCTTCAAGGACGTGATCAAGACGAGCCCGTGGGCGGCGCCGATCCGCCAGGAGCTCGCCGGCAACCTCGTCCTCGCGCAGCTCACCGGCGCGCTCGACACGACGACGTTCGCGGGGCTCGAGGGGACTACGACCTCCGGGCCTTCACGCACTACGACGTCCCCGACTTCGAGCTCTCCCCGATCGGCGACGCGGAGTCCGACACGTTCAACGCGTACATCTCCGAGTGCGAAGCCTAGTACCGCGGGAGGAACGTGGCCTTGGCTGGCCTTGGCTACGCGAGGCCCGTCAGTTCCTCGAAGGCGGTGTAGTAGCGGCCGCGGAAGGCGTCGAGGGTGGGGGTGTCGGCGGTGGAGCGGTGGGTGACGACGTTGCGGATCTGGGCGAGGACCTGGAGCCTATGCGCGAGGCGCGCGACGCGGTCGGGATCGCGGGACTTCACGCCGAGGAGGTTCTTCGGGCCGGATGCGTGCTCGACCGCCAAGAAGAGCATCAGGCGCGACCACTCCGTCACGCTGAGCGGCGAGTCGAGCGGGCGCGCGCGGCGCTCCTGCAGATCGCGGAGCGCGTTCACCGACGATCGGAGCGGGACCTCGACCTCGATCGCGCCGACCTTCACCGGGTCTTGCCAGCGCTCGCCGAGCCAGCGCTGGTACGTGTTCCACCCGCCGCCGAGGAGGCGATCGGCGAGCTCCCAGACCGACGCCGGGCGCTCGTGCAGCGAGCGCAGCCGCGGCGCGAGCCACGCGTGCATGTAGCCCTCGAGGCACTTCATCCAGAGCACGATCGCGGCCGACTGATCGGCGTCCGCGCCGGCGCCGTGCGCGCGCGCCGCGTAGAGCATCTCCGCAGTGCGGAGGCTCTTCGCGAGCGGGGCGAAGCCGCGCACGTCGCGGAGCCGGGCCCACGCCGGGAAGTGCTCGCCGATCGCCTGGTCGACCGGCCGCGCGCTCGCCGGCGCGAGCGGACGGCCCGTCTCGATCGCGGCGAGCTTGAGCGCGAGGAGGTGCTCGTAGATCGGATCGTCGGGGCCGACGCGCGCGACGGCGCCGGAGAGCGCCGCGATCGCCTCCTCGTCCGAGCGCGCGCGGAGGAGACGCGCGAGCCGGAGCGCGACGGCGCGATCCGGCATCGTCGCGACGAGCACGACGACGCGCGCGAACGCCGCCGCGGAGTCGATCGCGACGAGCGCCTCCGCCGCGCGCTCCCGCACCGCGGGCTCCGCGTCCGAGAGCGCGAGGGCGAGCACGTCCTCCGCCTCCGCCCCGAGCGCGCGGCCGAGCGCGGCGATCGCCTTCTCGCGGACGCGCGGCGACTCGTCCTGCGCGAGCCCGACGATCTGCGCGGCCGGCAGGACGCCGGGAGCGAGGCCCGCCACCCGCACCGCCGCGGCGCGCACGCGCGGATCGACCGCGCCGAGGAGCTTCGTGAGCCGCTCGTTCACGCGCGCGATCGACGGCGGCGCCGAGCGCGGCTGCATCGACGACGGCATTGACGGCGGCGCGCCGTCCTCGCCCGTCTCGACGACGACGAGGGCGCGCTCGAGCGCGCGCGACGCGGCCCACAGCGCGCGCGGATCGTCCTCCTTGTTCCAGAGATGCACGAGGTCGGCGACGCGGGAGGACGCGCCGATGTCGCCGAGCGCGGAGAACGCGGCGATGCGCAGCTCCACCCGCTCGGTCTCGCGCCGCGCGAGCTCGACGAGGTCCGGCACGAGCGCGGCCGCGTCGAGGTTGCCGCCCACGTACGCGGCGCGGCGGCGGACGTTCGGGTCGTCGTCGGTGAGCGCGCGTCGCAGCACCGCCTCCGCCCGCGCGCGCTCCTTCCCCACGAGCTCCCGCGGCCGCGCGGCGAGCTGCAGCGCCCACAAGAGCGCGCCGCGCACGCTCGGCGCGGGGTCGTCGGCGAGCGACGAGAGGCGATCGAGCACGAAGCCCGGCGGCGCGAACGCGCCGAGCGTCTGCGCCGCCGCGACCCGCACCGGCGCCTCCTTCACCGTGCGCACGAGGTCGACGAGCGCGTCGCGCTCCCACGGCTCGTCCGCCTCGATCGAGCCCGCCGCGCGCGAGCGCACGAGCACGTCGGCGCTCTCGTCGGCCGCGATCGCGACGAGGAAACGCGTGACCTCGGGCCGGCGGACCTCCGCGATGACCTGGATGACGCCGCGCGGATCGTCGGAGAGGAGGACCTCGGCGCGGGCGAGGACGTCGGCGGCGGGCAGCGTGCGGAGGCGGCGCGCGAGGATCGCCCGCACCGCGCGGTCCCGCTCCGTGAGCGCGGCGAGGATGCGCTCGTCGGGATCGCGCTTCTGCTCGGCGTCGAGCGCGCGGCCGGCCTGGTTGGCGGCGAGCCGCAGCGCGGCGTCTCCGTTCCGAGACAGCGACCGGATCGCGATCAGCGCAGCCTCGTCCCCGATCTCGGCGAGGTAACGCACCGCGGCGAGGAGGACGTCGCGCGGGAGCTCGCGCTCGAGGAGCACGTGGGTCCGATCGCGCGCCGCGTCCGAGCGGATCTCCGTGAGCGCGGTGAGCGCGGCGGCGCACTCGATCGCGTCCTTCGTGACGTCGACGCGCTCCGCGAGCAGGGCGGCGGCGCTGTCGGCGCCCATCCGGCCCAGCGCCGCGATCGCCGCGCGCCGGAGCGGCGGCGCGGCCTCGTCGTTCAGGAACGTCGACGCGATCGTCTCCTCGAGCGCCGGAAACGCGAGGCCGCCCGCGGCCGAGATCGCCGCCTCCACCACCGCGCCGTCCTCGTCGAAGAGGCGCGAGTGGACGTAGGGCATGAGCCACGCGTTGCGGAAACCGCGGCCGATCGCGTGGAGGAGGACGACGCGCTCGGCCGGCGCGTCCGCGTCCCGCGCGACCTCCAAGAGCGCGAACGCGGCCCGCTCCGCCACCTCCCACGTCGCGTCGTACGCGCGGCCGGCGATGGAGCCGAGGACGCGCGCGGCCGCGCTGCGCAACGCGAACGACATCGCCTCGTGCGCCGCACGGACGAGCGGATCGAGCGCGGCGCCGGGCGTGAGCGTGCCGTCCTCGAGCGCCCGTTCCAGCTTCCGCATCTCGTCCATGGGCCCCCGCGAGCTTACGAGGGGATCGATTCGATCCTCGAGAGGATCGGCGCGATCATGGCCTCCTCGTCCCCCACACCTGGGTGAAATCCACGGGAATTCCGCGGATCGACGTACACTAGCGGCGGAAAATTACACGGCATCATCCGTGCAATGCCGTGGTTTCATGACCGACTGGACCTCGGAAGGCACCGTTCGCATCGTTCGCCGGATCCGCCCCGCCACGGCGAATCCCCCCGCCTTCGAGCTCCGCGTCGTCGAGGGCCCGGACGCCGGCGCGGTGCACGCGATCGATCCCGCGCGCGGCACCTTCTTCGTCGGGAGCAGCCCGCTCTGCGCCCTCCGTCTCTCCGACGAGGCCGCCGCGCCGCGGCACTGCTCGATCGAGCTCCGCGAGGGCCGCCTCTGCCTCGTCGACCTCTCGCCGGAGCGGACCACGCGCGTGAACGGCGTGCTCGCGCACGAGGCCTACCTCTCCGGCGGCGAGGTCGTGCGCTTCGGGACGACCGCGATCGCGGTGCGCCGCGCCGACGGCACGTCGCTCGAGCGCTCGGAGCTGCGGTCGTTCGGGCGCGTCCGCGGGGAGAGCCCGGAGATGCTCGCGATTTTCCCCCTTTTCCCGATCCTCGCCGAGCGCCGCGGCCTCCTCGTGATCGAGGGCGAGCGCGGCGCGGGCAAGCGCCTCCTCGCCGAGGAGCTGCACGCGCACGGGCCCGCGAAGGACGGCCCGTTCGTGGTCGCGTCGCGCCACGACACGGTCCCGCTGACGGCGCGCCTCCTCGCCGCGCACGGCGGCACGCTCTACGTCGAGGAGGGCGCGCTCCTCGACCGCGCGGCGCTCCACGTCCTCGCGAACGCCGCCGGCGCCCGCGTCATCGTCGCGACCCGCGGCTCGGAAGACGGAGGCAAGACGCTCCCGGCCGAGCTCGGCGAGCGCGTGGTGCTGCCGCCGCTCCGCGAGCGCGAGGGCGACGTCGCCGCGCTCGCGCGGATGTTCTGGACCGACCTCGGCGGGGCCGGCGCGCTCCCCGACGACTTCGTCGCGCGCTGGGAGGAGCACCGCTGGCCGGGCAACGTCCGCGAGCTCCGCATCGCGGTCTACGATCGCGTCCGCCACGGGAACGAGCCGCTCGCCTCCGACGTCCACGAGATCGTCACGAGCGGCCATCGCCCGAGCGTGGACGTGGACGCGCTGAGCCGCGTGCTCGAGTGCGAGCTGCCCTTCACCCGCGCGCGCGAGGAGGTCATCGCCGAGTTCGAGCGGCGCTACGTCGACCGGGCGCTCCGGCGCGCGAACCACAACGTCGCCCGTGCCGCAGCGAACAGCGGGATTGCACACCGGTATTTCCAGGTCCTGAAGTCCCGTCGCAAGTCCGCGTGAGCGTGATACCTTCGGCACGTGGATCGCGCCGCGCTCGCTGCAAAGTTCGATCGTCTCCTCGCTCTCCGCGGTGACCCCGTGAAGGGACTGCCCGCGACGGAGTGGCAGTCCGCGCTCGAGGAGGTGCCGCGCGAGACGATGATGCGCGCCCTCATCGACATGGTGCGGTCGCTCATCCTCGAGGAGTGGGCCGATCGCCGGAAGGACGACAAGCGCCCGCAGGTCGCGCTCGAGGCGACGGAGGCGTGGCTCGCCGGCCCGACCGCCGACAACTTGAAGGCGGTGAAGGCGGCGGCGAAGGAGTGCACCGCCGCGCGCAACGACACCTTCGGCGACGGGCACCGCGTCCCGCAGGCGGCGCGTCACGTCGCGTGGACGGCCGGCAACGACGACGCGTCCGGCCTCTTCGAGGCGATCCAGAGCGTGGAGGAGGAGCTCCTCGCGCGCATCGCGCTCATGTCCGAGTACCACCGCGGCCCGGAGATGCGCCGCGCCATCGCCGACGTGCTGAAGAAGCACGTGCTCCCGCCGGAGGAGAAGGCGGCGCCGGCGCCGGCGTCGCTCCCGAAGGGCCCCGTGCCCTACAACGCGGACTCGCACTTCGAGCTCGGCCAGCGCATCACGCACAAGAAGTTCGGCGAGATCGTCGTCACGAGCGTGGGCGAGACCTGGATCGAGGTCGAGCTGCCCGATCAATCGAAGAAGCGCCTGGCGCACAAACCTTGAGCACGCCGTACCGTTCGGAGCTCGCGACCGAACGACCCGAGCGCGCGGAGCTCCTCTACCGCTCCGGCGACCTCAACCGCGACGTCACGCCGACGCGCGCCGCGCTCCAGCTCGGGCTCGTCGGCGGCGTCGTCGCCGTCGTCATCGCGGGGCTGGGCTATCCGCCGGCGGCCGCGGGCGTCGTCGTCGTGTCGGCCGCCGCCGCGATCTGGCGCCGGGCCCGCTCGCCCGAGGTCGGCGGCGTGCTCTTCACCGTCGACAGCGGCGAGCTCGTCGTGACGCAGAAGGCGGCGCGCAAGGTCATCGTGCAGGCGCGCCTCCACGACGTCCTCGACGTGCGGCTCGACACGAAGGAGGTCGAGCGCGTCGTCCCTGGCGACAACGCGGTGCCGGGGGTGCGCTTCATCAACACGAACATCGCGCCGAAGGTCGACGTCGCGCGCATCGTCATCGTCCTCGACAACGATCGCGCGCCGGTGCTCCTCACCGAGCAGTTCCTCGCGCACATGGACTCGGTCGAGTGGGTCGGGAAGATCCGCTCGTTCCTGCGCAAGCAGGGCTGGGTCCCGGCCGACGAGCGCGCGGGTCAGGAAGACGACGACGGCTGAGCGGGCGGCGTCGCGGCGAAGAGCGGCGCGCCGATCGGCAGGATCTGGCGGCCCGACGCGTTGGCGAGCACGAGCGCGAACGCGATGTAGAGCGAGAGGAGCATGAGCACCACCGTCGCGAACGCGATCGGCGTCGCGAGCGCGGGCATGTGGAGGAGCTCCTTCGCGATGCGGAAGACGTAGAGGAGGTCGATGTCGAGGAGGAACACGAGGAGCAGCCGCGAGAAGAAGCCGAACGCGTACGTCATCACGACGAAGATGACGATGAAGCAGAAGTCGATCGACAAGAGCACCGTGCTGCTCGGGACGCGGCCCTCCGCGAGCTCCCTCATCGACCACGCGTTGATGACCCAGTTGAACGAGAACGTGGTGAGGAGCGTGCCGCCGAGCATGTTCTTGTTCGCGAAGCTCATGAGCCCCGCGAGGAGCTGGCAGCCGCCGCCGAAGAGCAGACAGAAGAGCGCGGTGGTGCGGAGCGCCTCCGGCGTGAACGCCTCCTTCATCCCGAACGCAACGGGGAGGAGCGACGCGCATCCAATCGCGAGGCCGAAGAGCCCCAGCGAAGTCGGCTCGGCGTACCTGGTCTCCGCTGCTGCTTGCATGGGCGGCCTAGTACTGCGGCTCGGCTTCGCCGCCAACTGACATCGCGCTAAGGTCCGACCCGTGAGCTCCCCCATCCTCGAGACGCTGCCGCTCGGTTTTCCCTGGGTGACGGCCGACCCCTTCCTCTTCTGTGTGCACCACGACGACGCCTATCCCGAAGGGAACGACGAGCTCGGGCCGAAGGCCTCCCTCGCCGGCCGCCGCCTCGGGATGGACTTCGAGGGCAAGGACGGCTGGCGCATGTACCACGGCGAGGTCGTCCCCGGCTTTCCGCAGCACCCGCACCGTGGCTTCGAGACGGTGACGATCATGCGGCGCGGCTACATCGATCACTCCGACTCGCTCGGGGCGACGGCGCGCTTCGGCGCCGGCGACGTGCAGTGGCTCACCGCGGGCGAGGGCATCGTGCACTGCGAGATGTTCCCGCTCCTCTCCGAGCACGAGCCGAACCCGGTCGAGCTGTTCCAGATCTGGCTGAACCTCCCCGCCGAGGACAAGCTCGTCGCGCCGCACTTCTCGATGCTCTGGAACGAGACGATCCCGCGCGTCACCTCCGCGGACGCGGCCGGAAAGAAGACCGAGGTCACCGTCATCGCGGGCAAGCTCGGCGACGCCGTGCCCGGCGCGCCGCCGCCGAAGTCGTGGGCTGCGCGGAAGGACACCGGCGTCGCGATCTGGTCGGTCGTCCTCGAGGCGGGGGCGACGTGGACGCTGCCGCCGGCGGAGGATCCGCGCGTCACGCGGACGATCTACTTCTTCCGCGGCGCCTCGCTGACCGTCGGCGGGCAGGAGGTCGCCGCCCACGCGGCGATGGTGCTGAAGAACGACGAGCCGATCGTCCTCGCGGCGGGCCCCGAGCGCGTCGACGTCCTCATGCTCCAGGGCCGCCCGATCGGGCAGCCGGTCGTGCAGCACGGGCCGTTCGTGATGAACACGCCGGCGGAGATCCAGCAGGCGATCGCCGACTACCGCCGCACGCAGTACGGCGGCTGGCCGTGGGCGAGCGACGATCCGGTGCACCCGCGCGCGGAAAAGCGGTTCGCGAAGCACGCCGACGGCCGCGTCGAGCGGATCGGCTGAGCACGTCCGTCAGCGCGCCACGCGCACGATCGCGCCGTCGCTCCAGTCCTTCGCCTTCGTCCCCGCGCACGCGACGTAGACGTCACCACCGTCGATCGCGAGCGCGACCGGACGAGGCAGTCCGCGCGCGATCTCCTCGACCGTGTCGCCGTCGTGCGCGACGCGACGGAGGCGGCCGTTCGCGAAGTCGGGCGCGTCGCCGGGCTCGGTCCAGTACGCGTACGTCGCGTCGAACGCGAAGTCGGTGGCGCCCCGCGTCCCGACCACCACCGTCTTCCCCAACGTCTCCGTCGTGCGACGGTACACGCCGCCGCTCGATGCAATATACATGTATCCGGCGTAGCCGCGGACGGCGCCGAGCTCTCCCTTCCAGCTCGCGCAGGTCGACGGGCCGACGTTGCCGTCGAGGAAGCAGCTCAACGTGGGGCCCTTGCGCTCCGCCCAGAAGACGGAGCCGTTCGTAGCGCCGACGTCGATGGGCGCGACCGCGAGGTTCGCGAGCACGGTCGTCCGTCCCGCGGCGGTCGTGCGTTTGAGGGCCGAGCCGTTGATCCAGATCGCGTCCGTACCGTCGACGGCGACCGCGTCGATGCCGGAGGCGGAGACGCCGGCGACGCTGGTGATCGCGGCGCCCTCCTCGAAGCGGTACGACTTGAGCTCGCGCGCGGCGACGTCGTCGAAGTAGAGGACGTCGCGCGAGGCGGCGAACACGCCGGCGTTGACGCCGGCGATGCGCTCGACGCAGCCGGCCGCGCGGCACGACGCCGGCGCGGTGTAGAGGCCGGGCGCGCCGCCGTTCTCGAGCCAGTAGAGCCGGCCGTCCTTCGCCGCGAGGCCGCCGCGCCACGCGCGATCGGGCGCGCCGGGGGCACGCGCGCCGAGCGTGTCGCGATCGACGAGGAGCGGCGTCCAGCCGGCTTCGTCGCCCGGGACGTCGCTGGCAGGGGCGCTCTTGCGCGGGACCTCCTTGCTCGATCCCTTCTCGCCCGGCGCCGACGTCGTCGCGGGGCCGTCGTCCTCCTCGAGGACGCCGGCCGCCGGCGGCGGGGACGGCGCCTCTTTGATGTCCGCGCACGCGGTCGTCGCGACGAGCGACGCGGCGACGACCCACGCGCGCATCATCGACTCAGGCGTCGCACTCGCTGACGAGGCTGAAGAGCTTCCGCGACGGCTCGTTCTCGACGTCGACGCCCTCGGGCGTGAGCGTGAAGAGCGGCGCGTCGTCGTAGCGGTAGCCGGCGTCGACGCCGAGCGTGTACCGCTCGGTCACGCCGCCGTGCGAGAGCACGATCGTGCGCTTGCCCTTCTCGCCGTTGGGCTTCTCGATCGTGAACGTCGCGGGCTCCTGCTCCGGCGTGATGTCGCCCGTGTTGTCGTGGTACTTGAGGAACTTGTAGGTCGCCTTGCCGTTCTCGCCGAAGACGATCTGCGACCACGAACCGTAGGCGCCCATCGCCGGCGCCCAGAACTGCTGGCCCTCGAGCATCGCGTCGACGCCGGTCCAGTTCTGCCACTCCGAGTCCTTGATGACGAGGAGCTCGCCGGTGAGGCTCTTCAGCGTGAGCGAGTCGGCGAGGACGGTGCGGATCGGCTGCGCCCACGGGCTCGACTTGATCGTCTCGCGGAACGCGCCGCAGGTCATGACCGCGCGCGACGCCTCGTCGGCGATCTCCCACTGGTAGCCGTTGTCGCTCTCGCAGACGCCCTTCGCGAGCCGCTCCTTCGACCAGTCGACGGCGTTCTTGTAGTGCGCGAGCGCCTCGTTGTACTTGTCCGCGCCGCACGAGATGACGGCGGCTTCGTCGCCGGCGACAGGCTCGCTCGCGTCCCCCGTCTCGGACGAGCAGCCCGCGACGGCGAAAGTAGAGAGGAAAAGGGCGGAAGCGATGTGCGACAAGGTGAGTTTCATGGCTACAGTCACTCTGGTGTAGCAGCTCACCTTACCCTGGCAACCCGACTTCAGAATTCCGGCTTCGGGCGGAGCGACGAGGCGCAGAGCGCGCGCCTCATCGGCATCTACCTCACGCGTCGCACTCGCTGACGAGGCTGTACATCTTCTCCGCCGAGTCGATGAGGCCGAGCGGGCGCTCCGGGGTCAGCGTGAAGATCGGGGCGTCGTCGTACTGCCAGCCGGGCTCGACCGAGAGGAGGAACGCCTCGGTGAGGTTGCCGTGCTTCACGACGATGCGGCGCTTGCCCTTCTCGCCGTTCGGCTTCTCGACGGTGAAGGTCGCCGGCTCGGTGCGGCGGCGCCAGTCGTTCGACTCGGTGTCGACGTACTGGAAGGTGCCCTTCCCGTTCGCGCCGAGGATCAGCTGCGAGCGCGAGCCGACCGCGCCGTTCGACTGCGCCCAGAACTTCACGCCGCGCGCGAGGAGCGCCTCGGTGCCGGTCCAGTTCTGCCACTGCGAGTCCTTGATCACGAGGAGCTCGCCGGTGAGGGAGCGCAGCGTGAGCGAGTCGGCGAGGACGGTGCGGAGCGCCGGCGCCCAGGGGCTCGACTTGATCGTCTCGCGGAACGCGCCGCAGGTCATGACCGCGCGCGACGCTTCGTCGGCGATGCTCCACTGGTACCCGTGCTCGCTCTCGCAGACCCCGCGCGCGAGGCGGTCCTTCGACCACGCGACCGCGTTCTTGTAGTGCGCGAGCGCCTCGTTGTACTTCGCGGCGCCGCAGGAGACGACCGCCGCCTCGCTGTTCTCGACGACCACGTCGTCCTCGGCGTCGCTCCCGGTGGAGCAGCCGGCGAGCGCGGCGACGGTGGAGAGGACGAGGGCGCGACCGAGGTAAGCAAAGGTGGCATTCATGGCTACAGGGCGCTGTGTAGCATCTGAAATTGGACGAGCAACGCCCTGCGTCATTTTGCGCAACCCGCGCTAATTCCCGCGCTTTCGCCGGCTCGCAGACGATCCGCGTCACGCACTCCGGGTGTTGCTCGTCGCAGCCGGTGATGACGACCGAGGTCGGGAGGTTCATTGCATAGTGCAAGCACTCGATGGGCGTCGGCCTTCGCCGCTAGCCGGTGCGACCCAGCGGGCGCCGCGGCATGGACGACGCCGTCGCAGTCGGCGTGCCCGCCGCCGTGGAGCTCTGTCGGCAGATGTCGTCCCGATTCGCAGCGAATCCGGGTGAAACGGCGATTGTGAGTCGAGATACTCATTGGGATACGAGGCTTCTCGGCGTACTATTTCCATATGCGCGTGCTCGCCGCCGACGATGACCAAGGCATCCGCAACGTCCTCGAGCGTTGCTTGAAGAGCTGGGGTTACGAAGTGACGACCGCCGAAGACGGCGCCGCCGCGTGGCGCGTGCTCAAGCGCTGGGACTCTCCGCGCGTCGTCATCATCGACTGGGACATGCCGGGCCTGAAGGGGATCGAGGTCGTGCGGCTCCTGCGGGCGGCGGAGCACGGCGAAGAGGTCTACATCCTCATGCTCACCGGGCGCATGGACAAGGAGGACCTCGTCGAAGCGCTCGAGGCAGGCGCCGACGACTTCCTCACGAAGCCGTTCAACTCGCGCGAGCTGCAGCTGCGCCTCACGAAGGCGGTCGCGTTCCGCAAGTCGATCGCCGCGCGCCAGGGCGTGAAGCGCAACAGCCTCACCGGTCGAGCGCCGCCGAGCGCGTCGATCCTCGGCGGCAAGTACCGCATAGAGAAGAAGATCGCGGAGGGCGGGATGGCGAGCATCTGGCTCGGCTCACACCTCGCGCTCGGGATCAACGTCGCGATCAAGTTCATGAAGCCGGGGCTCGCCGAGGAGCCCGACTACGCGAGCTTCGAGCGCGAGGCCCGCGCCGCCGCGCAGCTCCGCAACGAGCACATCGTCCACATCTACGATCACGGCATCACCGCCGACGGCGTCCCCTACCTCGTGATGGAGTACCTCGCCGGCGAGTCGCTCGGCGACCGCATCGATCGCTGCGGGCCGCTCGCGCCGATCGAGGTCGCCGAGATCGTCGACCAGACCGCGAAGGCGCTCGTCGAGGCGCACAACCGGCTCATCATCCATCGCGACGTGAAGCCGGAGAACATCATCCTGATGGAGGCCGCCGATCGCCCGCACGGCCTCGCGAAGCTCGTCGACTTCGGGCTCGCGAAGCCGAAGACGCTCGAGACGACCGACGGCGGGCTCATCTCCGGCACCCCGAGCTACATGTCCCCCGAGCACCTGCGCGCGCAGGCGCCGCCGAACGTCGCGCTCGATCTCTGGGCGCTCGCCGCGACCGCGTTCACCGCGCTCACCGGCTCGCTCCCGTTCGACGGCGACTCGCTCGCCGACATCATGAAGCAGGTCTGCGTCGCGCCGCCGCCGGTGCCGTCGACGCGCAACCCCGCGCTCACGCCGGCGATCGACGCGTGGTTCGCGAAGGCGTGCGCGAAGAACCCGGCCGATCGCTTCTCGACGCCGCAGGAGCTCGCGTCGACGTTCCGCGCCGCGTGCGCCGACGTCCCCGCCATCTCCGCGAGCGGCGCGCCGATCCCGAAGTCGCCGCGCCTCCGCGGCCTCGCGCCGACGGAGCCCGACACCACCGCGCTCGGCCGCGACACGCTCGTCGATCGCGACCCGCCGACGTCGGTGCGGCGCAGCTCGCGCATCCGCTCTAGCGCTTGAGCGCCTGACACCCGGGACACCACGTCGTGGTGCGCCCGCCGAGGTCGGCGCGGACGAGCAGCGTCTTGCAGCGGCGGCACGGGGTGCCCTTCCGCCCGTAGATCACGAACGGGTTCTCCGCGCCCGCGTCGCCCTTCGCGAGGTCGGCGAGCGTGCGCGCGATCGTCCATTTCAGCGCCTCCGCGATCGCGGCGACGTCCTTCGCCGTCATCGCGCCGGCGCGCGAGCGGGGATCGATCTTCGCCTTCCAGAGCGCCTCGATCGCCTGGATGTTCCCGACGCCGGCGAGGACCTTCTGGTCCATCAGCGCCTCCTTGACCGAGGTCTTCTTGCGCCGCGCGAGCTTCGTCGCGAGGAGGGCGCGGTCGATCCCGTCGGCGAGCGGATCGGGGCCGAGCGCGGTCCACCCCGCGACGTCGGCGCGCGCGATCTCGAGGCGACCCCAGCGCCGCGAGTCGACGTAGGCGACGCGCTTCTTCTTCTTCGCGAGGACGAACCCGACCCGCTCGAAGCGGAGCGGCTCGGGCCCGGCTTGCTCGAACCATCCCGTCATGCCGAGGTGGCCGAAGACGCGCGTGCCGTCGTCGAGGAGGAGGCGCAGCCACTTGCCCTTGCGATCGATCGCGGTGACGACGCGACCGGTCAGCGCCTTCACGAACGCGCGCGGCGACGGCTTGGCGATCCGCGCGTCGGTCGCGGTCACCTCCGCGATGCGCGCGCCCTTCATCCAGCGGACGAGGTTCCTACGGGTGTGCTCGACCTCGGGGAGCTCCGGCATGTCCGTGCTAACGTGCCACGACTTCGTTGAGCCGTGTGGAAGAGAACCGAGCGCGGAACCGGAGCCACTCCGGCCGCGACACCTGCGCGCGCTGCGCGCGGCCGCGGCCGGCCTGCTACTGCGCGCACGTCGTGCCGCTGAAGACGCGGACGCGCCTCGTCATCCTCCAGCATCCGCGCGAACGCGACGTGAAGATAGGGACCGCGCGGATGGCGAGCCTCTGCCTCGAGGGCTCCGAGCTCCACGTCGGCGTCGACTGGAGCCGCTCCGCCTCGCTCGCGCGCGCCCTCTCCGATCCGGAGCGCCCGCCGATCCTGCTCTATCCGGGCGAGGACGCGATCGACATCGTGAAGCACCCGCCGCCGGGGCCGGTCACGCTCGTCGTCGTCGACGGGACGTGGTCGCAGACGCGCAAGGTCGTGAAGACGAACCCGGTCCTCGCCGCGCTGCCGCGCTACGCGTTCGTTCCCCCGAACCCGAGCGAGTACCGCATCCGCAAGGAGCCCGACCTCGAGTCGGTCTCGACGATCGAGGCGCTCGTGCACACGCTCTCGGCGCTGGAGGAGGACCCCGCGCGCTTCACCGCGCTCCTCGCGCCCTTCCGCGCGATGATCGACTACCAGATCGAGTGCCAGGAGCGCATCCGCGGCGCGCGCGTGCGCCACGCGAAGTTCCGCGCGCGCGAGCGACGCCGGCGCGTGCCGCGCGCGTTCGACGGACGCTACGAGGACATCGTCATCGCGGTCGGCGAGGCGAGCTCGTGGGCGTACGCCGATCGCGCGAAGGACCCGCGCCTCGCCGACGAGCTGATCCACTGGGCGGCGCATCGCCCTTCGACCGGCGAGACGATGTCGTTCCTCGTGAAGCCGACGCGCGCGCTGTCGCCGGGGACGCCGAAGCACACCGGCCTCGACGAGGCGCTCCTCGCGACCGGCGGCACCCACGCCGAGCTCCACGCGCGGTGGCGCGCGTTCGTGCGCGACACCGACGTCGTGTGCTCGTGGGGGAAATGGGAGACGTCGCTCTTCACGAACGACGGCGGCTTCCTCCCGCCGGGCCCCGTCGACCTGCGCCAGGTCACGCGCGAGGTCACGCAAGGCAACGTCCACTCGCTCCGCTCGTTCCCGACCGGCGTCGACGGCGCGGTCCTCGTCGGCGGCGCCCTCGTCCCGGGCCGCGCGGGCAAGAAGCTCGCCGCGCTCGTCGACGTCGTCGCGGCGCTCGTCGCGGTCAGTCCGGGCGCACGATGAAGACGCGAGCTGGAAATGCGCCCGAAATGGCGCGAAGATCAGGGCGATGGCCTCGGCGAAGGAACAGCCGCTCGCGCCGGGGCACCGCCTCGACGGCTACGAGCTCTTGTGGCCCATCGGCGAAGGAGGGATGGCGAGCGTCTGGGTCGCGCGCCTCCTTCGCAAGCACGGGTTCGAGAAGCTCGTCGCGATCAAGACCATCCTCCCGAAGTTCGCGTCGGACGAGGCGTTCCAGACGATGTTCCTCGACGAGGCGCGGATCGCGTCGCGCATCGATCACGCGAACGTCGCGCACATCCACGACCTCGGCGAGAACGAGGAGGAGGGCATCCTCTACCTCGTGATGGAGTACGTCGACGGCGACGCGCTCACGCGCCTCCGCAAGGTGCTCGTCAAGAAGCAGCTCCCCTTCCCGATCGGCGTCGCGCTCCGCATCATGGCCGACGTCTGCTCGGGCCTCCACGCCGCGCACGAGCTGAAGGGCGTCGACGGGCGGCCGCTCGGCGTCGTGCATCGTGACGTCTCGCCCCAGAACGTGCTCATCACGACCGAAGGCGTGTCGAAGCTGATCGACTTCGGCGTCGCGAAGGCCGCGGGCCGCCTCACGGAGGAGACCCACACCGGCTACGTCAAAGGCAAGGTCCAGTACATGGCGCCCGAGCAAGCGCTCGGGAGGAACGTCGATCGCCGCGCCGACGTGTGGGCCGTCGGCGCGGTCGTCTATCACCTCGTCGCGGGGCGACCGCCCTTCGAGGCCGACAACCAGCTCGCGCTCCTGAACCTCCTCCAGCGCGGGCGCCCGCCGACGCCGCTCCCGATCACGGTCCCCACGCCGGTCGCCGACGTCGTCCGCCGCGCGCTCACGCACAACCAGGCCCAGCGCTTCCAGACCGCGCTCGAGATGCGCCAGGCGATCGAGAAGACCGGCCTCGCCGCGTCGATCGAGGAGGTGGGGGCGTTCGTGCAGCAGCACCTCGGCGACCTCGCCGAGCGGCGGCGCCAGGCGATCGCGGGCGCGCTCCAGGCCGCGGAGCAGCGCGCGGCCGCCGCGACGATGGCGCAGGGCTCGGGCGCCGCCGCGTCGACGCAGCGGATCGATCCGAACGATCTGCCGCGCTTCAGCCCGACGAGCACGCCGCTCACGCCGCCGATGGGCCGCATGCCGCCGCCGAGCGAGCCGCGCATCGGTCCGCCGACGCCGCAGGCGTTCCCGGCGTACCCGTCGTCGACGCCGATCCTCGCGGGCGCGCCGCCGTCGGACCCGCGGCTCCGGGCGGCGAGCTCTCCGTCCTTCGTGGCGGCGCCGCCGTTGAGCCATCCCGCGCAGACGTTCGCGAACGTGGTCCCGCCGGGCTCGACCGAGCCGCTGCCGTCGCCGGAGGCGCTCGAGACGGGCGCCGACAACACGCACCCCGGCGGCTCGCTCGGGCTCGCGTCGATCAGCGCGTCGGTCAACACGCGCCCCGCGCGCGCCGTGCCGTGGCTCGCGATCGGCGGCGTGTCGGTGGCGTCGACGGTGCTCGCGGTCGTCGTCGGCCTCGGCGTCCGCAGTCGCACGACGCGCGAGTTCGAGCCGCAGTTCGAGACGCCGCTGCCGCCCGCTTCGACCGCCACGCTCGCGCCGCCGGCATCGCCGCCGTCGGCATCGCTGCCGTCATCACCGCCGCCATCGGCATCGGCATCGGCATCGGCATCGCCGAGCCCCGAGCCTCCGAAGCCCGAGGATGAGCCCGAGCCGTCGGCGAAGCCCGCGGTCGCGGCGCCGACGATCGTTCGACCCGTGACGGCGCCGACCGGCTCGGGCAAGAAGAAGCCGAGGATCGATGACGGTTTCTAAGCACGTGGTCGCGGCGCTCGTCGCCGCAGGCATCTCGCTCTGTTCCTCCGTCGCGAGCGCGGAGCCGACCGCGCAGGAGAAGGAGCACGCGCGCGACCTCATGGCGGAGGGGCGCGACCGCCGCGACAGGAACGATCTCGCCGGCGCGCTCGACAGCTTCAAGCAGGCCGACGCGATCATGCACGTGCCGACGACGGGCTACGAGGTCGCGCGCACGCAGCAGATGCTCGGGCAGCTCGTCGAGGCGCGCGCCACCGTCGACGCGATCGCGAAGCTCCCCGCGAGCCCGACCGATCCCGCGCCCTTCACCGAGGCCCGCGCGAAGGCGGAGGCGCTCGCGAAGGAGCTCGACAGGCAGATCCCGCAGCTCAAGATCGCGGTGAAGAGCGAGGGCAAGGCGGCCACGGTGACGATCGACGACGCGCCCCTCGCCTCGCTCGACGCGCCCGCGCGCGTGAACCCGGGCAAACACGTCGTCGTCGGCCGCACCGACGACGGCGAAGCGCGCGAGGAGATCACCGTCGCCGCAGGCCAGACGAAGGACGTCGAGCTCCGGATCGAGAAGAACCACGTCGCCGCCGCGCCGCCGGCGACGACGGCGGAGAAGAAGCTCGCGATCCCGACGCTGTCGTGGATCGGCTTCGGCGTCGGCGCGGCGGGCCTCGCGGTCGGCACCGTGACGGGCCTGATGGCGATCGGCGACGAGAGCGACATCGCGGACCGCTGTCAGGGCACCCGCTGCGGGCGCGACGTCGAGCCCGACCTCGACAGCGCGAAGACGAAGGCGACGATCTCGACGATCGGCTTCATCGTCGCCGGCGTCGGCGTCGCGGTCGGCGTCGTCGGCCTCTTCGTCGGTCAGCCCAAGACCGAGACGAAGGTCGGCAACGTACGCCTCGACTTCACGCGCATGCGCGCGGTGTTCTAGTTCGAGAGGGCTCTGCCCTCTCGAGCTCTCCCGCTGGGGGTCGCTTCGCACGCGTTGCGCGCGCGCTCCGCCGCCCCCAGACCCCCCGAGAGGGGCCGGGCTGCTCCCTCCGGACCGCATGCATGCGCCGCCCACTGACCACCCGAGAGGGTCGCCAGAGGGCCTTTCGGGCGCCGGCTCGAGCGGCCGATCGGGCTGGGAGCGGCGCGTCTCAGGCTTTGATTTTCTCGTTGCTCGGATCGAAGAGCGGGCGGATGGATGCGCGGGCGGGGTGCTTTTTGCCGGCGACGTCGACCTCCCAGGTGCCGGCGTCGAGCCATTTTTGAGTGATGGGGTCGTCGGCCTCGATCATCGCGAGGGCGACTGCGCCGCCGAGGGTGTGGCCGTACGACGCTGCGCGCACGTAGCCGACGGGCTTGCCGCTCCGGTGCACGAGCTCGCCGTGGAACATGAGCGGCTCCGGATCGGTGAGCAGCACCTGCACCATGCGGCGCTTCAGCGGGCCCTCCGCCTTCTTCGCGAGGACGGCCTCCTTGCCGAGGAATCCGCCCGGCTTCTCGAGGTCGACCGCGAAGCCGAGGCCGGCCTCGAGCACGGAGTCGGTGTTGTCGATGTCGTGACCGTAGTCGCGGTAGCCCTTCTCCATCCGGAGGCTCGCGAGCGCCTTGAGGCCCGCGTGGCGGAGACCGAGCGCCTTGCCCACCGCCACGATGCGGTCGTAGACGTGGACCGCCTGCTCGGTCGGGACGTAGAGCTCGTAGCCGAGCTCGCCGAGGTACGTGATGCGGAGACAGAGGACGCGCGCGAAGCCGATCTCGATCTTCTTCGCGTCGCGGAACGCGAACGCCTCGTTCGACATGTCGTGCTGCGTGATCGCCTGCAGGAGCTCGCGCGAGCGCGGACCCTGCACGTTGATCTGCGCGAAGGCCGAGGTCTGATCGGCGACGAAGCAGTGTTTGTCGCCGATGTGCCGGTTCATCCACCAATCGACGTGGCGATGGACCGTGTCCGACGCGACGACGAAGTAGTCGCCGTCGCCGAGCTTCGTCACGGTGAGGTCGGCCTGCAGCTTCCCCGCCTCGTCGAGCCATTGCGTGTAGGTTACACGTCCCGGCGCGCCGTCGACCGCGCCGCCGGAGAGCCAGTCGAGCACCTTGCCGGCGTCGCGGCCGCGGACCGCGAACTTCGACATGAAGGACATGTCCATCACGATGACGCCGTTTCGCGCCGCGTCGTGCTCGCTCTTCCAGCGATCGAACCACGCCGGGCGGCCCCACGTGAGCGGCCCCGGGTTCGGCGCGCCGCCCTCGCCCGCGTACCAGTCCGCGCCCTCCCAGCCGCTCACGTCGCGGAAGTAGGCGCCCTCTCCGGCGAGCCGGTCGTGGAGCGCGGACCGCTTCGCGTCGCGTGCAGTCTGCATCGATCGCGTCGGGTAGTGACAGAGGTAGACCATGCCGAGCGACTCGACCGTGCGCGTGCGGCGATACTCGGGCGTGGTCTGGTACGGCTGGAGGCGCGCGACGTCGAAGCCGGTGACGTCGACGTCGGGGCGGCCGTTCAGGATCCAGTGCGCGAGGACGCGGCCGAGGCCGCCGCCGGTGAGGATGCCGATCGAGTTGAGGCCGGCCGCGACGAAGTAATTCTTGATCTCGGGCACCTCGCCGACGCACGGGCTGAGGTCGGGCGTGAAGCTCTCGGGGCCGCAGAAGAACTTGCGGATGCCGACCTCCATCGTTGCGGGCACGCGGCTCATCGCGCGCTCGACGTAGGGGCCCATGCGATCCCAGTCGGGGGCGAGCTCTCCGAAGGAGAAGTCCTCCGGCACGCCTTCGACCTTCCACGGCGCGCAGATCGGCTCGAAGAGACCGACCATGAGGCCGCCGACCTCCTCGCGGAAGTAGCCGTGCGCGGCGGGGTCTTCGAGGACGGGCCAGTCGCCGATGCCGGGGATGCGATCGGTGATGAGGTAGTAGTGCTCCGCCGACTGGAGCGGGATCGTGACGCCGTTCTTCGCCCCGAGCTGCCGCGCCCACATCCCGGCGCAGTTGACGACGACCTCGCAGTCGACGTGGCCCGCGGTCGTGTCGACGCCGGTCACCTCCTCTCCGAAGAGGCCGCGCTTCGTGGTCACGCCGGTCACCGCGACGCCCTCCAGGATCGTCGCGCCCTTCATGCGCGCGCCCTTCGCGAGGGACATCGTCACGTCGACGGGGTTCGCCTTGCCGTCCTCCTTCACGTAGAAGCCGGCCTTGAGGTCGTCGACCTTCGCGAGCGGGAAGAGCTCCTTGATCTCGCGCGGCGAGATCTCGTGCACGTCGACCCCGCAGTAGCGGTTGAACGCGGCGACGCGGCGGTACTCGATGAGGCGGTCCTCGTCCGCGGCCGCTTCGATGAAGCCGACGGGGGCGAAGCCGGTCGCGAGCCCGGTCTCGGCCTCGAGCCGCGCGTAGAGCTTC
The DNA here is from genome assembly GCA_019637155.1 of Labilithrix sp. NCBI lineage: Bacteria > Pseudomonadati > Myxococcota > Polyangiales > Labilitrichaceae > Labilithrix > Labilithrix sp. Next base: position 55,092 of record JAHBWE010000002.1, on the reverse strand, counting down.
TGCGTGTACTTCCGCATCTCCGTCTGGGTCTCGGAGAGCGAGCCGAAGGTCACCATCAGGCCCGCGGCGTGCCACGTCGTGCCCGAGGTGAGGCGATCGCGCTCGAGCAGCACGACGTCTTTGCAACCCATGTGGGCGAGGTGGTACGCGACGGAACAGCCAATGATTCCGCCGCCGATGACGACCACACGTGCCTGCTTCGGGAGCGCGGGAGACATGGCCCGCACATACACCGGCGCGCTGTAAGGTGGAATCTGGTCGCGCGTTGATCCAGCGAACGATGCGTCACCTTCTCGTCCTATCCATCGCCCTCGCCGCGCTCGGGACCGCTTGCTACGACGCCGTACCGCCGCCGATCGCGCCGGACCCGCCGAGCGAGAACCCGCTCGTGGTCGCGCCCTCGCAGGACGAGAACCCGGAGACGCCGAAGGTCGTGCGCCGGCTCGTCGGCGAGGCGCGCGCGCAGATGACGAAGAACCGCGCGATGATCGTGGAGCTCCCCGACGCGCGCGGCCGCGAGCGCGCGAGCGCGGAGGCGCGCGAGATCGAGGACGAGCTCGACGCCCTCACGGGCCGGATCGAAGACGCGAACAGCGACAACCTCGACGAGGTCATGAGCCGCCTCCAGCTCCTCGACACCCGCATCGACCTGATGCACGACCGCCTCCGCGCCGCGACCCTGCGCAGCACCGCCGTCGCGAAGGAGTAGCGCGCCCGACGCCGGGAGCGCCGCGTCTATTGCGAGAAGGCGCCGCCGAGCTTGCGCGCCACGTCGTCGAAGAACGCGGTGTACGAGCCGGTCGTGCCGAGGTCGCAGAGCGATCCGACGACCGCCTGGCCGCCGAGCTCCTTCGCGAGCCAGAGCTCGCGCGCGGTGGGGTACGCCTTCGCGCGGACCTGCGTCGTCCCGCTGCAGAGCGGCGGGTTCGCCGTGCTCTCCGCGTCGCAGTCGCAGGCGCGCTCGAAGCCGACGCACTCGAACGGCGCCGGCAGCGCGAAGGTGCATGCATACTGCAAGTCCTTCTTCCCCGTGGTCCACTCGCGGCCGTGGATCGGGTCGGCGCCGTTGTCGCCCTTCGGCGCGTCCGCTCCGCTCAGCGGCGCGCGCGGCGTGACGGAGAGCAGCATGTGCGGGTCGATCCCGGTCGTGTCGTAGCGGCCCGGATCGCGGCCCAGGATCTTAGTCCAGTCCGGCGCCGCGCCGAGGAGCGTCGACGGGACGCCGCCGATGAGCGCGAAGACGACCTTCCTCGGATCGCGGCCGCTCGGCGGGAGGCTGCACCGTTCGTCGCCCTCCTTCTGCGGGAGGTCCGTGCTGAAGAGCGGGTTGGAGCAGGTCTCCGCCTGGACGTACTCGCCGATGACGCGCTGCCCGCTGCCGGCGGCCGTGATGATCGGGTGCTCGGCCGCGAGGTCGGGCAGCTTGCGGCCCGAGAGCGCCGCGACGTAGCGGCCGATCGGGTAGCGCGGCTCGACGCCGTAGCGCCGCTTCATGTCGTGCATGCGGACGTTCAGGTCGTCGTCGGTCGGGCCGTAGAAGCCGTCGAAGCCGGGGCCCGACTGCGCCTGGACCGGCGACTCCTTGCAGTTTGCATCGTTCCGGATCGCCTGGCAGGCCGGGAGGTTCGGGTCGCACGTCGTCGAGAAGCCGCAGGAGATGCAGGCCTCGTTCGTCGGGTCGGTGGCGCAGATCGACGTCCCGCGCGGCGCGGTCGTGCCCTGCGCCGACGTCCCGCGGTTCACGCTGGAGCCTGGGAACGAGCGCGCCGAGAACGCGTAGCCGAAGCCGCCGATCGCGAGCGGATCGATCGAGGCGTCCTCTTCGTCCGTCAGCATCACGATCGCGACGGCGGAGTCGGGGCGGAAGAACGCCTTCCGCTGCGCGAGGAGCTCCCAGTCGACGCCGCTCGGCTCGGCCTGCCGGAAATCGTCGAGGCGGATCTCGGCCGGCGGCTCCGGGTGCGCGACGAAGCGGTACATCGCCTCGAGCTGGGCCTCGAGCCCGCAGCCGGTCTCGCCCACGCCGCGGATGATCTCGGCCGCGCGCTGCTGCAGCGTCGCGACGTCGGGGACCGCGCCGCCGGGCCCGAACGAGAGGAAGCCGCTCTCCGCGCCGGCGACGACGGCGCCCGCCTTGTCCTTGTTGAGGAGGCGCGCGCGGTCGTTCGCGCGCGGGTTGTCGCGCGAGCACACGTCGCCACCATCGTGGAGCGACGACGAGATGACGCCGACGTGGACGTCGGCCGACGCGAACGTGGCGAACACGCGCGTCAGCGACGCGGCCATGAGGTCCTGCTTGTCGCCCATCGACGCGGAGTTGTCGACGACGAAGAGGACGTCGACCTTCGCGCCGCTCGGGAGCGGATCGAGCCTCGGCCCGCCGTCGTCGTTCTCGGCCACGTCTTCGTCGCCGCCGTCGGCGGCCGGCGCCGCCTTCGGCGAGTCGGCCGTCTCCGAGCTGCAGTGCGCGAGCGGCAGGAGAAGGAGCGGGACCAGGAAGAGCGCGGAGTGCCTCATCGTGGCCGATGGTAGCGCAACGCGCGGGCCGCCGCTTCAGCCGCCGAAGCGCGTCATCGCCTCGGTCGCGCGCGGGTTGTCGGGGGCGAGGAGGAAGGCCTCGTAGGCGTAGCGGGAGGCGTCGCCGCCCTCCGCGCGCTCGGCCTCGTGGACGTACGCGTCGCTCAGGATGCGGTAGCGGCCCGGCGTGCCGAACGACGCTTCGAGCCACGGCTCGAGTTGGCTGTAGCGCCCGAACGCCGGCGCCTTGCCGGCGGGGCGCCAGAACACGGTGTCCGCGAGCGGCTGCTCCGTCCACGCGAGGCCCACCGCGCGCGCGAGGAGCTCCGCGTCCTCCTCCTCGCCGAAGAGCGCGAGGAGCGACGCCGCGTTCACGTCCGTCGCCGCCGCCACGCGCAGGCCGCGCCGCGCGTCGGCCTCGCCGCCCTTCACCAGGTTCATCCAGAACGCGCGGACCTTCGTCCACTCCCACGGCGACAAGGCGCGGTTCGCCGGCGCGAGGCGCGTCGCGATCTCCGCCGCCGCGCGGCGCACCGGCGCGACGTGCGCCGCGCAGGTGAGCGTCGCGACGAGCCACGTCATCGGCATGTTCGCGGGGAGGCTGTTCGCGGGGAGCGCCGCGTCGTCGGGGCGGAGCACGCTCCAGGGCTGGAGGTTCATGTCGACGATGCTCGCGAAGGCCGACGGACGCGCGATCGTGACGACGCCGCCGAGGAGCGCGCGGAGGGCCGGGTCCTCCCCGCGATCGAGGAAACGCGCGACCGCGTCGTCCGTGACCGCGTCGCGATCGACGTCCTTCGCCGCGGAGAGCACCGCGAACGCGGCGTAACGCGCGCCGGCGTTCGCGGTCCGATCGCGCATCGTGCGCTCGAGCCGCGCGGTGAGGCCGCGCGCGTCGCCGAGGAGCGCGATCGCCTCGCAGTACGCGCCCGCGATCGCCTCGAGCGCGTCGATGTCCGCGGTCGGGCGCGCGAGCCGCGCCGCGAGGTCGCGCTCGAGCTCCGTCACCGCCGCGGCGAGCATCGGCGACGTGGCGGAGGCCGCGAAGCGCCGCGCGAGCTCCGTCGCGCGCGCGAGCTCCTCGTCGGCGGGCGCCTCCAGCGCGGCGAGGACACGCGCGAGCGTCTTCGCCGCGTCGCTCGGATCGTCGCCGCTCCCGAGCGCGAGGTGCTCCCCGAACGCGACCGCCGCGATCGAGAGCGTGCCCGGCGCGGGCGCGCCGTCCGCCGTCGGAATACTTGCATCATACACGCGCGTGTCGTCGATGCGCTTCGCGAGCGCGGCGCGGGCGCGGGGGCGGAGGTCGGGGCGGCGCGCGACGACGCCGCGCACGAGGAGCATCGCGCCGAGGAGCTCCGGCAGCGGCGCGCCGCCCTCGATCCGCGCGATGACGTCGTCCGCCGGCACCGCCGCGGCGAGCGCCTCGCGCGTCTCCGGCGACACGCGCTCGATCGGGGGCACCGGCACGCGGAGGCGCGTCGCCACCGTCGCGAAGCGGACCGGCCAGCGCCGGCGGAACGGCTCCACGAGGAACGCGCCGATCTCCGGCTCGTCCGCGCGCGTGAGGAGGTCCTCGAGCAGCTCACCGAGCTCCTCGTCCTTCGCGTCCCACGTGAGCGCGTCGATCGCGCGCCACGCGTCGAGGCGCACCTCGACCGCGAGGTCGCGCCGCGTCACGAGCGCGAGCCAGAACGCACGCGCGGCGGGCGCGTCGCCGAGGAGCCTCCCGAGCGATCGCGCGAAGGGCGCCGCGCCGAGACCGTGCGCGCTCACCTGCCGCGCGATCTCGACCGCCGCGCCCGCGAGGTAGGCGAGCGCGCTCCTCCGCCGCCCCGGCGCGACGCCCGCGAGCTCTTCGAGGACGCGGACGAGCGCCTCGAACGCAGGACGCGCGCGCCGCTTCTGCGCGAAGAGCGCGCGGAGCAGCGGCTCGAAACGCGCCAGCTCCGGCGGGAGCCAGCGGACGACGGCGGGCAGCAGATCGAGCACGACGCCGATGCGGGCGGCGTCCTCGCTCGCCAGCACGCCGGCGACGTGCGCGAGGCGGACGCGGCGCGCGAGCTGGCCCGTGTCGTCGCGGTAGAGCCGCGCCCGCTCGTCCTCGGTCGGGACGTCGACCGCGGTGAGGAGCCCTTCTTCTTGCAGATCGAGGACGACCTCCGGCGCGACCGCCGCGACGAGCGCGTCGAACCCGAGCGCGAGCTTCGGATCGCGCTTCTTCCTCGCGAGCGCGAGGCCGCGCGCCGAGGCGCGGTCGTCCCCGAGCGCGTGGAGCGCGACCCACGCCGCCGCGACGTCGTCGTCGAGCGCGCGCGCGACGCGGAGCTTCTCGAAGAGCCGATCGGCGAGGCCACGGCCGCCGTCGCGGAAGAGATCGCTCCACAGCCGGACGTGCTCCTCGAACGACGCGTCGCCGGCGATCGCGAGCGCGCGGCGTCCGGCGAGGGCGGCGGCAAGGGCGATCGCGGGCGCGACCCACTCGAGCGAAAGATCGGCGTGCGCGCGGTCGAAGTCCACCGCCGCGCGGAGGAGGCGCGCGTGGACCGGCTCGACGATCGCGCCGTCGGGTCGCCCGACGAGCGGCCGCAGCTGCTCGACGAGCATCCGCGCCGAGCTCGGATCGCGCCCGACGTGGAGCTCCACCGCCTCGAGCGCCGCGGGCGACGCGTCGAGCGCGACGGCGAGCGCGGCCGGATCCGCGAGCGCGGCGGCGAGGTCGCGCTCCGCCGGCGAGAGCGCCTCCCACTCCTCCCACCGCGGGAGCGGCGCGGTCGCGAGCCCGCCGATGCGGCGCTCGTCGGCGAAGAAGGACGGCGTCCCGCGGTGGATCTCGGAGAGCGCGACGAGCGCGACGTGACGGAGGCTCACCGGATCGGTCGCGCGCGAGAGCACCTCGATGAACAGATCGGTCGCGGCGTCGGCGAGGCCCTCCTCCTCCAGCACCCGCGCCTCGACCGCGCGGAGCGCGAGGAGCCGCGCCGCCTCCGGCGCCTCGACGTCGCGGCCGATCGCGCGGAGCCGCGGCGTCCACTCCGGCGACCACGCGTGGAAGCGATCGCGCAGCGCCTCGATCGCGATCGCGCCGCCGAGCACGTCCGCCGCGCGGAGCCGCACGTCGCGCGGCTGCTTCGTGTCGACCGCGATCGCGAGGAGCCCGTCGATCGCGGCCGTCACCGCCCCGGCCTTCAGCGGCTTCGCGAGGTGACCGCGCAGCTTCTCGAGGCTCGCGAGGCGCGTCGCGTGGAGGCGCTTGCCCACCGCGTCGGCGAGGAGCCGCTTCACTTCGGCCTCGGTCACCGGCATGCGGGCGCGGATTGTAGCGGGGTACTAAGATGAGGAGGTGACCGAAGCGCTCGTTTCGCTCCTGCGCGGCAAACGCGTCGTCGCGTTGACCGGCGCGGGCGTGAGCACGGAGTCCGGGATCCCCGACTACCGCAGCCCCGCCGCGCTCGCGCGCCCGCGGCGGCCGATCCAAGGGCCCGAGTTCGTGCGGAGCGCCGCGCTGCGCCGCCGCTACTGGGCGCGCGCGATGGTGGGGTGGACGCGGTTCCGCGCCGCCGAGCCGAACGACTCGCACCACGCCCTCGCGACGCTCGAGCGGAGCGGCGCCGTCGTCGGCCTCATCACGCAGAACGTCGACCGCCTCCACCACAAGGCCGGGAGCCGCAAGGTGGTCGAGCTCCACGGCGCGCTCGCCGACGTCGTCTGCCTCGAGTGCGGGCGCACCGAGGAGCGCGACGACGTGCAGGCGCGGATGCGGTCCGAGAACCCGGGCTGGATCGACGGCCCGGTCCCGCTCGCGCCCGACGGCGACGCCGAGCTCCCCGACGCGCTCGTGGAGCGCTTCGTCCCGCCGGCGTGCCACGTCTGCGGCGGCGCGCTCAAGCCGGACGTCGTGTTCTTCGGGCACAACGTGGCGAAGCCGGTCGTGGACCGCGCCTTCGCGCTGCTCGACGAGGCGGAGGCGCTCCTCGTCGCGGGGACGTCGCTCGCGGTGTTCTCCGGCTACCGCTTCCTCGTGCGCGCGGCGGAGCGCGGGATGCCGATCGCGATCGTGAACCGTGGCCCCGTGCGCGGCGAGGAGCGCGCGCACGCGAAGCTCGACGCGCCGGCGGGCGAGGCGCTCTCGGCCCTCGCGCACGCCATCGCGCGGGTATGATCCGGCTTCATGGCGCGCCCCCTCGTCCCCTTCGTCGTCGCCCTCGCCGCGTGCGGGCCCTCGGAGCCGCCGCCGGCCGTGCCCGTGCCGCCGATCGTGGACGTCGGCCCCGCGCCGCCGCCGCCTCCTCCCGAGCCGCCCCCTCCCCCGGAGCCGCCGGCGCCGCCGCCGTCGCCGACCGAGCAGCTCCTCCGCGAGTGGACGTCGGCGACGTCGTGCGACGCGTACGACTACCACCCGAATGGCGGGCTCCAGAGCTTCTGGTGCCACCGCCCTGCCCGCCTCACGCTCTCGTTCGTCGAGTCGACGACCGGAGCGCCGGTCTTCACGTCGGGGCCGCACAAGAACGACCTCGACCTCGCGTCGGCGAACGACTTTGGCCACTACAATCCCGACTTCGTGCGGTGGCTCGTCGACAAAGGCGCGCCGAGCGAGAGGGGCAGCACGGCCCGCGCGGCGACACAGAGCGCCTATGACCATCACCTCAAGCCGCTCGCCGAGATATTCCATTACACGCTGCAAAAGGCGAAGACGTCGCCGGAGTGCTTCGCGAGCGAGAAGAAGCTCTATTCCGATCTCCTCGCGAAGAAGCGGCTCCCGGCCGGCTACTACGAGCGCTGGTTCTATTTCATGAATCCCTTCTTCTGCGAAAAAGCGAAATCGGGTCTCGGCGCCGATCAAGGCTCTTCGTATTTCTCCGACAACGGCTTCGACGGCGGCATCAACGGCAACGTGACGAAGACGGTGATCGGCTTCTGGATCCGCCGCTCGCTCGACGGGACGATGGATACGTTCGCCGAGGGGCTGCAGAAGCTCCTCGCCGCGTACGAGCCGCTCCTCGTGGAGAAGCCGTATCGCGCCCCCGACGGCGCGGCGATCAACGCCGCGATCGCGCGCGCGATGAAGGCGGCGAGCCCGTGCCCGAAGGCGAACGTGTCGATCCGCGTTCAACCCGACGGCTCGATGACGGGCGCGACGACGCGCCCGAAGCACCCCGCCTCGCCGAGCTGCCACGAGAAGGCGTTCCGCGAGTCCGTGCCCGCCTTCGACGGCTCGGAGATCACCTTCTCGCGGACGGCAGGGAGCTGAGCGGTGTTCCTCTTCGACGTCGACGAGGATCGAAAGCTCACGATGCTCCGCGCGATGCACGCGGTCGCGCAGGCCGACGGCGCGATCACGCCGAAGGAACGCGCGCTGCTCGAGGTCTCCCGCGACGCGCTCCGCCTCGACGTCCAGCTCGCCGACCTCGCGCCGCTCGATCTCGCCGAGGCCGAGGGCGAAGGCGGCGAGCGCATCGTGCAGGCGATGATCCTCATGGCGATCATGGACGGCGCCGCCGCGCCGGAGGAGGCCGCGCTCGTGAAGGCCGTCGCGGACCGCGCGAAGGTGGACGACGCGCGCGTCGCGAACCTCCGTCACCTCGCGGAGGGGCGCGTGAAGTGGATGCGCTTCGACCTCACGCGCAAGGGCTACGCGAAGGACGAGCTGGCGCGCACGGCGAAGGAGGAGGGCCTCGCCGGCGTGTACCGCACGTTCGGCCCGATCCTCGGCCTCGCCGGCGATCCCGAGCTCGCGCGGAAGTACATCGCGTTGGGGGAGTACCCGGCCGGGACGGTGGGGCGCGCGTACTTCGACCTGATCACCAAGAACGATCTCTCGTTCCCGGGCGAGCCGGACGGACTCGGCGAGCGCGGGATGTGGCACGACATGTTGCACGTCGCGGGCGGCTACCCGGTCGATCCGATCGGCGAGGCGGAGGTGGTCGCCTTCATGGCGGGGTTCCGCAAGGAGGACCCGTTCTTCTGGCTCTTCACCGTCGCGCTCCAGTTCCAGGTCGGCGTCGTCATCTCGCCGTTCGCGCCGGGCGTGCCCGACCAGATCGATCCGCGCCGCTTCGTCTTGCATCACAAGCGCGGCGCGCTCGTGAAGATCGATCTCTCCACCGAGTGGCGCTTCGAAGAGGACTGGGAGAAGCCGCTCGCGGAGGTGCAGGCGCGCCTCGGCGTCGTACCGCTCGAGGACGTGGTCCTATAGTCGCTCGCCGAGCTCGAGATCGGGCCAGGCCGCGCGGAGCGGAGCGAGCGTGGCTTCGGGGATCCCCTCCTTCTGGTGGCGCGGCGCCTCGGGCTCGACGACGAGGCGCGCGAAGCCGGCGCTCGCGAGGACCGGCGCCGCGGCGGCGAGCTCGTCGTAGAAGCGAGGCCAGCGTGGGCCGAGCAGCGCCGTGATCGTCCCGTCGCGCGAGAGCACGAGGTCGCCGCGGCGACGCGCGAGCGTGATCGTCGCGAGCTCGGGGCGCGCGTCGAAGAGCGGGCGCAGGAGGTCCCAATGTGTGTCGTCGAGATCGAGATCGAGCGCGGTGACGGTGGGGACCGCGTCGAGCCATGCCGCGGCGTCGCGGAGGCTCGCGTCGACGAAGAGCTCGCGGACCGACACGCCCGCGAGGTAGCGGGGCTCCGATCGCGTCATGCCCGGCGTGCGCAGCTCGATCCGGCGGAGCGTCGGGATCGCGCCGAAGACGCTCCGGCCGTCGCCCTCGAACGGCGCGGTGAGGCAGACGGACTCGAGGCGCGGCGCGGCGGCGAAGAGCGCGCGCGTGAACGCGCCCGGCCCGTCGATCGCGAGGTGGACGAGGCCGGGGAGGCGCTCGAGGTGCTCGGGCGCGAGCTTGTCGCCCCGCGTCGTCACGTGCGTCCACGGGAGCTCGCGCGTCCGGAGCTTCGCGAGGAGCGACGGCTTCACGACGCCGACGTCGCGTAGGTTCCGCCCGTGCTCGCCGTCGAGCAGCTCGAGGAGCGCCTTCACCGGCGCGTGCTCCATCCGCGTGAGGCGGCGGACGGTGCCCCACTCGCGCGCGGTCGCGACCTGCGCGAGGCCGGTGTTCGCGAGCTGCACCGCGGCAGGGAACCCGCGCTCGAAGGTGACGGTGTTCGCGGCGACGCCGAGCGGCGCGCTCCACGCCGCGAGCTCCGCGCGGCCGAAGGTCCGGCGCTCGAGGTCGGCGCGCTCCGGCGTGCCGCGTCCGGCCGCGCGCTCGACCTGGAGCACGATGAATTCGCCGCGCGGATCGCCGCGCTCGCTCGCGGCGTCGGCGTACACGAGCCGCGCCGCGTCGTCGTCGGGGCTCTCGACGATCTCGCGGAACAGGTCGTCTCGCGCCGGGGGCGCGGGCGCCGGCTCCGCGCGCACCTCGCCGAAGAGGGCGCGCTCGTGCTCGGCGAGCTGCGCCTCGTCGGCGGCCGTGAGCGGCGGCGGCTCGTTCATCTTCGCGGCGGCGCGGCTCATCGCGCCGGCGAGCCAGGCGCCGAGGTCCGTATCGTTGATCGTCTTGTAGCGGAGCGAGAGCGACGCCATCCCGTCGCGGGCGCGCACGTCGCCGGACCCTTCGAGCGCGGCGACGACCGCTTGCCAGAGCTTCCGCGTGCTGCCGGCGGTGAACGGCGGGTCCTCGAGCAGCTCGAGGAGGGCGGTCACGACGCGGGGATCGTCCCACGTCGCGAGGCGCTCCACGCGCTCGAGCGCGAGCGCCGACCTGCCCGCCGCGACGAGCGCGAGGAGCCGGGGGAGGTCGCGCCAGTCGCGCGCCTCTTCGACCGCGTTCCACTTCGCGACGTCGACCGCCTTGCCGCTCGCGCCGAGCGGCGGCTCGCCGGCGCGCGCAGGCTCCCGCGCCGCGATCGCGAGGACGATCGCGGCGAAGCGCGGGTGCCGCGTGGCGCGCCACCGCGCGAGGGCGTCCTCGAAGCTCGGTGCGGACATGGCCCCGCATCCTACCGCTCACGCGCTCGCGCGCACCTCGACGTCATCGCGCTCGTCGGGTTCGTCGCGCTCGTCGCGCTCGTCGCGCTCGGGGAGGAAGCCGCCCGACTGATGATCCCAGAGCTTCGCGTAGACGCCGCGCCGGGCGAGGAGCTCGTCGTGCGAGCCCTCCTCGACCACGCGGCCAGCCTCGAGGACGATGAGGCGGTCCATCCGCCGCACGGTGGAGAGGCGGTGCGCGATGACGATCGCGGTGCGGTCCTTCATCAGCGCCCAGAGCGCCTGCTGGATGTGCTTCTCGCTCTCGGAGTCGAGCGCGCTCGTCGCCTCGTCGAGGACGAGGAGCGGCGCGTCCTTGAGGATCGCGCGCGCGATCGCGATGCGCTGCCGCTGCCCGCCGGAGAGCTTCACGCCGCGCTCGCCGACGAGCGTGTCGTAGCCGTCCGGCAGCGCCTCGATGAACGTCGCCGCGTACGCGAGCTCCGCGGCGCGGCGGACCTCCTCGTCGGTCGCGCTCGGGCGGCCGAAGCGGATGTTCTCGGCGATGGTGCGGTGGAACATCGCCGGGTCCTGCGGGACGCTCGCGACGAGCTCGCGGAGCTGGGCCTGCGGGACCTTCGCGATGTCCTGCCCGCCGATCTCGATCGCGCCGGCCTGGACGTCGGCGAAGCGCAAGAGGAGGCGCGTGAGCGTGGTCTTCCCGCCGCCGGAGCGGCCGACGAGGCCGACCTTCTCCCCCGGCGCGATGCGGAGGTCGAACCCGTCGAAGAGCGGCGCGCGTGAGCCGTAGGCGAAGCGCACGGCGCGGAAGCGGACGCCGGAGTCGACCGGCTCGAACGGCTGCGCCGCCTCGGCGTCGACGATCGCGGGCGGCTCGAGGAGCAGCTCCGTGAACTGCGCCGCGTCGGTGAGCGACGACTCGAGGTTACGGTAAATGCGATTGAACTCCCACATCACGCGCGTCGCCGCCGCGAAGTAGCTGAACGTGAGGAATACCTCTTTGATCCCGATCCCGCTGCTGCGACCGAGCGCGAGCGCGGTGACGAGCCCAAACGTATTGGTCAATACGTAGAGGGGTGAGATGAAGAGGTCGATGCGGTTATTCTGATAAAGCCACGACCTTCGCACCTTCGACATGTAGTCGCGGACGTTCCGCTCGTGGATCGCCGCCTCCTCCGGCGCGCGCGCGAACGCGCGGACGGCCTCGGCGTTCGCGATCGTGTCGGCGACGTGGCCGGCGAGGACGTTGCTCGCCTCCTCGCGGAGCTGCACGTAGCGGTGGCGGCGGGCGAGGAGGGGTCGCGCGACCGCGAACGCGATCGCGATCATGACGACGAGGACGACGACGAGCCACGGCGAGAAGCGCCACAGCACCGCGATCGCGAACGCGAGCGGCAGCAGCTGGCCGAAGATCGAGAACGAGAAGACGTCGAACACGTCCTCGAAGCGCCGCGCGAAGCCGAGCGCCTTCTTCGTCAGCGAGCCGGCGAAGTTGTCCTGGAAGAAGCCGACGTGTTTCTTCGCGAGCTCGTCCATCGCCTCGACGTAGAGCGCGCCGATGCCGTGGGCCTCGAAGACGCTGATCGCCCAACCGGCGAGCCGCCAGAGCCCCTCACCCGCGAGCCACGCGAGGAAGAGGAGGACCACCGGCGCCACGAGCTCGGCCGCGGCCGGCTGCTCCTTTCGCGCGAACGTATCGAGCACCTGCGCGACCGCGATCGGCGGCACGTAGAACACGAAGATGTTCCCGACGCCGGGCAGCAGCAGCGCGGCGGCCGCGAGCCAGGGCCGCGCGCGAAGCCGCCGCCCGTACCGCCGAAACACGAGCGCGAGCGCAGCCCGAAGCCGTCCGGCGTCGCCGCGAAGCTCGTTGGATGGACGCGTAGGCAAAGCGAGAGCTCCTTAGCGCGCCCACCGCGCGCAAGCGACCGCGGCGACCGACGCGGGCAGCGGAACCTAAGCACGAACCGCCCCCTGGCAACCCCACGGACGCGACGGGATTCTTGCTCAGCGCTCCCCCGATCGACGCGACCCACGGAGCACGCGCCGCCCTCGAGGATCGGGAGCTCTTTCGCATGCCAGTGACGCGCAGCCGGAGCGCTTTGAGCTCCATACAGGTGTGCGTACCCGCGAGTTCCGTGCCAGCGTGGGCGCGGAAAAAGCGGCACGATCCGGCGCAACCGGCGCGCGCGAGAGCCGAACCATCGGCATGCACGATGAAATCGAAACGCTGACTCCCGAAGACGAAGGCGCGCTCGCCGAGCTCCTCGCCGCTCGTTCCTCGTTCGACCTCCAAGGCGCCGTGGGCTTCATGCACGCGGTCGTGAGCTCGCCGGCGCCGATCGCGCTCGACGCGTGGCGGCGCGTCGTCCGACCCGACGACGCCGCGCACGACGAGCTCGATCGCCTCCTCTGCGCCGCGTTTCGGGTCGTCGACGTCGAGACGAGCCGGCGGCGACCGTTCACGCCGCCGCCCGCCGACGCCGACGCGTGCGCGTCGTTCGCGCGCGGGTACCTCGTCGGGCTCGAGCTCTGGCCGCGCTCCGTTCCGCGCGACGACCGCGTCCGCTGCGCGGCCTGGGCCTGCGCGCTCGCGGATCGCCTCGATCTGCTGCCCGCGTCGGACCGCGCCCAGTTCCGCCTCACGACCGAGGGCCGCGCCGCCCTCCGCCGCGAGATCGGCCGCTTCATGCTCCTCACCTACGACCTCTTCGCCGCGCCCGCCTTGCTCGCGTCCTGACGGCGGGCCAGAACAAAGGATGCTCGCCGAGCGGATGAAGGCAGGTCCTCTCACGCTCGACGAGCTCGGGCCGATCCTGTCGGACGTGATCGACGAGGTCGCAGCCACACACGCACGCGGGGAGATCGACCGCGGTCTCCGGCCGAGCCGCGTCGTCCTCGAAGGGGGGCGCGCGCGGCTCGTGCCAGAGCCGAACCGGAAGCTGGCCGCATTGGACGATTTAGATTCCTTCAACGTTACCATCGGATCCTTCACCTTCATGGCGCCGGAGCTGGTCCGCGGCTCCGCGAACGTCGACGGCCGCGCGGACATCTACGCGATCGGAGCGATCGCGTTCTCGGCGCTCGCGGGCAAGACGCCGTTCGACGGGCACAACGCGCTCACGCGGATCGCGCTCAAGCTCGATCGACCCGCGCCCACCCTCGAAGAGATCGCGGGCCGCGCCTTTCCGCCGCTCGTGGAGTCCTTCGTCGCCACCGCGCTCGCGCGCGACCGCGACGCGCGCTACCCGAGCATCGGCGTGATGCGCGAGGCCTGGCGTCTCGTATGCTCCGCGGAATGAGCACCACGCGCACCACCTCACGCATCGCGACCTGCAGCTGCGGCCAGCTCCGCGCCACGTGCGAAGGCGAGCCCGTTCGCGTCTCCGTCTGCCATTGCCTCGCGTGTCAGAAGCGGACCGGCAGCGCCTTCGGAGCCCAGGCCCGCTGGCCGAAGGACGCCGTGCGCGTCGAGGGCAACGCGAGCCAGTGGACGCGAAGAGCGGAGAGCGGCAACGCGATCACCTTCCGCTTCTGCGGCGTCTGCGGATCGACCGTGTTCTACGAGCTCGACGCGCTGCCAGGCTTCACCGCCGTGGCGCTCGGCGCGTTCGCCGATCCGTCGTTCCCTCCGCCGAGCTTCTCCGTCTACGAGAACCGCAAACACGCGTGGGTCACGCTCCCGGACGGGATCGACCGCGACTGACGGGAATATTCGGCGCCGCGGCGTGTAGCTCCCCTCGTGGCGCCGCTCCGGATCGTCGTGTTGCTCACGCTCCTCGCCGGCTGCGGCAAGCAGCGCGTCGCGCCGCAGATCCCGTGGGAGCCGCTCGACGCCGGTGAGGTCCATGCGAGAGAGAGCGGCAAGCCCGCCCTCGTCTTCGTGTGCGCCGAGTGGAGCGTGGCCTGCAGGAAGCTCGACGACCAAGCGTTCACGCACCCCGCCGTCCGCGCCGCGAGCCAGCGCTTCGTCACCGTGCGCGTCGACGCGACCGACGACGAAGACCCCGCGACCGCGGCCGCGCGCCGACGGTTCGACCTCGTCGGCCTCCCCACCCTCCTCGCGCTCGACTCGCTCGACGGCGCGCGCGGCGACCTCGAGCGCATTCACACCTTCGTCGAGCCCGCGGAGCTCGCGGCGCGGCTCGACGCGGCGGCCGATCGGCATGACGAGGCGCTGGCGGCCGTGCGCGCGCGCATGAAGGCGGCGAAGCCGCGCGACGACGCGCCGGCGTGGGAGACGGACCTCGCCGCCGCGCGCCGCGACGCCCGCGCCGCGAACAAACCGCTCCTCGTCGTCTCCGCGCACACGTGGACGGAGGAGTCGATGCGGATGGAAGGGAGCACGCTCGCCCACCCGCTCGTGCGCGAGGTCCTCGAGCGCTCCTTCGTCGTCGTCCGCCTCGAGGTCGACCAGCCCGCCCTCGCCGTCGAGGACGCGCACGGCGGAGAGCGCCAGCGCTTCCCGAGCGGGATCGCGGTGGAGACGCTGGTGCCCGCGCTCGAGCAGCACGCGCGAGAACGGGTCCGATGACGACCGCGCGCGTCCTCGCGCTCCTCCTCGCCGCCGCCGCGTGCGGGAAGAGCCCGCGCGTCGGACCGGCCGTCGCGTGGCACACGCTCGACGAGGCCGAGGCGCTCGCGAAGACGGAGAAGAAGCCCCTCTTGCTCCACTTCCAGCCCACCGGCGCGCCCGACGATCGCGCGTTCGACACGCTCCCGGTCCGCGAGGCGCTCGCCGACTTCATCGCGGTGCGCGTCGTCACGAATCGAGAGGAGAGCGCGTACCGCGGCTACGACTGGCGGTTCGGCGCCCCGCGCACGTCCACCACGTCCACCACGATGGCGCTCGGGACCTTCGCCGACGTCCCGCACGCGGCGCGCTATGCGAGCCCGAACGAGCTGTATCGGACCGAGTCGCTCCCGCCGCCGCGGGAGCTCGCCGCGAAGCTGCGGGAGGCGAAGCGTCACCACGACGCGCGGCTCGCGCGCGCGGAGGCTCGGCGCGCGAGGGCGCTCGCGAAGACGCCGCGGCCCCGGATCGACTGGGTGCGCGACGACGTCGACCGGCCGCTCGCGCGAGCGCGCCGCGAGCAGCGTCCGGTCCTCGTCTTCGTGGGGGCCGAATGGGACAAAGGCTCGAAGGAGCTGGAGGAGAGCTTCGCCGATCCCGAGGTCGCGATGATCGTCGCCGACACGTTCATCGCCGTCGCGCTCGACATCAGCGACGACGAGAAGCCGACCGTGAACCGCTGGTGCCGCGAGCTCGCGATCAAGGGGACCCCCACCATCCTCACCCTCGCATCGGACGGCACGCGCACGCGCGAATGGAACACCTACATGCCGGCCGACGTCCTCGCCGGCAACCTCGCCGAGTAAGTGAGAGCAGCGACGCGCGCGGAAACGCTTGTTGACCCGACACTGGGACGACATGATGAAGGATAGTGGCTTGGGGCATCAGAGGTGCGGTCGCCGTCGGCATGCTCGCCGCCTGCGGGCTCGATATCGTCGGCGCGAGGCCCGGCGCCGGTCCGTCCCTGCCCGACGCGGGCGAAGGCCCAAGAGCGACAGCGGCGTGGCGATCCCGCCAGGCACCTCGTGCCCCGCGCCCTTGGCGCTGGAAGGCGAGACGTTCACCGCGCCACGCGCGAAGGGGCTCATCACGATCGACGGCGAGCTCGAGGACTGGGCCTGCGCGCAGTTCTTCAACCTCGACAGCGTGACCGCGACGCACATCCTCGGGCACCGAGACATCCCCAACGTGTACGCCTTCTCGGTCGCGTGGGACGAGCACCACGTCTACGTCGCGGCGCGCGTCACCGATCCGACGCCCGGCAAGAACGGCCATGACTACCTCTGGGAGAACGACGGCGTCGAGATCTACCTCGGCAACGGACCGCGCACGGGGAGTTACTCCCCGCTGGAGTACCAGTGGATCATCGACTGGAACAATCGGGCGCGCACGTACCGGCCCGACACGAGGGAGCCGGACGACGGGTTCGAGCGGGCCGTCCGGACCACGGACACCGGGTACCATGTCGAAGCGCGTATCGCGTCGCGGCTGCTCGCCCGGGACTCGCTCGCTGCGGGGATCACGCTCGGCTTCGCCCTCGCCGCCAACGAGGAGGACGAGACCGCGCGACGGGCATGGCTCATCTGGCAACGCGGTTATGACGTCCTCCTCTCCTGCCCCGAGTGCTGCGGCGCCGAGGACAATCAAGGCGCGCACTGCAACACGCGCTACCTCAACGATCTCGTACTCGCGGAGTGAGCGTAGGACCGCTGGAACGATCAGACCGCCGCCGGCGGCGAGCGCGTCGCGCCGAACACGCTCTCGTAGTCGGCCTCGGGGGCGACCGTGACCGCGATGTCGAGCTCGTGGTCGCCGCCGCCGAGGAGGACGCCGCGGAGCGGGATCACGTCGTCGTAGTCGCGGCCCCAGCCCAGCGTCACGTGCTCGAGGCTCGGGAAGACACCATTCGTCGGGTCGGCGTCGACCCAGACCCCGCCCGCGTCGTCGGGGACGTAGACGCTGATCCAGGCGTGGCTCGCGTCGGCGCCGACGAGGCGCTGGCGGCCCGGCGGCGGATGCGTGAGGAGGTAGCCGCTCACGTAGCGCGCCGCGAGCCCGATGCTGCGGAGGCACGAGAGCATGAGGTGCGCGAAGTCCTGGCACACGCCGCGCTTCAGCTCGAACACCGCCATCACCGGCGTCGAGACCGTCGTCGCCTTCGGGTCGAAGGTGAGCTCCTCGTGGATGCGGTTCATGAGCGACCGCACCCCGGCGAGGATCGGGACCCGCGGCGGGAAGCAGGCGAGCGTCCACTGCGCGAGCTCACGCTTGTTGCGGACGCGGGCGCTCTCGAAGAGGAAGCGCGACGCCTCGAGATCGGCCGGGTGCGGCGGACGCCCGGCGCGGTAAGCGAGGCGGCCGCGGACCTCCTCCCACGGCGGCGTGTCGTCGTCGGCCGGGTATTCGCGCGCGGTGATGTCGACCCAGGTCTCGGCTTGCACCTTGAGCGACGTGTGCTCCGGCTCGATGAACAAAGAGGTAATGGGATTACCGAAGGCGTCCTCGGTAGTGGCCAATATCTCCGGCTCGGGCGTCACCTTGAGGACGTGCGAGCGGCAAGTTTGATAAGAGAGCGGCCGCGGCGCGAGGTGGACGATCTGGCGCGAGAGGCTGACCGGGTGCTCGTACGTGTAAATCGTGTCGTGGACCACCGCGTACGCGCGCGTGGCGGGGGCGACGGGGGAGCGGAGGAACGCGGCGGTGTGCTCCTCGTCGCCGCCGTAGGGATCCGAGCGGCTCGAGGCCTCTTGCGTGCCGTGCGCGAACCGCGTCGGCGGCGGCTCGGTGGCGTGGACCTGCACGTTCGCGTGCGGCGGGGGCGGCGTCGTCGCCTCGGTGTCGGAGGCGTGCTCCTCCTCGTCGTCCGGGCCGAAGGAGCTCGGGATCCCGAACGCGGACGTGCTCGGCGGGCGCGCCGTCTGCGAGTCCGGCGGCCGCGGCCCGACCACGGTGCGCTCCAGGATCTGGGGCGAGCTCTGCGGGCGCATCGTCATCGGATCTTCTTCCGCGCCCGCGTCCTCGTCGCGCTCGTCGCGGTCACGGTTCGGGGGTCGCGTCGTCATTTCGCCTTCTCCCCGATGCCGATCGGCTGCGTGCCCGTGTGCGAGAAGAAGCGGCGCTGGAGCGCGTCCGATATCGCGTACGCCATCCGCTCCGCGCGCTCGAGGATCGACGCGAGGTGCTTGCACGCCTTCTCGAGCTCCTCCCCCTTCTCCGGCTCGAAGCCGCTGAGCGGGAGGTTGCGGAGCGCGGCGATGAGGCCGCCGAGGTCGTCGCCGGACATGTCGCCGCCGAGCTGCGCGTGCGTCCGCACGAGCGTGATCGCGAGGTCGCGCAGCTGGAACGCGATCGCGTGCGGGTTGGTCTCGTCGAGGACGATCAGGTGGAGGACGGGGAGGAGCTCCGGCGCGCGGCGATAGCGGGCGCGGAACGTGACGATCGAGTTCGCGGCCTCGAGGAGCCACTCGAGCGAGTCGGCGCGCTCCTGCGCGGAGAGGTTCAGCACGCTCGCGATCATCCGCGAGAGGTGCACGAGCCGCTCGAGGCGCCGTCCGAGCGGGAGGAACTGCCAGCTCTCGTCGCGCGTCATGTCGTCCATCGCGAAGCCGGCGAGGGACACGCACGTCATCATGACCTCGTCGAGCGAGTCGAGCGCGGCGCCGAGCGGCGCGTCCCGCTTCGGGAGGCGGGCGACGCAGCGCGAGAGCACGTGCCAGTTGTCCGTCGACATGCGCTCGCGCACCTGGTTGCCGCTCCCGTGGAGGCGGAGGACGTTCGCGACGAGCCCGCCCGGGACGCTGGGGTCGATCGCGGCGGCGAGGAAGTCGCGCGCGAGGTCGATCGACGGCGGCGCGGTCACGTCGTCGCCGGAGTCGGGCGCCGGCAGCACCTCGAGCCGGAGCGCGGTCGCCCCCAGCGTGCGGAGCGCGGGCTGCGACGGCGGGGACGCGTCCGCGACGCGGACGAGCGCGGCGCGGAGCAGGCGCGCGACCGCCTCGCAGCGCTCGGCGTAGCGCCCCATCCAGAAGAGGTTTTCGCCGACGCGCGACGCGATGTCGACGCTCGACTGGACGACGTCCTCCGCGCCGAGCCGCGGGCGGCGGAGGGGCACGCGCACGACCGGCTTGTCGGCGAGGATCCAGGTGTCCTTGCTCGAGCCGCCCCACTGCATCGAGACGACGTCGCCGCCGTCGCTCGGCGCGACGCGCGTGAGCGCCCCCGGCATCACGAGGTACCCGTTCGGGGTCGCGACGGCGTAGACGCGGAGCGAGGCCGGGCGCGCGAGGGCCGCCTCCGCCTGCGTGCGCCCCAGCGTCGGGGCGTGCGAGAGCTGCACGTGCTCCTGCGCGACGTAGGCGTGCGGCTGGCCCTGCATCCGATCGACGAGGCGCTCCCGCGCGGCCGCGTCGAGCGTGTGACCGAAGATCGGCTCCATCCGGATCGTCGGATAAGCGGGTTTGATGACGAGGTGCTCGAGGTTCTTGATCGCATATTCGAGCGCGGGCCCCTCTCCGCACCACCACGTCGCGATCCCCGGCATCGCGAGGCGCTCGCCGAAGAGCCGCTCGCTGATCGCGGGATAGAAGCCGGAGAGCGCGCCGCTCTCGAGGATGTTCGCGCCGAGCGAATTGGCGACGAGGACGTTGCCGGCGCGAATGACGTGCATCAACCCCGGAATGCCGATCGCGGAGTCGGGGCGGAGCTCGACCGGATCGCAATAATCGCCGTCGAGGCGGCGGAGGATGGCGTGCACGCGCTTCAGGCCGCGCAGCGTCTTCAAATAGACCATGTCCCCGCGGACGATGAGGTCCTGCCCCTCGACGAGCGGGAATCCCAAATAGCGCGCGAGGAAAGAATGCTCGAAATAGGTCTCGTTGAAGGGCCCCGGCGTGAGCAGCACCGCGAGCGGCGCCTCGCCCGTCTCCTGCCGCGCGCCGCGGTACAACGTGTCCTGCAGCGCGCTGAAGAACGGCGCGAGCGGCTCGATGTGGAGATCGCGGAACGCGTCCGGCAGCGCGCGCGAGATCGTCATCCGGTTCTGGAGCGCGTAGCCGGCGCCGGACGGGCCGCCCGTTCGGTCGGCGAGGATCCACCAGCGGCCGTCCGGCGCGCGCGCGAGATCGGCCGCGTAGAGGTGCATCGCGACGCCGTCCTTCGGCGCAATGCCGATGGCGGGCCAGAGGAACGAGCGCTGCCCGAAGACGAGCGCGGGCGGGAGGAGCCCGTCGGCGAGGAGCGTCTGCGGCCCGTAGAGATCGTTCAGGACCGCGTTGAGGAGCCGCGCGCGCTGCGCGACCGCGGTCGCGATGACGGACCACTCCTCGCTCGGGAGGATGAGCGGCAGGAGATCGAGCTCCCACGGCCGGCTGCCCCCCTTCGGATCGGCGTAGACGTTGTAGCTGACGCCGTCGGAGGCGATCGCGTCCTGGACGAACTGCTTCCGCTCCTGGAGCGTGTCGCTCGGCAGCGCGCCGAGGTGCGAGAGGAGCGCCTGCCAGTGCGGGCGGGGGCGCAGTCCGCCGTCCACCATCTCGTCGTAGCGAGACGCCGGCGGCACGTAGCTCGAGAGGATCCCTTGCGTCACGGATGGAGAGAGGCCGAGTCTACTACCTCGACGGCGCCGCGCGGCGGAGATCCAGCGTGAAGGGAAACTCCGGAGAAGGCGGGGCGGCCTGCGTCACGATCCGCTGGCGCGGCGTGTGACCGGTCTCGAAGAAGCGCGCGCGCCGCCGGCCCTCGGCCTCGAGCGCGTTGACGGGGCGGGTCTCGTGGCTCCGGCCGCCGGGGTGCGCGACGTGGTACTCGCACCCGCCGAGGCTCCGCTCGTTCCATCGATCGACGACGTCGAAGACGAGCGGCGCGTGCACGGCGATGTGGGGATGGAGGCAGCGCGGCGGCTGCCACGCGCGGAAGCGGACGCCGGCGACGAGGTCGCCCGCCTTCCCCGTCGGCTGAAGCGGGACCTCCACACCGTTGCAGGTGAGCACGAAGCGCTCCGGGTTCCACCCCGTCACGCGCGCCTCCACCCGCTCGAGCGACGAGTCGACGTAGCGCGCGGTGCCGCCGGCGGACGCGTCCTCCCCCATCACGTGCCACGGCTCGAGCGCGGAGCGGAGCGTGAGCTTCATCGCGCGCGTCTCGATCGCGCCGATGAGCGGGAAGCGGAACTCGAAGTGCGGCGCGAACCAGGTCGCGTCGAAGGCGAAGCCGGCGCGCCGGAGATCGGCGATGACGTCCTCGAAGTCCTGCCAGACCCAGAACGGGAGCATGAAGCGATCGTGGAGCTCGGTGCCCCAGCGCGTGAGGCGCGCGGGCGCGAACGGCTCCTTCCAGAACGTGGCGAGGAGCGCGCGGAGGAGGAGCTGCTGGACGAGGCTCATCCGCGGGTGCGGGGGCATCTCGAGCGCGCGGAGCTCCACGAGGCCGAGGCGCCCGGTGGCGCCGTCGGGGGAGTACAGCTTGTCGATGCAGAACTCGGCGCGATGGGTGTTGCCGGTCAGGTCGACGAGGAGATCGCGGAAGAGGCGATCGACGAGCCAGGGCGGGACGTCTTCGCCTTTCGCCGCGCGGCGGTCGAGCTCCGCAAAAGCTATTTCGATTTCGAAGAGGGAGTCGTTCCGCGCCTCGTCGATCCGCGGCGACTGCGACGTCGGCCCGATGAACATCCCGCTGAAGAGGAACGAGAGCGACGGGTGCTGGTGGAAATAAGCCACCATGCTGCGAAGCAGATCGGGGCGCCGCAGGAACGGGGAGTCGTTCGGCGTCGCGCCGCCGAGGACGACGTGGTTGCCGCCCCCGGTCCCGGCGTGCCGCCCGTCGATCATGAACTTCTCCGCCGCGAGGCGCGTCTGGCGCGCGGCCTCGTAGAGGTGCGTCGTGCGGTGAACGAGCTCGTCCCACGAGCCGGAGGGGTGGATGTTCACCTCGATGACGCCCGGGTCCGGCGTCACGCTCAGCCGGCCGAGGCGCTCGTCGCGCGGCGGCGGATAGCCCTCGAAGAGGATCGGCAGCGCGTGCTCCTTCGCCGCGGCCTCGATCGCGCCGACGAGTTCGACCCAGTCGTCGAGCGCCTCGAGCGGCGGCATGAACACGCGGAGGACGCCGTCGCGCGGCTCGACGCACATCGCGGTCTTCAGGACCCACGGCGCCGACTTGCCCGCCTCCGGCGCGCGCTCGTCCGCCACGCCGGGCTTCTTCGCGCGCTCGGCGAGCGGCTCCGCCTCGTCGCTCGGATCCTTCGGGCTCGGCGGCACGAGGTCCTTCGGATCGATCCAGGGCGTCGCGTCGAGCGGGAGGCGGAGGCCGAGCGGCGAGTCGCCCGGGGCGAGGAAGCAGTGCTCGCCGCGGAAGTGCCAGCGCGAGGTGCGCCAGCGCGCGGCCTCGCCGGCCCCCCCCTTCGCGCGCGCGGCCTTCGCGGCGGCGGCCTCGAGCGGGTCCTTGCCGACCGGCAGCACCGCCCCGCTCGCCTCCTCCAGCCCCTCGGTGAAGAGGCGGCGCAGCCGCTCGCGCTCGAGCGGATCGGTGAGCTTCGAGGCGGCGGGGTCGACGTTGATCGGGAGTCGGCGCTCGCGCCACGCGTAATAATAGGCGTCTTCGTAGGCGGGAAATACGAACTTGGGGTCGAGCCCGAGGTTCTTCGCGACGGAGCGAAGGAGCTTTTCGGCGTTGGCCGGACTGGCCACTTGGGTGTCCGGCTTCGTCTCGTCCGCGATGAGCGCGCGATCGGACCAGAGCGGCTCTCCGTCGTTTCGCCAGTAGAGGTCGAGCGACCAGCGCGGGAGCGGCTCGCCCGGATACCATTTGCCTTGTCCGAAATGGACCAATCCGCTCGGCCCATATTCGTCGCGGAGGCGATGAAAGAGCTCCGCCGCGAGCTTCTTCTTCGTCGGCCCGAGCGCGGCGGTGTTCCACTCCGCGCCCTCGAAGTCGTCGGCGCTCACGAACGTGGGCTCGCCGCCCATCGTGAGCCGGACGTCGCCGGCGCCGAGGGCGGCGTCGACGCTCCGCCCCAGCTCCGCGATCGCCCCCCACGCCTCCTCCGTGTACGGCTTCGTGACGCGCGGCTCCTCGCGCACGCGCGTGACGCTCATCTCGTGGGTGAAGGTCGTCTCGCACGCCTCGAGCGCGCCGCTGATCGGCGCCGCGAGCGAGGGCTCCGCGCTGCACGCGAGCGGCAAGTGACCCTCGCCGGCGAGGAGGCCCGAGGTCGGGTCGAGCCCGATCCAACCCGCGCCCGGGACGTAGACCTCGCACCACGCGTGGAGATCGCAGAAGTCGGAGCTCGGTCCTTCGGGCCCCTCGAGCGGCTTCGTGTCGGCGACGAGCTGGATGAGGTAGCCCGAGGCGAAGCGCGCGGCGAGGCCGAGGCGGCGGAAGACCTGGACGAGGAGCCAGCCCGTGTCGCGGCAGCTCCCCGACCTCTTCGCGAGCGTCTCCTCCGGCGTCTGGAGGCCGGGCTCGAGGCGGACGAGGTATTTGATCGTGTTGCAGAGGCGCTGGTTCAGCTCGACGAGCACGTCGATGAGCGTGCGCGGCTCGCGCGACACGGACGCGACGAGCTCGGCGAGGAGCGGCGTGCTCTCGCCGACGCGGAGGTACGGCGCGAGGTCGACCTTCAGCTGCGGGTCGTACTCGAACGGCCATTTCTCGGCGTAGGGCTCGACGAAGAAGTCGAACGGGTTGTACGCCGCCATCTCGGCGACGAGGTCGACCTCGATCTCGAGCGCGGTCGTCTTCTCGGGGAAGACGAGGCGCGCGATGTAGTTCGACTGCGGGTCCTGCTGCCAGTTGATGAAGTGCTTCGCGGGCGTGACCTTCAGCGAGTACGCGAGGACCTTCGTCCGGCAATGGGGTGCGGGTCGAAGCCGCACGCTCTGCGGCCCCAGGGAGACCGATCGATCGTAGCGATACGAGGTTCGATGATGCAGGGCGACGTGAATGGACATCGAGCATCGCAAGGCTACCTTGGTTCTCCCCTCGATGAAGGTCTTCCATTGCACACACTGCGCGCAGCTCCTGTTCTTCGAGAACTCGGTCTGCGTCCCGTGCGGGCGCGCGCTCGGCTACCTGCCGGAGGAGGGGCTCCTCGTCTCGCTCGAGCGTCCCGCCGGCGCGGAGGGCCAGAACCGCTGGCGCTCCGAGCGGACGGGGCGGACGTACCGCCTCTGCGATAACTATGTAAAGTACAACGTCTGCAACTGGGTCGTGCGGGAGGACGATCCGGAGGCGCTCTGCCGTTCGTGCCGGCTCACGAAGACGATCCCGAACCTCGGCAAGGCCGGCAACGATCGGCTCTGGTACAAGCTCGAGGTCGCGAAGCGGCGGCTCCTCTACACGTTCGATCGGCTCGGCCTCCCCTACCGCGGCCGGCACGAGGACCCCGAGCACGGGCTCCAGTTCGATTTCATGGAAGAGGCGCTGACGGGCCACGCCGAGGGCGTCATCACCGTGAACATCCAAGAAGCCGACGACGCTCATCGCGTGAAGACGCGAATCGAAATGCAGGAGCCTTATCGGACTTTGCTCGGGCACTTCCGCCACGAGTCAGGCCATTATTACTGGGAGCGCCTCATCTCCACGTCGCCCGCGATCGGCTCGTTCCGCGTGCTCTTCGGGGACGAGCGCGCCGACTACCAGGACGCGCTGAAACGCAATTACGGCCAGGGCCCGCCGCCGAATTGGCAAGACGAGTACGTGAGCTCGTACGCGGCGATGCACCCGTGGGAGGACTGGGCCGAGACCTGGGCCCACTACCTCCACATGGTCGACACGCTCGAGACCGCCTCCGCGTGCGGCGTCTCGATCGAGCCGCCGCGCCACGACGAGCCCACCCTCCTCGAGGTGCCCAACCCGGTCGGTGACGCCGACGTGAGCTTCGAGAAGCTCATCTCGAGCTGGGCGACGATCACGTACGTCCTCAACAACCTGAACCGCGGCCTCGGCAACGACGACGCCTACCCCTTCGTGCTGTCGGACACCGCGACGAAGAAGCTCCACTTCGTCCACACTACGATCGCCGCGCGCTCGACGCGCTTCGCGGCTGGCTGAGCGTTACTTCTTCTCCCAGAGCGCGACGCGGCGGGCGGTCTGCTCGAGGCGGGCGTGGAGGTTGAAGTGATCGACGCGGGCCTTGCACGTGGCGTCGGCGTCGCACGCGGCGGTGCTCGCCTTCGCCGCCTCGAGGTGCACGCGCGCGCTCGCGACGTCGCCGCTCCGGAGCTTCGTCTGCGCGAGGTCCACGTTCGTGGACGCGACGTCGTACTGGCTCACCGGCGGCGCGGCCTTGTGGTGCCCTGCAGCAGCGACGGCCGAGATGCTGCCGATGCCGAGCCCGAGTGCCGCCGCGAGGGAGAGGACGATGAGGCGCATACCAACCAACGTTGCAGTCCGTGTGCCGACGCGGATCGGCGAAAGCGCACATCTCGCACCGTCTGAAACTCCGAGAAACCGCGTGTTGCGAGCCCCACAACAGGGTCATCGATCCCCCAAGCGAGGATCGCCGGGTGACACTACCGCGTCGTGAAGTGCGCGTAAGGACGAGGTTATTGGCACTGGAAAATTCCGGAGGACCGCGCGGTACGACGCCGGCGTGAGGCGGGCGTCGGGGAGGATGCGCTCGATGAGGTCGATCGCGTCGGCCCGCCGCGTGAGGGTGCTCCCGCCGAGCAGCGCCACCACCTCGGCGACGGAGGCGAGCGCGCAGACGACCGCGTCGATGTCGTCGCGCTCCGGCGTCCCGGGCGCGGGCAGCGCGGGATCGTCCACGCGCGCGGGCGTGCCGGGGGCCGGCGGCGGGAACCATCGCGCGAAGCGGGCCTCGAGGGCGACGCGGTCCTTCCGCAGCGCCTCGAACCGCGCGCGCTCGCCCTGGCAGAGGGCCTCGTGCTCGAGCCCGACCTCGACGCGCGCCCGCGCCTCCTCGTCGAGCCGCTCGAGCGCCTCGTGATCGCGCCGCCGATCGATCTGCTCGAGCTCCTCGACGAGGCCGCCGAGCTCGTCGTCGAGGGCGCGCGGATCCGCCGCGAGGCGCGCCCACGTCTCCGGCGCGTGCACCGCGTCGCCGAGGACCTCACCCGCGACGATCGCCTCGCAGTCGGCCTGCTCGATGAAGTGGTAGAAGGCGGCCTCGCCCTTCGCGCGCTGCCGGGCGACGAGGCCGCGCAGCGCCGGGTTCTCCTCGCCGATCGCGATGACGCTGACGCCGATCGGCAGCCCCACGATCGCGTCGCGCGCGGCGACGAGCGCGGCCTCGTCGACCGGCGCCTCGCCGTCGGTGATGAGGACGATCTGGGCGCGCGCGAGGTCCGGATCGCCCGCCCGCGCCTCCGCGATCTGCGCGATCGACGACGCGAGCGCTAGTTGGATGTTGGTCCCGCCCTCGCGGTTCGCGCTGACCACTTGGCGAATGGCATCTTTCGCCTCCGCGATCGTCTGCACCCGATGAACCGGCCCGAGCTTCGTGTTGAAATAGCGATAAAAGAGCGTGCACCGCACGTTGCGCGGCGTCTCGAGCCGCCGCATCAAGGTGGTGAGCTCCGCGACGAGGATCGCGTCCCGCACGCGCGCGCGGGTGCCCCACATCGAGGTCGAGCCGTCGAGCACGTAGACGCGGACCTCGCCGTGGAGCACCACCCGCGAGCGGCGCGCCGGCTCGTCGCGCACGTAGCGGCGCGCGAAGAGGCGCCCGATCGCGAGGTCGAGGAGGATCGTGCGCGGATCGCCGACGAGCGCGTCCCGCAGGTCGTTCACGTCCTCCGCCGTCTGCAGGATCATGTCGCGCGTCGGGTGCTTCACGACGCGCGGCACCGTCGTCTCTTCGACGACGCGCACCGGCGCGAGCGTGCCGCCGACCTCGAAGAAGCCGTCCGCCGCGATCGCCGCGCGCGCGATCGCGGCGCCGGCGTCGGCGGGGATGGCGGTGAGGAGCCACCGCGCCTGCTCGCGATCGGACTCCGCCTCCGCGACCGCGATCGTCGTCTCGGCGTCGGAGCGCGCCTCCGCGATCGCCTCCGCGACGAGCGCGACGGTGGATCCGAGCAGCTCGTTCGTCGACTGCTCCGCCGAGGCCGCGTGCGCGTCCCCGCCGATGCGGCGGAGCGCGCGCCCCGCGCGGATCGAGAGCTCGCGGTCGCCGTTCGCCTCCAGCGCGCCGAGGCAGCCGTAGAGGAGATCCGTCTTCCGCCGCGTGAGCGCCTGCCGCGCCTGGTGGACGAGCGAGACCTCGGGATCGACGCCCGCGCCCTGGAGCCGATCGATCCGCGTGATCTCCTGCGCGAGCCAGCGCGCGCGCATCCCGACGCCGCCGCGCTCGAGCGGCAGCGCGGCCGCGGCCTCGAGGAGCCGCTGCCGCGCCGCGACGAGGAGCCTCCGCCGCCGCCCCAGCATCAAGCTCTCCGCGCGGGCGGCGGTCATGAGGTGATCGATCGTGGCGAGCTCGAGGTCGACGAGCCGGTGGTCCTCGCCGTCCTCCTCCTTCGAGGGCCGCTCGATCCTGAGCGGCGCGAGCGGCGGGAGCACCACGCTCGGATCGGTCCGCAGCGCCTCGTAGACGACGTCGGCGTCGCGGTCCTCCGCCGTGACCGCCTCGCGCGTGAGGGCGAGCACGCCGACGACGCGGCGGAGCCAGAGCACGTGCGCGATCGGCGCCTCCTTCTTGACGATCGTGACGCGCTCGAGCATCGACACGTTCGCCTCGAGCTCCTTCTCCGCGTGGGGGAGCTTCGCCGCGATGTCGTTCCAGTCTCGCGTCTCGTCGCGGAGGAGCGCCACGAGCTCCAGCGTCGCCTTGCTCTCGAGCTTCGCGCGCCATCCCGCCAACGCGAGGACGGGCCGCACGATGCGGAACAACGTCTGCGCCTCGATCGCGGCGGGGCCCTTGAGGATCCGATCGAGGCGGTCGGCCGTCTCGTTCATGACGTCAGGAGCGCGGCCCCAGGATCTCGCCCCACGCGGCGTCGGCCCGGACGCGGCGCAGATCGACGAGCGCCTTGCTCGACGCCGCCTCGAGGGCCTCGATCCGCGCGCGCATCGGGCCGACCCGCTCGGCCGCCTCCGGGAACACGTCGGCGATGACGCGGGCCTCGAGCGTGAAGCGGAGGAGCGCGCCCTCCTCGCGCGTCACGACGAAGAACTTGCTCGCCTCGAGCGCGGCGAGGTCCGACCGCGCGGAGAGCTGGCTCCACCACGTCTCGACGAACGCGACCGCGCGATCGATGCGCGCGAGGTCGAGCGTCACCACCTCCTGCCGCAGCGTCTCCGGGAGCGCGGCGATCACGTCGCTCATGCTCGAGACGAGCGCGTCGGGCGTGTGCGCGAGGGCGGGCTTCTCCGGCGACGTGCGGAGCGCGAGCTCCGTCGTCGTGAACGCGAGCGACACGCGCTGCATGGAGGAGCGGAGCGCGCGGTAGCCGTCGTAGTCCCGCACCGGCGACGGCGGCACGGTCCCCTTCCCTTGCTCCGAGCGGACGAGCGCCTCGACCGCGAAGCGGAGCACGGTCGTCTTCGGGAGGACGGCGCGGAGGTTCGAAGCGTGCAGCGCGTCGACGAGCTGGCCGACCTGCTCCACGAGCGCGGCGCGGTCGGTCGTGTTCACGCGCGCGAAGGCGGCCTTCACGAGCGGCTCGATGCGGGCGCCGATGACCTTGGTCTTGAGCGAGTCCGGCTTGCCGCCGAGCGCGACGAGGCGCGCGCCGATCGTGTCGATCTGCGCGAGCGCCGGCGCGAGCGCCTTCAGGAGGACGCCGAGGTCCTCGTCCCCCACCCGCTTCAGGGAGTCGGCGACGGCGTCGCGGAAGCCCGCGTCACACGACTCGACGAGGTCGTCCTCGACGCGCGTGACCGCGAGCGACGTCGCGCGCTCGGCGAGGTCGGCGTCGAGGTCCGCGCCCGCCGCGCGGAGCCGCTCGCACGTCCCGAGGATCACCTCGAGCCGATCGAGCGAGTGGCCCATGAGCGACGCGCTGTCGAGGAGGATGCGGATCGCGCGGCCGCGGAGCCAGCGCGCGACGGGACGCGTGGCGCCGCTCGCCTGCTCGAGCCCGTCGGCGAGGGTCGAGAGCTCCGTCACGACCGCCCCCGCGTCGTTGCTCGGGCCCGCGCCCGCGGTCGCGCCGGCGCGGAGCGCGCGCTCGGCGAGGTGGCCGAGCGTGGTGTCGAGGAGCGCCTGCGCCTGCTGCGCGCCGGGCCCGCCGGCGTCGCTCACCTTCGCGAGCTCGGCCGCGGTCTCGAGCAGCGGCGCCGGCGCGGGCGCGGCGATCGCCTCCTCGACCTTCGCCTCGAGCTTGTTCTCCTTCCGCGGCTCCTTCTTCTTCGCGGCGGGCTTCGGCAAGCGCGCGAGGGCGCGATCGAAGATCTCGCGCTCGGTGCGGAGGATCGAGAGCTGCCGCCGCTCGCGCGGATCGGACTCCCGCTCGATCAGCCGCGCGAGCGAGCCGTGGCTCGGACCGGAGAGGAGGACGGAGAGGCGGAGGAGCGCGAGGTCCTGATGCTCGGCCTCGAGCGTGCGCGTCGCGCCGTTCATGATCGCGTCGTAGACGCAGATCGCGCGGAGGATGCGGCCGAGCCGCACCGCGGTGCGGGTCGAGAGGTAGCGCGTCGCGAGGAACGTCGGATCGTGCTTCGCGGCCTGGGCGAGGTCGGCGTCGAGGTGCTCGAGCAGCGTGCAGAGGGCCCCGCACAGCTCGTCGCCGACGACGACGCGGTCGGCGATCGCCTGGAGGACGTCGAGGTCCTGGATCGTCAGGAGCGACGTGAGCGGCCGCCGCGCGCCGCCGATCTGCGAGCGCACGACGCGGCCGAGGCTCTCTGCGTCGCTGAACCCCTTCGGGATGAACGACACGAACGCGATGCGATCGACGAAGGCGAGCAGCGTCTCGCGCGATCCCTCGAGCACCTCCGCGAGGTATCGGTTCGTCGTCATCAACGCGCACTCGATCTGGCCCGCCGTCGTCTTCGTGCCCTGCTTCAGCTCGCGCTCCTGCAGGACGTTGAGGGTGGTGCGGAGCAGCATGTCGCGCCCGTCGAGCACCTCGTCGAGGAAGGCGTGCACCGCGCCGAGCATGCCTTCGTCGGTGAAGTGCTCCGTCCGCCCGGACTGCATGAGCGTCTTGAAGTCGATCGGACCGACGAGGTCCGTCTGCACGGTGCTCTCCGTGAACTGCCGCGCGAAGACGCTCGGCTTCCCGGTCCGCTCGTCGACGATGCGCCCGAGCACCGCCGCCGCGACCCCGCTCTTCGCCGTCCCCGGCGGCCCGGTCATCAGCACGTGCTCACGCGCGAGGAGCGCGAGCGCGATCTGCGCGAGCAGGTCCTCCCTCTCGACGAAGGTGCGCGCGAGCTCCTGAAAGAACCCACGAAACCTCCCCGCCGCAGCTTCGACCTCAGGGCTCATCATGGCGAGGTTCGCCGTCATCATCGCGGACTCTAGCCTACGTCAGGACCTACCTTGGCGCCTCATGGGATGGGAGTCGCCCTCGGTGGGGTCGGCGGGTGGGTTTCAGATTCCACGTTTGCTGGAGAACGAGCGTCGTCACTGCGTGCAGATCGCACGTAGCTGGAAAGCTGCGCGGGGAGAGGACGGTACGAACGATGCTCTCTCGTGGAGCATGACGAAGCTCCGCGCGGCGCTGTTCGCGAGCATCCTCTCCGTCGTAGCCGGCGCCGGCGCCGGCTGCGCCGAGCCGGTCGAGAAGGAGATCGCGCTCGGCGCCACGAGCTCGCAGCTCAAGGTCTTGCGGGAGGTGCTCTGGAAGGAGCCCGGGAAGATCCCTGTCTGCTGGGAGACGCCCGGCTTCGAGAAGGAGAAGGAGTGGACGAAGCAGAGCTTCACCGACAGCTGGGAGAAGAACGACCGCGCCGTCCGCTTCACCGGCTACGGCGCCTGCACCGCGAGCTCTCCCGGCATTCACATCCGCGTGGCGAGCGGCGGCGACGGCCCGCGCGTGGAGGCGTTCGGCAACGAGCTCGACGGTATGCCGGGCGGCATGGTGCTCGACTTCACGTTCGCGAACG
This sequence comes from Labilithrix sp., assembly GCA_019637155.1. NCBI lineage: Bacteria > Pseudomonadati > Myxococcota > Polyangiales > Labilitrichaceae > Labilithrix > Labilithrix sp. The sequence continues at coordinate 24,076 of JAHBWE010000002.1, read as the reverse complement.
ATCCGTTCTTCGGCGCGATCTGCCGCGGGAACGAGGCGAAGCGCGAGCGGTGCATCAAGTCGATCGCGATCCACGAGATGGGCCACGCGCTCGGCTTCCTCCACGAGCAGGAGCGGCTCGACACGCCGCAGTCCTGCGAAGATCGCGACCCGTTCCAAGACGGCGAGGCGATCGGCGCTTGGGACCTGATGTCGATCATGAACTACTGCTACCCGGACCGCTTCACCGTGTTCCCGACGACGCTGAGCCCCGGCGACATCGCCGGGCTCGTCCAGATGTACCCCCCACCGCCGGAGCCCGCCCCAGCGCAGTCGACGGAGACCGACGACGACACGTCGACGACGAAGCCACAATCCGATTCGATCGACGACGACGGCACGACAAAGAAGAAAACGAAGTCGACGGACGACGAGGACGACGACGACACTCCGAAGAGGAGGAAGAGAAAGTACACCGCGACGCCGCCTGCGGGGTGCAGCACGGCCCCAGGCGCGCCCGCTCCTTCGACCGCACTCTGGCTCCTCGCCGCCATCACCTGCGTGTCACGCCGCCGCCGCCACCCGAAGTAACGCCCACAAGACACGCCCATCCACGACGCGCACCACGGACACCTGCGAACACGACCCGTCCACGACGCGCCGTCGGGCATACCGCGGACACCTGCGAACGCGACCCATCCACGGCGCGCTGTCGTGAACACCCGCGAACGCGATCACCCACGACGCGCCGTCGTAACGCCGCGAGCGCGTGCACGAACGCGTGCGAACGCGACCATCCACGACGCGCCGTCGGGCATACCGCGGACGCCTGCGAGCGCGCACATCCACGGCGATGCCGACGACGCCGCGAGCGCGGGCGTGAACGCGAATGGATGCGAGTGCGACCGTCCGCGACGCGCGGTCGGACGCCTGCGAACGCGACCATCTACGGCGACGCCTGCGAACGCTTGCGTCCAACGGGCGCGGTCGTGCGCGACCGCGGGTGCGAGCGTGGTGCGAGCGTCCGCGGACGCGCTTCTTGCGCGCCCGCGGAACGGCATCGGCTTAGCGTGACTGGCGGCGGCGGCGGACGAGCCAGAGTGTTGCGAGCGCGAGGCCGAGGGCGCTTGGGGCCGAGGCCATCGTGGGGGCGCTGCGGCAGTTGCAGCCGTCGTCGTCCTCGCCGCCGGGCGTTGCGCCGGGGACCGAGGTTCCGCCGTCCGGCGGAGGCGTGGTACCGCCGCTCGTGCTGCTCGTGCCGCCGGTGCTGCTCGAGCTGCTCGTGCTGCTCGAGGTCGAGCCGGAGTCGGGCTCCGTGCCCGCGTCGCCCGGATCCGACGGGACCGGGACCTCGACCGCGATACCCGCGACGAGGTCCTCACCCTGAAGCCCGGGGAGCGGGCCGATCAAGCGGCCGAAGCGCGCGGCGATGTTGCCGGCCGGCTGCTCGCCGAGATCGATCTGGTAGAAGCGCGACGTCGGCGTCCCGCCCGCGTTGAACGACGCGTACGCCGTTCCGTCGGGCGCGATGTCGAAGCCGACGATGCTGGCGTCGCCGGTCGCCGCGCTCCCGACGCCGGCGCGCGCGACGAAGAAGAGCTGGCCGCCGTTCGGACCTCCGTCGACGACGCCGCCGTCCGCGAGCGAGCCCTGCGAGAAGAGCGAGCGCGCAGCCGGGTCGAGGAGGAGGAGCCGCGTCCCGCCCGTCGGCGCCGCGACGTTGTTCGTGTACGCGACCGCGCCGCCGGAGGGGCTCGCGCCGGGGTCTGGTCCGTCCTGCACCTCGAGGTCGGTGTCGGTCCCGGCGTCGCCGTCCGCGATCGCGATGCGGTAGTTCTTCCCCGTGTTGCTCGTGATGCGGAGCGCGTCGGCGACGGGGTTGAAGTCCATGCCGAAGGCCTCGCCCTCGACCGTGAAGCCGGCCGCGTTCACGACCGTGGCGGCCGCCGTCGTCTTGTCGACCGTGTAGAGCTTGGCGACCGTGCCCGCGACCGCGAGCGCGTAGAGCTGACCCGTCTTCGGGCGGAAGTCGATCGCGTGCACCGCTTCGCCGGCGCCGAGCCCCGTGATCGCGGTGGGCTGCAGCGTGAAGACGCCCGGGTCCGACGCGTCGAACTTCAGGAGCTTGTTGCTCTTCGTGACGGCGAACACCGGCGCCGCCTTCGGCGCACCGAGCGCGACGACGTCACGCGTGTCGGCGGGGAGCGCGCCGACCGACGTCGCCGCGCCGGTCTCGAGGTTGATCGTGTAGAGCGTCGGGGCGCCGCCGCCGGTGGACAGCGACGCGTACGCGACGCCGGTCGCGGTCGAGATGTCGAAGCCGCCGTGCGTCGCGGGGTCGGCGTCGAGCGTGATGTTGAGCGATCCCACCGTCTGGACGCAGCCGTCGTTGAGGTTCGCGTTCCCCATCCGCACGAGGCTCGAGCTCCGCGCGTCGATGCCGTACTGGAGGAGCCCCTGGTTCGAGCCGTCCGCGTCGGTGAAGCCCGCCGCGCCGCCCACGTTGTTCCGGTACGCGACGCCGATCACGAGCGGCCCGTCGATGGGCTCGATCGGCGCGTCGAGCGTCGGGCACACGCCGGCGACCGGGTACTGGAGCTTCAGCTCCGGCGAGGCGCCCGCCGGGAGCTGCGTCGCGTCGGCCGGGTTGAGGCGCAGGTTCTCGCGCGCGGTGCTGACGACGCGGATGCGGTCGACGGACGGGTTGAAGTCGATGCCGAACGACGGGCCCGTCAGCGTCACCGCGTTCGTCCCGACGCGCGTCGCGGTGACCGCGTTGCCGGCGATGGCGAGCGTGTAGAGCTTGCCGGACTGCGCGATGCCGTAGAGCACCCCGGTGTCGGGGCGATGATCGATCGAGACGAGGACGTCGCCCGTGTCGAGCCCCGCGATCGGCTTGTCGGGATCGACCGTGCCCGGCGTCGCGCTGTCGAACGTGACGAGGGCGCTCGTGGACGTCGACACCTTCAAGGCGACCAGCGGCTCGGCGTGGGCCGCGACCGGCGCTCCGAGCATTCCTGCAAGCACACCGAGTCCAAGGGCGATTGAACGCTTCATCATGGGAAAGGCTCCTTCGGCAAGAACGGCCCGAGAGGGCCGCAAGTCTGCAGAATCGCGCAGCCTACGCACGAGACGAAGCGCCGGAGCAGGATCCGCGAATTTGCTGCGCGGGAGTCGCACGCGCTGCGACGCGCATGCACGCTGCCGCGATCGCGTTCCCCGACGGCGCGGGCTCTTACGCAGGGTCGGGATCCGGGTCGCTGCCGCGGTCGTGCTATGGGGGGCGGCGAAGGGAGAGAGAACCATGAGCCAAGCGGAGGTAACGGCGGCGCTGCGCGTGATCGGGGCGGTCGCGCGGGCGGACGGGAAGATCAGCGACGAGGAGCGCAAGTTGTTTCGATCGGCCGTGGCGGAGCTCGTGCCGGTGGTCGAGGGGAAGTCGCTCGAAGACCTCCTCACCGAGCCGTCGGACCTCGAGGCCGATCTCGCCGCCGTGACCTCACCCGTCGTGCGGCGCGCCGTCTTCGAGGTCGCGTACGCGATGGCGACGAGCGACGGCGCCGTGCAGTCCGAGAACGACGTGCTGAAGAAGATCCGCAACGCGTTCTCGGTCGAGAGCGGCGACGGACAGCTCGACGACTTCCTCCGGCGCCGCGCCTACGACCTGCCGGTCTCGCCCGCGCTCGATCCGGTCGAGCGCCAGGCGCGCGTGAAGGCGGTCCTCGCGCGGCGCACGATGAACGCCGCCATCCTCGGCGCGCTCCCGATACCGTTCGTCGGCGACGTCGGCGTGCTCTTGCAGCTCGGCGCGGTCGTCGACGAGATCTCGATCTTGTGGGGCCAGCCCCTCACCGGCAAGGAGAAGTGGACGCGCTTCGCGTCGATCCTCTCGATCGCGATGGCGCAGAGCGCGGCGCACTCGCTCGTGAAGATGATCCCGGGCTGGGGCACGCTCGCGGGCGCGGTCAGCGGCGCGGTCGTCTCCTACGTCGCCGTCGGCGCGGTCGGGCGCGCGGTGAACCACTTCTACGAGACCGACGGCAAGGCCACGCCCGCCGAGCTGCGCAAGGTCTTCAGCGAAGAGAAGGGGAAGCTCCGGAAGGAGTACGGCGCGAACGAAGCGAAGGTCGAGCAAGCGAAGGCCGCCCACGGCGCCGAGCTCACCGCCCTCGCGGAGCGCCTCGCCGCGAAGGAGATCACCTCCGAGGAGTACGAGCGCAAGGTCAACGAGCTGCTCGGACAAGCGTCCGCGAGCTAACGCGTCGGGAACGGGACGCCGGGCGGCGGGTCCTCGGGCCCGCCGCTCGTGCTCGTGGTGGTGCCGGTGCCGCTGCTCGTGCCGCTGCCGGCGGTCGTGCAGTCGCCGTCGTCGACGGCCTCGTTCGTCGCGGTGCCCTCGCCGGTCGTCGTGCCGCCGCTCGTCGAGGTGCCGCCGCCGACCACCGTGCCGCTCGTCCCGCCGCCTGCGACCGGGCAGTTCGTCCCGACCGAACGCGTGTTGCCGGTGCCGGTCTCCGTGCCCGTGTCGTCGTCGCACGCCGCGACCAGCCCGCACCACGCGAGCGCCGCGAGCACGGCCGCCAGCTTCTGCTTCATCACGGAGTCTCCACCCTCCCTCGAGATGCAAGCGCGAGGCCGTCATGAGAGCGCGGCCGCGGCCATGGTTGACGCAGGCGCGCTCGGGTGGGACGTTGCGGCGCGATCGTGGGCGCGGTCTCTCGATGCTCACGCTGCCGGCGTGGCAGCACGTCCTGTGACGAGCATCCCACACGCGGCGCGCGCGTCGCGGCCGCGCGAGCGACGGACCTTCGCGAGGCAGCCTCCCGCGTGGAGGCGCGCGCAGAACGCGGCGATGCGCTCCTCGCTCGGCTCGCGGTAAGGCGCGCCCTCCCACGCGTTGAACGGGATCACGTTCACGACGTGGCGGAGGTCGCCGACCCAGCGCGCGAGGCGATCCGCGCTCGCGTCGTCGTCGTTCACGCCGGCGAGGAGGACGTACTCGAGCGTCACCTTCCGATCGCGCGGCCAGCGATCGAGCGCCGCGCGGAGCTCGGCGAGCGGCCACTTGCGGTTGATCGGCATGAGGCTCCGGCGGACCTCGTCACTCGCGGCGTTCACGCTGATCGCGAGCTGCGGGAGCCAGCGACTCTCTGCGAGCCGATCGAGGTTCGCGACGTGACCCACCGTCGACACCGTGACGCGGCCGGGCGCGAGGCCGAGGCCGGCCGGATCGCAGAGGACCTCGAGCGCGCGGACGAGGACCTCGACGTCGTGGAGCGGCTCGCCCATCCCCATGAAGACGACGTTGAGCTGCTCCACCGAGCGCGGGCCGAAGCGACGCATCACCGCGTGGAGCTGCGCCACCACCTCCGCGGGGGTGAGGCTGCGCACGAGGCCCATCCGCGCGGTCGCGCAGAAGGTGCAGCCCATCGCGCAGCCGACCTGGCTCGAGACGCAGATCGTGACGCGCGGCCGCCGCACCGCGCGCGGCATGTGCACCGCCTCGATCCGCGCGCCGTCCGCGAGCTCGAGGACGATGCGGGTCGCGCCGTCCGCCGAGGGCCGCTCCTCCACGATGCGCGGGAGCGTGAGGTCGAGCCCCGCGCGCTCGACGAGGTCGCGCCCGCGCCGCCCCAGCGCCGGGCCCGCCGCGTCCCACGTCGCGATGCGCTGCAGCCGGCCGAAGAGGTGCGCCGCGTCCCGCTCGTAGCCGAGCGCGCGCAGGTCCTCCGGAGTCTGGTCCCAGGCCGACGGCATCGCCCGAAGTCTGGCGGCGCGGCGGCGCGAAGGCAACCGTGCTCAAGGAGAAGGCGCGAGCGAGCAGACCTCGCGCAGCGCGCGCGCGATCTTCTTGATGTCCGCGCTCTCCTCCGTCGACCGCCGCTTCACGACGAAGACGTCGCGGCGGCGCACGCTCGCGTCGATCCCCTTCGGCAGCGGCAGCGCGTGGAGCGCGTGGCGCGCGTTCACGGTCCGGTTGTGGAGCGCGACGACGAACGCCGGCGCGTAGAGGACGCCGAGGCCGCGCCGCGCCAGGTCGAGCGCCGACTCGAGCATGTCGAGCGCGTAGCGGACCGTGCGCGGCACGCGCTCGTCGGGCCAGCCGTCGAGCCCGCGCATCGCGGTCGCGACGCCGGTGAGCGGGATCGCCGGCGCGCAGAACGGGAGCTTCGCGATCGGCACGGACGCGAAGTCGGGGCGGCCGAAGATGCCCATCTCCATCGACGTCACCTTCAGGTAGTCGATCTCGACGCGCGGCATCGGCACGTACGTGATGCCGACGTCGGCGGCGTCGTCCGCGAGCGCCTCCTCGATCGCGCCCGGCACCCGCTCGCGCAGCGCGATCGGACGATCCCCGAACGCGCGCGCGACGAGCTCGCCCGCGAAGTAGGTCGAGAACACCTCGAACGTCGCGATGCGGAGCGGGCGCGCGGCCGGCGCCTCGCCGCGCGCCACGCTCGCGAGGTCGTCCGTCTGCGCGAGCACGCGCCGCGCCGCCTCGTAGACGCGGCGCCCCGTGTCGGTCACCACCACGCCGCGCCCGCTCGGCGCGAAGAGCGCGACGCCGAGCTCGTCCTCGAGCGCCTTGATGCTCTTCGAGAGCCCGCTGTGCGAGATGCCGAGGAGCCGCGCCGCCTCGCGCAGCCCGCCCGTCTCGACGACGAGACAGAGCTGACGCAAGCGCTGGGTCTCCATCGCCCGCGACTCTACCGAGTCGCCTGCCGAAATTGCACGCGCGAAGGCCCGCTCCTTCGCTCGCGGCCGCTTCTTGGATCTCGGCGCCGCGTTGCGGCATACTCTTAGAGCCATGAGCGAGCCGACGATTCAGGATGTGTTGGATGCCATCGCCGTCCTCAGCGCGAAGGCGGAGGCCGAACGCGAGCTGTTTCGCCGGAGTGAACGCGTCCTCTCCACCCTCGAAGCGATGGTGGAGATCGTCTCCACGCTCAGGGCCAAGGTGGAGGCCCAGGACGAGGAGCTCCGCGCGCGCGACGCGGAGATTCAGGCGCTCAACGCCAAGTTGAACGCCCTCGACTGGACGTTCATCGACCTGGAGAACCTCGTGCTCAGCCGGCACGAAGCCGAGGGTCTTGCATGCATCCAAGGCGAAGCGGACCGACGAGATCCGCCGACGTCCTGAGCCACCTGACGAAATTGCACGCGCGAAGGCGCGCTCCGTCAGATTGGCACGCCGCGCCGAGAGACACGCGGCGAGACGAGCCGACAGCACGCGGCTCTTCGTCCACTTCGCCGCGGCCCCGTCGTTGCATGGGCGCGGCGCCATGAAGCTCGGTCTGATCACGTCCCTCTTCGTCACCTCGCTCTCCCTCGGATGCCAGCAGGCATCGCCTCCCCCGCCCCGCGCCGTCGCGAGCACGCCGCCCACGCTCACGAGCGCGCCGGTGCCGCCGCCCTCGCCCGCCGGCCCGCGCTGGCACGGCGACGAGACGCTCCACGTCCACCGCTACGACTTCGTCCTTACACCGAAAGATCCGAAAGACGCCATTGTCGGGCCTACCAGTTTTTCCGTGAACATTACATCGAACCACACCGGCGAGGTGACGGTGGGCCGGAACGTGCCGCTCGTCCCGCCGTCGGGCCCCGCCCCCGCGACGCCGCCGCGGCAGGACGTCGGCCTCAAGGTGAAGGCGCACCCGCAGGGGCTCGCCGGCACCGAGGACGTGCTCGTCGACGTCGAGCTCGAGATGAGCACGATGGAGGGGAGCGCGATCCGCAAGCTGACGACGCACGGCACCGCGCTCGCGCCGCTCGGCAAGGCCACCCTCGTCGTGAGCGTCGACGACGACAAGCGCCGCTACGAGCTCACCGTCACGCCGACGAAGCTCCGTTAGACGCGCACGAAGTCGATGAAGCCGCGCTTCGGCTCGGTCGCGACGAGCTTCACCCGCGTCCGATCGCCGACGTCGAGCCCGGCCTCGCCCGCGACGACGCGTCCCTCCGCCGGCGGATCGAGGAGGCGCACGAAGGTGCCGTTCTTGTTCACGCCGGTGACGACGGCGTCGAACGTCCCGCCGATGCGGCGCGACAGGAACAGCGCGGCGCCGACCTTCCGCATCGTGCGCTCGAACTTCCGGGCGTGGTCCTCGCGCTCGCTGCATCGCTCCGCGATCGGGAGGAGCTCCTTCGCGGAGTAGGGGGGCGCGTCTCCGCGCGCGCACACCTTCAAGAGCCGCTGCGTGACGAGGTCGCCGTAGCGGCGGTTCGGCGCGGTCGAGTGCGCGTAGTCGTCGACCGCGAGGCCGAAGTGGCTCTCGGGCGAGTCGGGATCGGCGACCGCGTATTCGCCGGGGCCCATCAGCTTCACGACCGAGAGCGACACGTCGGCGAAGCGCTTCGGGTCCTTCGCGCGGCGATCGGCGAGGAACTCCGCGAGCGCGAGCGCGTTCGCCTCCTCCGGCAGCTTCACGTCGAAGCCGGCGGCGAGGCTGACGATGCGGTCCCAGCGCCGCGGCTTCCGGACGATGCGCCGGATCGAGGCGAACTTGTGCTCCTCGAGCCAGCGCGCGGTCGCGCCGTTCGCCGCGATCATCAGGTCCTCGACCAGCTCGCGCGCGCGGCTCTTCAGCGTCAGCTTGAGGTCGACGACCTCGCCGTCCTTCGCGACCGCGCGCGCCTCCGTCGTCTCGAGCTGGAGCGCGCCGTGATCGATGCGCCGCCTCCGGAGCCGCTGCGCCGCCTCGTCGTGGAGCTTCACCTGCGCCGCGATGCGCTCGTCCTTCGGGCCGGGCCCGCGCTCCTCGAGCCACGCGCCGACGTCGTCGTAGACGAGCTTCGCGTGGTTCTTGACCCTCGCGCGGTAGATCTTCGCCCCGACGACCTGCCCGTCGGCGGCGACGTCGATCTGCGTGACGACCGCGAGCCGCTCCTGATCTTCGAGGAGCGAGGACGCGCCGCTCGACAGGTCGTCGGGCAACATCGGGAACGTCGCGATGCCGGCGTAGAGCGAGGTCGTGTTCTGCCCGGCGTGGAGGTCGAGCGCCGCGCCGCGCGGCACGAAGGCGTCGACGTCCGCGATGCCGAGCTTCACGCGGATGACGCCGCCCTCGAGCCGCTCCGCGACCTCGATCTGATCGAGGTCGGTGGACTCACGGTTGTCGATCGACGACCAGAGCAGCGCTCGCTCGTCGACGATCGACGCGTCGCCGCCGTCGTACGGCTCGCGGAGCGCCTCCGCGCCCGGCGGGAACTTCACGACGAACCCTTCGCGCTCGGCGACGTCGCGCGCGATCGCGACGAGATCGAATTGCATGCGCCACGATCGCGCCCCCGACGGCGCGCCGTCAACCCGCGCATCGGCTCGGGCTCGGGGAGCCCTCGAAGCGCGCCCGATTTAACTGACACCGGCCGAACGACCTGTCAAACGGCGGTGACCGGCGAAACCGCGACCGGTATACGGCGTAGATCGATCCATGCACCTCCGTTCCGCCTTCGCCGCCGTCCTCCTCGCCGCGTGCACCGGTGACGACGATGCCGCGACGCCGCCGCCCGAGACGAGCACGACGACCGAGGTCCCCGGCGACGCGGCCGGCATGAACGCGTGGCTCCACACGAAGGCCTACGCCTCGTGGCCGAAGGAGTCCGCCGCCCATCCCTCGACCGGGCCGCACGCGTCGTCGGTGCTCACGTTCGTGAACCCCACGCTCGAGGCGTCGCTCGAGGCGGGCGCGGCGGAGCACCCGGAGGGATCGGCGGCGGTGAAGGAGTTCCTCCGCGACGGCGAGGTGACGGGCTGGGCGGCCTACGTGAAGACGAAGCCGGCGAGCGAAGGCGGCGGCGGCTGGTACTGGTACGAGACCTTCGACGTGACGCCCGGCCGCCACTCGATCGAGGGCCAGGGCAAGCCGCTCTGCGCGGGCTGCCACGCCGGCGGCAAGGACTTCGTGCTCACGCCGTTCCCGCTCCGCTGAGCATGTACGCTGCACGGATGGCCCGCGCCGTCCTCGCCGCCGCCGTCGCGCTCGGCCCGGCCGCCGGGTTCGTCGCGTGCGGCGGTCACGACCCGAAGCCCGCCGTCGCGCCCGTCGTCGTCGTCATCGACGCGGCGCCGCCCGCCGACGTCGCCGAGGCCGGCCCCGACGCCGCGGCGGAGATCGCCGAGGTCGCCGCGCCGCCGCTGCCTTCGGGCGACTACGAGGTCACGACCGAGGTGCTCCGCGACACGTGCACCGCGCCCGACGGCGGGGCTCCCCTCGCGCCGGCGACGGTGACGATGTTCGTGCCGATGAAGATCTGGCGCGACAAGTCCGGCGCCGAGCGCGTCACCGGCAACTTCCCGCTCCCGCTCCCGAAGAAGGGCGGCTTCGGCGGCGCGCGCTCCGACATCGTGCTCGCCCCGCCGCCCGAGCCGAAGTCGTCGGCGTTCTCGATCCAGGGCCTCGGCTCGCAGTGCCCGACCTACGAGACGAGGACGCAGCACCACGTGATCGAGCGCACGAGCGACCGGGTGAGGATCTCCTACCTTCGCGACTACGGCGACGGCTCGACGTGCAACCGCAAGGTTCCATCGAAGTGCTCGCTCCAGTACGTCTACACGTTCCGCCTCGTCCGCAAGCTGTGCGATCCCCACTGCGGCGTGAGCTTCGTGCGGAGCGCCGACGCCGGGCCCGGACCGAAGTGCCACTGCGACGACGCGGGCGCGCCCTGACTCAACGCCTCCGCACCAGCAGCGCGACGCCCGACGCGCCCGCGCACAGCACGAGCACGCCGCGGAGCCCCCACGCCGCGAAGACGCGCGACGCGGTGAAGGCGCCGCTCGCCATCCCCACGAACATGCCGCTCACGAGCACCGCGTTGAGGCGGCTCCGCGCGGCGGGATCTTGCGCGTAGATGATCGTCTGATGCGCGATGAGGCTCGACTGCGCGCCCGCGTCGAACGCCACCGTGCCGACCGCGAGCGCCACGAGCGACTCGGCGAGCGCGGCCATCGCGCCGAACGACGCGAGGCACACGAGCGCGCCGGCGCGCGCGACCGACTCCGGACCGCGCTTGTCGCTCGCGGCGCCCGCGAGCGGAGCGGCGAGCGCGCCCGCCGCGCCCGCGATCCCGAACGCGCCCGCGACCGTGCTCGAGAGGTGGAACGGCGCCGCGTCGAGGCCGAGCGCGAGGGTCGACCAGAAGCCGCTGAACGCGAAGCTGAGGAGCGCCTGCGCGAGCGCGGCGCGGCGGAGCGGCGCCAGGTCACGAACGAGCGCGCCGATCGAGGCGAGGAGCGCGACGTACGAGCGATCGGTCGCGGGGGGGAACGACGGCAGGCGCCACGCGAGCAGCGCGAAGAGGAGCACCACCGCCCCCGCCGCGCCGCCGAAGACGGCGCGCCACGACGCGTATTGGCTCACCGCGCCGCTCACGACGCGCGAGAGGAGGATGCCGAGCAAGAGCCCCGTCATCACCATGCCGACGACGCGGCCGCGCGACTCCGCCGGCGCGATCGCGGCCGCGGCCGGGACGAGGTCCTGCGCGGTCGTCGCGGCGAGGCCGAGCGCGAAGCTCGCCGCGATCATCACCGGCGCGTTCGGCGCGAGCGCGGCGACGGCGAGGACGGCCGCGAGCGCGACGCACTTCACGAGGATGACGCGCCGGCGATCGAGCCGATCGCCGAGCGGCGCGAAGGCGAGGATCCCCGTCGCGTAGCCGAGCTGCGTGAGCGTCGGCACGAGGCCGATGAGCGAAGGCGTCGCGCCGAGGTCGCGCGCGAGCGCGGCGAGCATCGGCTGGTTGTAGTAGAGCGACGCCGCGGCGAGCCCGGCGCCGACCGCGAGCATCGTCACGACCGATCGCGGCGGCGCAGCGGACGACATGGGCGTGGTCGCGATCCCGCGCGCGGCGGCTCAGAGCGCGGCGACGAACTCGCGGCCGAACTCGAGCGGGTGCGGGCGGTCCTTCGGCTCCTTCGCGACCGCGGCGCGGAGGAGCTTGGCGACCGCGGCCGGGTACGACTTGAGCCGCTCGCTCTCCTCGAAGGGATCGCGGCGCATGTGGGCGATGATGCGGTCGCGCGGGTTCTCGACGTCGTCGAAGAACGCCTTGCCCGTCGTCACGTTGTAGATCGTGCCGGCGAGGGCGTAGACGTCCGAGCGCGGATCGAGCTCCACCGGATCGAGCACCTGCTCCGGCGCGATGTAGCCCGCGGTGCCGGCGACGAAGCGGCCGCCGACCTCGGCCGGCACGCGGATCGCGCGCACCATGCCGAAGTCGATGACGACGGTGGCGAGCGGCGTCGCGTGCGCGGGGTCGCGGTGCTTGTCGGCCTCGAAGCGCTCGCCGCCCTGGAGCGGGAGGCGGAGCCAGAGGTTCGCCGGCTTGATGTCGCGATGGACGAGGCCGGCGGCGTGGAGCGCGGCGAGGCCGGCGCACGTCTCGAGCACGACCTGGCGGAGCTCGAAGAGCGTCATCAGCCGCGCGCCCGAGTACTGCTTCAGGTCCGCGCCGATGAGGTACTCGAGGACGAGGTACGGCACGTTCTCGATGACGCCGCGATCGATGATGTTCGCGACGTTCGGGTGGTAGAGGCCGGCGAGCGCCTTCGCCTCCTCCTGGAACGACGCGAGGATGCCGGCGCGCTCGGTCTCGGTCGCGTTCTGGAGCGCCTCCGCCTTCGGGATCTTGAGGACGAAGAAGCGATCGGCGCCCGGCTTGCGCACGAGCCACACCGTCCCGATGCCGCCTTCGCCGAGGTTCTTCACGAGCTCGTAGCCCGCGATGATCTGCGCCTCCGCCTTCTTCGGCGCGGGCGGCGGCGGCGGCGTGCGGCCGATCGCGCCGCGCACGGCCTGCTCGAGGAGCGCGGAGGTGACGGGGCCGAGCGACGCGAACCACACGTCGAGCATCGAAAGCTCGCGCGCGCGGATCGCGCGGGCGACGAGGCCCGCGACGCGCGGCGCGTTCTCGGTCTGCCCGCGGCGGAGCGTGTCGTCGCCGCCGTCCGCGGTCGCGGGGTGGAGCGCGCGCACCGGATCCGCGAGCGCGGACTGCAGGCGATCGGCGGCGAGGACGAGGTCGAGGCACATCGCCTCGAGGTTCTCGTTCTTGCCCGACGCGGGCGCGAACGCCGCGAGCGCGCGCGAGAGGCCCGCGAGCGCGTGCGTGAGCTCGGTGTCGACGGCGTGGAGCTCCTCGAGGCTGGGCGCGGCCTTGTGGCCCCACTGCCCGAACTCCTCGCCGGAGGAGACCGCGGTGCGGAGCGCGTCGGCGTGGTCGCAGCAGCGCTGGAGCGCGCCGACGTCCATCATCGGGAGGGCGGTCGCGAGCTGGAGCAGCATCGCGGGGCGATCGATGACGAGCGCCCACCACGCCGCGAACGGACCGAGCCAGTGCACGTCGTCGACCTCGCCGAGCGCGGTGCCGCGCGTCGTGTCGACGAGGCGCCAGAACAAAGAAGAGAGCGCGCTCCGGAGCGGCTTCGGGAGCTCGCGCGTGCCGTCGGCGAGGCCGTCGATCTTGCGGAGCCACTGACACGTGTCGTGCGCGGTCGGGCCGCGGCCGGGCCCCAAGTCGGTGTCCTCGCCGCAGGCGTCGAGCGCGTAACCGCCGAGCCGGATCGCGAGGACCTCGAGCGGGACGGTGTCGCCGTCGCCGCCCGCGCGCCGCTCCTTGATCAGATCGAGGATCTCCGCCGGCGCGCGCGCGATCGTCTTCCATGTCTCCTCGAGATCGGGCGCCTCGATCGGATCGCCGCCGCCCGGGCTCGTCGCGAGGAGCGGACCCCAGAGCCGGAGCGCGAACGCGCGCGCGCAGCCTTCGACCGCGTTCACCGCCGCGGAGCGATGGCGGAGCGAGCCGGTGCCGAGCGCGATGCGGCGCGCTTCGCCGAAGGTCGGCGCGAGCGAGACCGCGAAGCGCGAGGCGCGCGCGTCGGCCTCTTCGTCGTCGTACTGCGCCGCGAGGCGGACGAGGTTCTCGAGCCCGAGCTCGAGGTCGAGCGGATCGCGCTCCGCGCCGTCGACGACGTCGGTGACGGCGATGACCTCGATCCAGCGGCGCGCCTCGTCGACGTCGGCCGCGCGCACGGAGCGGGCCTGCTCGCGGAGCGCGAGGAGCGGCTCCTCGATCTCGCGGCGATGGGTGCCGCGGCGCCAGATCGTCGCGAGGCCGCGCGCGAGCGCGCGCGCGCCGATCGCGCCGCCGTCGCCGCGGAGGATCCGCACCGCGAGGCGATCCCAGAGGTCGCGGCGCTCGAAGAAGAGGTACGGCGTCGCGGCCGCGATCGCGGCGAGGACCCACGCGTCCTCCTGCGGCGAGTCCATGATCGTGATGAGCTGGCCGGCGAGGAGGTTGAAGCGCTCTCGCGGGAGGGCCGCCAGCGCGGTCATCGCGCGCTGGCGGAGCAGCTGCGACGGGCCGAGGACCCAGTCGAGGATCGTGCCCTGGAGCTGCTCGAGCGGCCCGATCATCCGGCCGAGCGCGCGCGCGGCGTGGACCCACACGAGCGGCTCGGGATGGAGCAAGAGCGGCTGCAAGACCTGGAGCGTCTTGCCGATCAGCTCCTGATCGGTGGCGGGCGAGAGGCCGCGCACGCTGACCTCGAGGGTGCGCGCGGCGAGGACGCGACCGCGGAGCGCGCCGCGCGCGGGGCCGCGGATCATGATCTCGAACGTCTCGTGCGAGCCCCAGAGCCACTTCGCGAGCTCGGGCACCTCGAACGCGCTCGCGCCGGCCTCCCAGAAGAGGATCTCGAGGCGCGCGCGGGCCTCCGCGTTCTCGGGGAGCGCGAGGATGGCGCCGTCGCCGAGGAGCGGCGCGGCGCGGAGCGCGTCGGCGAGCGGACCTTCGACCACGCGACGGCGCGCGACGTCGGGGACGCGATCGCGGAACGCGGCGCGCACGGCGGCCTCGTCGAGGAGCTGCGCGAGGAGCGCGTCGCGCCGCCACGTGCTCTCGGTCACCCACGCGAAGAGCACCTCGGCGGAGGGCTCCGAGAACATCTCGCCGAGCTCCGCGACCTCGCCCGTGTGGGTGAGCCCCGGCAGCGCGGCCGCGAGCGCGTCGGCCGCCTCGCGGATCTCGGGCGAGAGCTGGGTGGCCTCCGCGCGCTTGCCGCCCTCGCGCCAGCGCGCGCGGACGGCCTTCGCGACCTCCGGATCCGCGAACGGATCGAGGAGCGTCGAGAGCGCGCGTTGAACGTCGTCGAGCGGCATCGGAGCGATCGAGGTTACCGCAATCCTGCGGTGGGGGTCACGGCTGCTTCGCGGGGCCCTCGCAGACGCTCGGCAGCTTCACCTCGCAGTCGAGGTCGTTCCAGGTCCAGCGATCGGCGAAGAGCTCGACGCACGCCTCGCGGCCGAACGCGTTCGGCTCCCCCGGCTCCCAGGCGGTGAAGCGCGCGCGCGTCTTGGTCGACCACTCCCAGGAGCCCCGCGTCTCGCGATCGTTCAGCCCGATCCACATGCGCGTCACCTCGAAGCGCTGCGCCATCCCCTTCTTGAGCGCCTCGTTCTCGGCCGCGATCTTCGGCGTCGCGAGGCGGCCGCCCATCTGCTTGCACTGCGCCTTCGCCTCGGCGTGCGTCACCTCGCGGCCGACGTAGCAGTAGCTCCTGCCGAGCCCCGTCACCGGATGGCCGGTGCAGGCGAGCGGTTTGTCACCGCTCGACTCGCAGATGAACGGCTGCTGCAGGTTGCAGCGCGTGTCGTTCCAGCGACCGTTCGCGAAGAGCCACTCCGCGCACGCCTCGTTGCCGTCCCAGTTGTTCGGCTCCGACGCGTTCCAGCTCGCGGCCGTCACCGCCTCGCCGGTGTTCCACCTCCAGCCCGCCTTCGATTTCGTCGGCGACTCGAGCCCGATCCAGGCGGCGCGTCCGGCGCGCACCGGCGAGCCGAGCACGAGATGGAGCGCGTCGTTCACCTCGCGCGTCGGGATCGACGCGAGGTGGCCGCCCGTCTTCACGCAGCGCTCCTCGGCGTCCTCCCACGTGTCGGCCTGCGCGTACGCGCAGTACGCGAGGTCGTTCGCCTGGAACGCGGTCCCTTGCTCGCACGTCAGCGGCTGCACCGGGACCGGCACGACCGCGGACGGCACCGGGGCGAGGGCGACGGGCGCGGGCGGCGGAGGCGGCGGCTGGGGCGGCACGACGATCCGGAGCGGCTCCTCGGCCTGCCCGGCCGCGCAACCCCCGGATCCGAGGGCGAAGAGAAGGACGGCGCGACGCATTTTCCCGCAGCCTACCAGCTTGGGCCCGGCCCGGAGTTGGGCTACTGCGTCGCCATGCGTAACGCCCTCGTCCTCGGCGCCCTCGTCCTCGTCGCCGCCTGCGGCAACCCGGAGCCCAAGGCCCCCGCGCCGCCGCCTCCTCCCCCGAGCACCGCCGTCACCCCTCCGCCCCCGACCGCCATGCCGAAGTCCAACAGCATCCTCCTCGCGAAGTGGGGCGGTCCGCACGGCGGCGTCCCGGCGTTCGACAAGGTGAAGGTCGACGAATTCAAGCCCGCGCTCGAGACGGCGATGGACGAGGCGCGGAAGGAGATCGAGGCGATCGCGAACGACGCGAGCGCGCCGACCTTCGCGAACACGATCGCCGCGCTCGAGGACTCCGGCCGCGCGATGGACCGCGTCGAGACGGTCTACGACGTCTGGGCGTCGACGATGAACGGCCCCGAGTTCAAGGCGATCGAGAAGGAGATGGCGCCGAAGCTCGCCGCCTTCCGCGACGAGCTCCCGCAGAACGAGAAGCTCTTCAAGCGCGTGGAGGCGGTCTACGAGTCGCCGGAGAAGGGCAAGCTCACGGCGGAGGAGCAGCGCCTCGTCTGGCGCCGCTACACCTCGCTCGTGCGCGCGGGCGCGAAGCTCGACAAGACCGCGAAGGCGCGGCTCACCGCGATCAACCAGGAGCTCGCGTCGCTCTTCACGAGCTTCAGCCAGAACGTCCTCGCCGACGAGGAGGGCTACGCGCTGATCCTCGAGAAGCCGGAGGACCTCGCGGGGCTGCCGGACTCGGTGAAGGCGGGCGCCGCCGCCGCCGCGGAGGCGAAGGGCCAGAAGGGCAAGTGGGCGATCACCAACACGCGCTCGGCGATGGAGCCGTTCCTCACCTACTCGACGCGCGAGGACCTCCGCGAGAAGGTGTGGACGAGCTACGTCAACCGCGGCGACAACGGCGACGCGCACGACAACAACAAGATCATCACCCAGGTCCTGAAGCTCCGCGTCGAGCGCGCGAAGCTCCTCGGCTACCCGACCCACGCGCACTGGCGCCTCGAGAACGCGATGGCGAAGACGCCGGAGCGCGCGATGCAGCTGATGGAGGACGTGTGGCCGGCGGCGGTGGACCGGGTGAAGAAAGAGGTCGCCGACATGCAGGCGATCAAGGACAAGGACATGGCCGCGGCGAAGAAGCCGAAGGCGAAGATCCAGCCGTGGGATTATCGCTTTTACGCGGAGAAGGTCCGTAAAGCCCAATACGACCTCGACGAGAACGAGGTGAAGAGCTACCTCCAGCTCGAGAAGCTCCGCGAGGGGATGTTCTGGGTCGCGGGCGAGCTGTTCAATTTCAAGTTCACGCAGGTCACCGACGTGCCGGTCCATCACCCGGACGTCCGCGTCTTCGAGGTCGCGGACAAGACCTCGAACAAACAAATCGGACTCTGGTATTTCGACCCCTACGCCCGCGCCGGGAAGCGCTCCGGGGCGTGGATGAACGCCTATCGCCCGCAGGAGAAATTCAAGGGCGAGGTCACCACCATCGTCAGCAACAATTCGAACTTCGTAAAAGGCAAAGAGGGCGAGCCGGTCCTCATCTCCTGGAGCGACGCGCGCACCCTCTTCCACGAGTTCGGGCACGCCCTCCACGGCCTCTCCTCCAACGTGAATTACCCGACCCTCGCCGGCACCCACGTCGCGCGCGACTACGTCGAGTTCCCGTCCCAGCTCCTCGAGCACTGGGTCTCCACCCCCGAAGTGCTCAATACGTACGCGCTCCACGTGAAGACCGGCAAACCAATGCCGAAGGAGCTCGCGGCGAAGATCGAGAAGGCGTCGACCTTCAACCAGGGCTTCGGCACGGTCGAGTACCTCTCCGCCGCGCTCATCGACATGA
Source organism: Labilithrix sp. (assembly GCA_019637155.1). NCBI lineage: Bacteria > Pseudomonadati > Myxococcota > Polyangiales > Labilitrichaceae > Labilithrix > Labilithrix sp. The sequence continues at coordinate 6,049 of JAHBWE010000002.1, read as the reverse complement.
AGCTCCACCTCGCCGGCGAGCAGACGATCGACCCGAAGGCGTTCGAGCGCGACACGCTGAAGGCGATGAACATGCCGCCCGAGATCGTGATGCGCCACCGCACGCCGCAGTTCGGGCACGTCTTCTCGAGCGACGGCTACTCGGCGGGCTACTACAGCTACCTCTGGTCCGACACGCTCACCGCCGACGCGTGGGGCGCGTTCACCGAGGGCAAGGGCGCCTACGACAAGTCCGTCGCCGAGCGCCTCCGCAAGAACGTCTTCAGCGTCGGCGACACGATCGACCCCGCCGACGGCTTCCGCGCCTTCCGCGGCCGCGACGTCGACACCAACGCCCTCATGAAGAAGCGCGGCTTCCCGACCAAGAAGCCGGCTCCCACGAAGAAGTGAAGGTTTCAACGCAGGGGCTTCGCCCCTGCACCCCGGGTCCAGCGCGCTTCCTGGCGTCCGCACTTGGCGTCGCGCTCACGCTCGCCGCGGGTCCTGCCTTCTCCGACCAAGACGCTCGGCTCGCGCAGGCGCTCTTCGACGAGGGGCGGGCGCTCATGGAGCAGAAGCGGTTCGCGGAGGCGTGTCCGAAGCTGAAGGAGAGCCAGCGGCTCGATCCCGGCGGCGGCACGCTCCTGAACCTCGCGTCGTGCCACGCGAGCGAGGGCAAGATCGCGAGCGCGCTCGACGAGTACCGCGAGGCGCTCGCGATGGCGCTCCGCGACAACCGCAAGGACCGCGAGCAGATCGCGCGGACGAACATCGGCGCGCTCGAGAAGGACGTCCCGCGCGTCACCGTCCTCGTCCCGCATCCCGTCACCGGCATCGAGGTGAAGCTCGACACGACCACGCTCCCCTCCGCGGCGTGGGGCGTCGCGACCGCGGTCGATCCCGGCGCGCACGTCGTCACCGCGAGCGCGCCGGACCACGCGACGGCCACCGTCCACGCCGACGTGCGCACCGGCGAGCGCAAGGTCATCGAGGTCCCCGCGCTCTCGCCCTCGCTCGCGCGGGAGAAGTCGCCCGGCGCCGCGCCCGACGCGCCGCGCGCCGCCGCCGACCCGCGCGCCGCGACGAGGCCGAACCCCGTCTTCTGGGCCGCGCTCGGCGTCGGCCTCGGCGGCCTCGTGCTCTCCGCCGTCACGGGCGCCCTCACCCTCACGAACGCGCTCGACGCCGGCGACGGCTGCATCGAGGAGCGGAGCTACTGTCACGGCTTCGAGGCCCGCGACTCGCTCTCGAACGCGCGCACCTTCGGCTGGGTGAGCACGATCTCCTTCGGGGTCGGGACGGTGGGCCTCATCGTCGCGCTCGTCGTGCCGAGCAAGAAGAGCGTCGTGGTCGGAGACCGCGGCGTCGGGGTCCGCTTCTGATGCGCGCGCTCGCGTCGCTCCTCTTCCTCGGCCCGCTCGCCGGCTGCGTCTTGCTCGTGCCCGACTACGAGCCCGGCGCGCACTGCACCTTCGCCGGCGAGACCGAGTGCGCGAAGTGCATGCGCGCGGAGTGTCAGCCGAAGATCGACGCGTGCTGCGGGGTCGAGACGTGCCGCGAGGCGGGCTACGGGACGTTCTACAGCACCACCGGCACGACGATGGGCGCGGTCGACGAGTGCGGGAACGGCTCGACGCGCTGCTCGTCCCTCCTCGGCGGCGCGCGGAAGACGACCGAGGGCGACGAGGTCCGGACGTGCATCGAGTCGAAGTGCCGGACGGAGTGCGCGCCGGGCGTGCTCGCGGCGCAGTTCTCGTGCGACGCGCCGCGCACGCAGACGACGGACTGCGCGAAGTGCATCTACGGCAGCTGCGGAGACCGGCTCACCGCGTGCTGCGCGGAGGCGAGCGGATGCCAGGACGGCTACGTCAACGCCGCGCGCGACGTGGCCGAATGCATGGCCGGCGACGAGAGGGCCTGCGCGAACCGCGTCCGCACGGGGTCGCCGAACGGCAGCGCCGGCGCGCTCCGGCGGTGCATCGACGATGCGTGCGAAGAGGCGTGCCTCGGCGATCGCGCCGAGCATCGCACGTGCGCGCTGACGAAGGGCGGCAGGTATTGCACCTGCTCCGCGTCGGCGGCCAGCGGGGGCGGCGAGTGCTCGCCGGTGAGCACCGACGGCGGCTCCTGCTTCGAGACCGCCGACGGCGGCTGCCTCTGCGGTCACTTCGCCTGCACGTACAAGCGGACCTTCCCCAACCCCACGTGCAAGTGCACGTTCGACAACGACGCCGAAGGCGGACCCAACGCCGAGAGGTGCAACTGGGAGGAGCTCGAGGTCTTCGACCTCACCCCGGACGATAAGTGCTGTCTCACCGAGACGTCGTTCGGGATCGAGTGCGAGTGCAAGACGGTCAGCAGCTGCCCGAGCGGAAGGGAGGTCGAGCGCTGCGACCGCGACCATCTCTTCGCGACCTTGAAGCGCCCGGCCGGCAACGTCTGCTCGCAGTGACGCCCGCCGGGGATCCCGGCTAGGATGCGCCATCCCTCGGAAGGAGCCCCTGCCGTGACGAATCCGTTCTTGCCGAATCGACCGAGCGGCGCCTTCACCGCCGCCGAAAGCTACGTGCGCGTCATCGAGCAGATCCCGGTCGCGGGCTCGACCGATCTCTCCCCGCAGGCGATCGCGGCCGAGAAGATCCCCTCCCCTCCTCATCTGGTCCTGAACCGCGCCCTCGCGCGCGGCGCGATGGGCCACGTGCACCCCGCGACCGATCGGAACCTCCTCCGCCAGGTCGCGCTGAAGCGCATCGACAAGGACTACGCGACGAAGGCGTTCTACCGCGACGCGTTCATCGCGGAGGCGCAGATGACGGGGCAGCTCGAGCACCCCAACATCGTGCCGGTCCACGAGCTCTCGATCGATCCGAACGGCATCCCCTACTTCACGATGAAGCTCGTGCAGGGCCGCTCGTTCGACAAGTGGCTCGCGCAGTACCGCCCCGGGGAGGTGCAGCGCATCGAGGGCGCGATCGAGATCCTGCTCAAGGTCTGCGACGCGGTCGCGTACGCGCACCACCGCGGCGTCGCGCATCGCGACCTCAAGCCCGCGAACATCATGGTCGGCGACTTCGGGCAGGTCTACCTGATGGACTGGGGCCTCGCGAAGCTGATCAAGAACGAGCCCGCGTCCGGTCGCAACGCGCTCATGAACGCGCCGGGCCCGGTCGGCACGCCGGAGTACATGGCGCCGGAGCAGGCGCGCGGCAACCCGAAGGACGTCGACGAGCGCTCCGACGTCTTCGGCCTCGGCGCGATGCTGTTCGAGATCCTCTGCGGGCACGGCCCCTACGGCGCGAACGCGCACCCGAACACGCTCATCAAGCGCGCCGCGAACGGCGAGATCGTCTCGATCGACGAGGCTTGCTCGAACATCGGCATCTCGCGCCGCATCCGCATGGTCGCGGAGAAGGCGACGCAGGCCGAGCCCGCGAAGCGCTACCAGACGGTCGCGGAGTTCCAGGAGGCGATGCGCGCCTTCCTCCACGGCGGCCTCCACCTCCCGCGCCGGGCGTTCCGCGCGGGAGAGATCATCTTCCACGAAGGCGACAAGGGCGACGCCGCGTACATGATCGTCGCGGGCCGCTGCCGCGCGTACCGAACGGTGGACGGGACGGAGGAGACGCTCGCGATCATGGAGCCGGGCGACGCGTTCGGCGAGATGGCGCTCATCCTCTACGAGCCGCGCGCGGCGACGGTGGCGGCGGTCGACGACGTCACCGTGCTCGTCCTCGATCAGGCGACGATGAGCGAGGGCCTCGGCCTCTCCGGCTGGACGGGCGCGCTCGTCCGCGCGCTCGCGCAGCGCTTCGCCGACCTCGAGCAGATGGTCCGCACGAGTGGCATCCGCCGCGGCCCCTGACGCGGCGGTGGAGCGACCCGAGGCTCGCTTCTTCCGCGAGCAGGAGGCCGCCTCCGCTCCGCCCGCGGCGACGGACTGGCAGAGCGCGCTCGCGGCCGCCCACGCGCGCGAGCTCGCGTTCGATCCGAAGGGCGCGCGCGCGGCGCTCGACGCGTTCGCGAGCGAGGTGCCGGCCGGCCCGTTCGCGCGCGTCGCGGAGCTGCTCCGCCTCCGCGTCGCCGTGCGCGAGGCGAAGCCGGAGGGCCTCGAGGACGCGGTGCGCGGCGTGCGCGCGCTGCTCGCGGCGTTGCCGGCGGAGGAGCGCGCGACGTACGCCCGCGCGCAGCAGCTCCTCGCGACCGCGTACATCCGGCTCGGCCGGCTCGAGCCGGCGGAGGAGGCGATCGGCGAGGCGCTCGTCACGATCGACGGCGAGGTCGCGCTCGTCCGCAGCGCGGACACGCTCGGCCAGGTGCTCATCGGGCAAGGGGCGTGGGTCGAGGCGAAGCGCACGCTCACCGCCCTCGTCGCGCGCCGCCGCGCGATGAACGATCCGATCGGGGTCGCGATCTCGGCGGGGCACCTCGTGCGCCTCGACGTGCAGCTCGGCGCGGCGGCGGAGGGCGCCGCGCTCGCGGAGGAGGTGCTCGCGGTCCTCGATCGCGCGGCCGACGTCCCGCTCCTGACGCGCCTCCGGATGCAGACGCTCCTCGCGACCGCGCTCGTGGAGATCGTGCCGGTCGATCCGCGCCTCGCGCCCGCGGCGGCGAAGCTCGAGGAGCTCGCGCGCGGCGTGACGGAGGACACGCACTACCTCCGCGGCTACGCGGGCCTCACCCTCGCGCGCGCGTTCGCGGCGCTCGGCGATCGCGAGCGCGCGCGCGCCTGGCTCGACTCCGACTCCACGCGCCAGTTCACGCTCCCGGTCCACGTCTCGCTCCTCCGATTCCACGAGGCGAAGATCGATCCGAGCGTCCTCGATCAGCCCGACTGGCTCGCGGAGCAGCAGAAGCTCTGGGCGCAGGTGGACTTCGTGAGCGAGGCGGAGATCGAGTCGCGCATCCTCCACGCGCGGGCGGCGAAGGACCCGGACGATCGGCGCGAGCGGCTCGAGCGCGCGTACGCGCGGGCGATGGAGTCGAACAACGCGGTGTGGATGCGCCTCGTCGACGAGGCGGCGGCGGAGCTCGAGCCCGCGCTCCGCTCCGAGCGGCTCGCGCTGCGCTACTCGGGCCGCCGCCTCGCCGAGCTCGCGCGCACGACGCGCGCGGACGCGACGATCATCTTCGCCGATCTCGTCGGCTTCACGCCGCGCTCGTTGCTGCTGACGCCCGAGGAGGTGATGGACACGGTGCGAGGGCTCTTCGAGCTCGGCGTCCCGCTCCTCGCGAAGCACAAGGTGCAGCCGCTCACGTACATGGGCGACGGCCTCCTCGCGATCGCGCAGGGCGACGAGCACGAGAAGCGCGGCCTCGCCTTCGCGCGCGAGCTGGTCGCGCGCTGCAACCGCATCACGCGTGTGCGGCACGCGCTCGACTCGGGCCTGCCGCTCGAGCTCCGCGCCGGCGTCGCGTCCGGCACGGTCGTCCTCGGCTCGCTCGGCTCCCTCTTCAAGACGGAGTTCGCGGCGATCGGCGCGACGACGAACCTCGCCGCCCGCCTCCAGGCGCAGGCCGACCCAGGCCAGGTCATCTGCGCCCGCCGCACCGCCTGGGCCGCCGGCGCCGACGACGCAGCCGACGCCTCCTTCGACCTGAAGGGCCTCGGCGCCGTCGACGCGAGCCGCATCGTCGTGCCGTAGCGAGGGCGCTCCTCCTCACGCTCGGCGGCGGCGACACGCGAGGCGCGGCGCCGCCACCACGAGCCCTCTTTTCAGTCCCGGCGGCGGCGGCGCGCGAGGAGGGTCGCGGCGACCACGAGGCCGAGGGCGGCGGAGGTCGGCGTCGAGGAGCCGTGCGAGCCCGGCGTCATCGCGCAGCCTTCCTCGGTCTCCTGCGTCGGCTGCGGCTTCGGCGTGATCGTGACCGATCCGCTCGAGGTGCCCGACGGCTTGGTCGTCGGCTTCTTCGGCTTCTTGCCCGAAGGCTCCTCCGGCGGCGGCTCCTCGGTGCCGGGGCCTTCACCACCGCTGTTCGGTCCGGAGCCCGCGTCAGCGCCCGACCCCGCATCCGCCGGAGGAGGCGGCGGCGGAGGCGGCGAGCCGGCGTCCTCCGGCGGCGGCGGAGGCGGA